>NZ_JBWBQU010000004.1:0-502850 GCF_056279165.1 Paenarthrobacter sp. TE3676
GAGAACATCCGGGCCACCTACAAAGCCGGCGACACCGACCTCGCCTGGACCCGCCTGACCAACTGGCGCATGCAACTCGCCGCCGTCTTCGACCAAGTGGATGGCGACCCCGTCTCCGCAGTGGCCGTCGAGGGCGCATCGGACTCCCCGAGTACGCTCCTGCTGGCCGCCTGGCTCAGCCTCGCGCTGCAGGCCCCTGTCACGATCGTTGCCGATCCGGCAGGGACCGGAATCCGCCGCGTGCGCCTCACGCGCGCCAGTGGCGACGTTCAGCTCTTCCGTCCCGGCTTGTCCGTGGCCGAGTTGACCCAACCGGGACAGCCGGCGCAGCGTATCACTCTCCCCCGCAGAAGCCTCAAAGACTGCCTTGCTGAGGAACTCCGACGGCTGGATCCGGACGAAGTATTCGGAGAAGTGATTACGATGGGACTTCCACTTACCAGCCAGAGGAGAGTCCAGACCAGTGCACGCTGATCCAAGAGTAAGCATCCACCCCGACTCCAAGGTTTTGATGGCCGCGATAGCGGCGCGCCTCATCACCAAGCTTGTGGATGTCCAGGACAAGCACGGCGAGGCCACGGTGGTCCTCACCGGCGGAACCGTTGGCATTGGGACCCTGAGGGCTGTGGCTGACTCCGCGGCAGCACCTGCCGTCGATTGGTCAAGGGTTAACTTCTGGTGGGGTGACGAGCGATTCGTCGGCGCCGACAGCGATGACAGGAACACGCGCCAAGCACACCAGGCTTTGCTTGCGCACTTGGCCGTCGACCCCGCACGGGTTCACGAACCCGGCTCCGCCGATCAGTACGCCACCGCGGACGAAGCCGCGGCAGCCTACGCGGAAGAGCTCAAGGCCGCCGCCGAGGCCGAGCATACAGCGGACACATCGGACAACAGGCCCGAAAAGCCCGGCATCCTGCCGCGCTTTGACATCCTGCTCCTGGGTGTCGGACCCGATGCGCACGTTGCCTCGCTTTTTCCCGAGCAGGCCGGCATTCGCGAGAAGTCACGAACCGTAGTGGGCGTCGAGAACTCACCCAAGCCACCATCGGCGCGCATTTCATTGACACTTCCGGCCATCAACACTGCGCAGGAAATCTGGATGGTTGTTGCCGGCGAGGATAAGGCCGGCGCCGTGGGTCTGGCCCTGGCAGGCGCCAACCCTGTGCAGGTCCCTGCAGCAGGCCCTGCGGGGCGTGCCAGGACACTGTGGCTTATCGACGAGAACGCAGCGTCACGAGTCCCCCAGCAGCTGGTCCGGAAGGACCCCGCGGGCGCGTAGGCGCTCCAGCGCTCCGGCCAGGACCACTTCGGCGTCTTGGCTGGAGCGTCTTTCTTTAACGTAATCCAGGTGCGATTTGAAGATTTCATCATCAGGTCTTGTTGGGGCCGCATGCCCGGGATCCCGGGTGGCGGGCGAACCACATTTGGGACAGTCCCACATTCTGGGAATCTGTTCGTCCGGCAGCTTAAGAAAAACAAGCCGCGTTTCGTGTCCCTTGGCGCACCAATAGGGGACACGAATACGCGGCAGTTGTTCTCCTGCTCCGTGGTCGCTTTGATGTCGAGGAGCTGAACCTTGAGTCACACCGACGCGGGTGCCCCGATAACCAGACGTGCCATGAACCATTTTCGAACCCCTAGCGACTCGGTGGTCGGCCGTCACGGCCTGTGGGCCTTACGGCCAACAGGGCCAGTCTAGTGCGAGGTGCTCGACGGCGGCACTACCGGTGGGTGTCACAGCCAAAGAAAAAGGGAGGCTCCTCTGAAGGAGCCTCCCTTTTTGGGAAGAACTAGGAGTCGCCACCCGAGGTAAAGCGCATAATCAGGCCCAGGCCAATGATCACAACGCCCCATGTGATGCCAAGAATGATGGTGAAGCGGTTCAGGTTACGCTCGGCTACGCCGGACGAACTCAATCCGGAGCTCATTCCGCCACCGAACATGTCGGACAAACCGCCGCCACGTCCCTTGTGCAAGAGGATGAGCAGCGTCAGCAGAAGGCTGGTGATACCCAGCAGGATCTGCAGAATGACTTGAAGAACGTCCACGACGGCCTTTCGAAGAAGCGGAAAACGGGAGCCGGACTAGTCCGTGACGAGGTGGCTCTCGAACCTGACAATGTTAGCAAACTCAGCGGGGTCCAAGCTGGCGCCACCCACAAGCAATCCGTCAACGTCGCTTTCGGCCATGATGGCGGCAGCATTGTTGGCCTTGACGGAGCCCCCATAAAGAAGGCGCGTCTTGGCTGCGACGGCCTCGTCGAAGAGACTGGCAAGCTCGGTACGAATTGCTGCACACATTTCCTGTGCATCTTCCGGGCCGGCTACTTCGCCGGTGCCGATGGCCCAGACGGGCTCATATGCCACAACGAGTCCAGCTGCCTGCTCGGCTGTGAGGCCTTCGACGCCGGCGCGCAGTTGGGCCAGGGTGTGCTCCACGTGTGTGCCGGACTGACGGACTTCGAGGCCCTCGCCGACGCACAGAACGGGCGTGACTCCGTGACGGAAGCCGGCCTTGACCTTCGCGTTCAAGACTTCGTCGGACTCGTTGTGGATGGTGCGGCGCTCACTGTGGCCCACCAGGACGTAGGCACATCCCAGCTTGCTGAGGAACTGACCTGAGATGTCGCCGGTGTAGGCGCCGGAGTCGAACTGGGACAGGTCCTGGCCGCCGTAAACAACTTCCAGTTCGTCACCCTGAACCAGCGTCTGGACACCGCGGAGGTCGGTGAACGGAGGAAACACTGCGACCTCGGCGCGGCTGTAGTCATGCTTGGCATCGGACAGTGTCCAGGCGAGCTTCTGCAGCAAGGTGATGCCCTGGACGTGGTCCATGTTCATCTTCCAGTTGCCGGCGATGAAGGGCTTGCGGACGAAGTTGCCGTTGGCAGAGGTAGTCACATGAACTCCAAAGAATGCGTTGAGATATGGAACGACCGGCAGGACGCGGTAACGTCCTGCCGGTCGGTTGATGCTTAGCGGTCGAGGACGCTCAAACCAGGAAGTTCCTTACCTTCAAGGTATTCCAAGCTGGCGCCGCCGCCGGTGGAAATATGGCCGAACTGCGAGTCCTCGAAGCCGAGGGTGCGAACGGCTGCTGCCGAGTCGCCACCGCCGACAACGGTGAACGCAACCGTATCCGTCAGGGCCTGTGCAATGGCACGCGTGCCACTGGAGAAGGCTTCGAATTCGAAGACACCCATGGGGCCGTTCCAGAACACGGTCTTGGCCCCTTCGATCTGGGCCGCGAATGCCGATGCCGATTCCGGACCAATGTCCAGGCCAATGCCGGAAGCACCGAAAGTGCTGTCCTCAATGGCGTCTGCCTTTACGACCTCGTGCTCAGCATCCGCAGCGAAGCGGCTGGCGACTACGACGTCCGTGGGAATCACGAACGACGTTCCGGCATCGGAGGCCCGCTTGAGGTAGTCCTGGACTACCGGAATCTGGTCTTCCTCGAGGAGGCTGCCCGCAACCTTGTGCCCGGCTGCTGCCAGGAAGGTGAAGAGCATGCCGCCGCCAACAAGGATGGTGTCCGCTTTGCCAAGCAGGTTGTCAATGACCGCCAGCTTGTCTGAGACCTTGGAGCCGCCAAGAACCACGACGTATGGACGTTGTGTATCCGTGGTGAGCTTCCGAAGAACCTCTACTTCGGTGTGCACAAGATCGCCCAAGTAGGACGGCAACCGCGTGGCTACATCGAAGACACTCGCGTGCTTGCGGTGGACGGCACCAAAAGCGTCGTCCACGAACGCCCCGTTGCTTCCCGTAAGGGCAACCAACTCGTCAGCGAAGGCGCCGCGCTCGGCGTCGTCCTTGCTGGTTTCACGCGCGTCGAAGCGAACATTTTCCAAGATGAGAACTTCGCCATCCTGGAGTCCGGATGCGAGTTCCTTGGCGGAGTCCCCCACAGTATCGTTGGCCAACTGAACCTTGAAGTCTGCGAGCTCCGCGAGGCGGGTCGCAGCGGGCTTCAGTGAGTACTTATCCTCTGGAGCACCCTTGGGGCGTCCGAGGTGGGCGGTTACGAGCACACGGGCACCGGCGTCCGAGAGCTTCTTGAGGACCGGAAGGGAGGCCTTGATGCGGCCGTCGTCGGTCACTGCAGAGCCGTCGAGCGGCACATTGAGGTCACTTCTGACCAGAATGTACCGCCCGCGGACACCTTCAGCGATGAGTTCGTTGAGGGTGTGAGATGTCATGTGTCTACCCTAGCCCAGCTTGGATGCGACAAGCTCCGTGAGGTCTACGAGGCGGTTGGAGTAACCCCACTCGTTGTCATACCAGGAAACAACCTTGACCTGGTTGCCGATGACCTTGGTGAGGCCGGAATCGAAGATGGAGGACGCAGGGTCTCCGACGATGTCCGAGGAGACGATGGGGGCATCCGTGTAGCTGAGGATTCCGGCGAACTGCTCGGACTCAGCCGCGGCCTTGACGGCAGCGTTGACTTCCTCCACAGTGACTTCGCGGGAAACAGTGACCGTGAGGTCAGTAGCGGAACCCGTGGGGACGGGAACGCGGATGGCGTAACCATCCAGCTTGCCCTTGAGCTCCGGCAGGACCAAGCCGATTGCCTTGGCAGCACCAGTAGACGTGGGGACCATGTTGATGGCAGCAGCACGGGCACGGCGGAGATCGCCGTGCGGGCCGTCCTGCAGGTTCTGGTCGGCCGTGTAGGCGTGGACCGTGGTCATCAGGCCACGCTCGATGCCGAAGGCGTCATTGACAACCTTGGCCAGCGGGCCGAGGCAGTTGGTAGTGCAGGACGCGTTGGAGATGATGTGGTGCGCTGCGGGGTCGTAGAGGTCCTGGTTGACGCCCATGACGATGGTGATGTCTTCGTCGCTGGCAGGTGCCGAAATGAGGACCTTCTTGGCACCGGCGTCAATGTGCTTCTGCGCCGCTGCTGCCTTGGTGAAGAAACCTGTGGACTCGATAACGATGTCCACGCCCAGCTCGCCCCAGGGGAGGTTGGCGGGATCGCGCTCGGCCAGCACGGTGATGGACTTGCCATCGACTACCAGGTTGCCATCAACAACCTCCACGGACTGCGTGAGGCGGCCACCAACGGAATCGTACTTCAGGAGGTGGGCGAGGGTCTCGGGGCTGGTGAGGTCGTTGACTGCCACGATCTCAAGGTCTGCGCCCTGGGCCAGTGCTGCGCGGAAGTAGTTACGGCCGATGCGGCCGAAGCCGTTGATACCAATACGGGTGGTCACTATGTGTCAATCTCCTTGGTGCTCTTGCAAGCACGCCTAGTGAGTCGGATCAAATATTTCCAACTAACAGACCCCGCACGTCTTTGGGCAGAGGTGATTATCAGATCGGAGGGCGACCAGCCACGTTGCTGAAGGCTAACCGCCTTCCGTGATCCATCTTACGTTTAACTAAGCCTGCCCCCGCAACTGCGGAGGCAGGCTTTCCAGCATTTGGCCCCAATTCACGCCAAAAGTGACTTTTGTTACATCGGCGTGAACCGGGACTCACCAACTAGAGGACGATGAGGCCCGTGGCGTTGGCGCGGGCAGCTTCGAAGCGCTTGGCAACGTCTGCCCAGTTGACGATGTTCCAGAACGCCTTGACGTAGTCAGCCTTGACGTTGACGTAGTCCAGGTAGAAAGCGTGCTCCCACATGTCCAGCATCAGCAGTGGGGTTGTTCCTACTGCAACGTTGCCCTGCTGATCGTAGAGCTGCTCGATGAGCAGGTTCCCGCCGATGGGCTCGTACGCGAGGAAAGCCCAGCCGGAACCCTGAAGGCCCAGCGCGGCAGCGCTGAACTGGGCACGGAATGCATCGAAGGAACCGAAGGCGTCATCGATGGCAGCAGCCAGTTCGCCTTCGGGCTTGTCGCCGCCGTCCGGGGAGATGTTGTTCCAGAACACGGAGTGGTTGATGTGTCCGCCGGTGTGGAACGCGAGGTCCTTGGAGAGGCGGTTGATGTTGGCGAAATCATTCTTCTCGCGCGCTTCGGCCAGCTGGGAGAGGGCGTTGTTGGCGCCTGCAACGTATGCCGCATGGTGCTTGCTGTGGTGCAGCTCCATGATTTTTGCCGAAATGTGCGGCTCGAGTGCTGCGTAGTCGTAGCCGAGCTCGGGCAGAACGTACTCTGTCACGAAATCCTCCAATGTAATGGACTCACGTCCGGGTTGGTAACTCTCGTTATTTCATCCGGCCAGCGGACCGGCCGGAAATCCTTGGCGAAGAAAGCCTGCTCTTGCCTCCACCGGGAACAACCCGCGGTGCCCTCGCAGTATTTCCTCCGCACTTTGTCGATTCTATGGGTGCGGCCTACTCGTCCATCATTTCCGGAGTCACATTTGCCTCAGTGCCCGGGATGCCCAAATCCAAGGCACGCTTATCTGCCATGGCCAGAAGTCGGCGGATACGGCCCGCTATGGCGTCTTTGGTCATGGGCGGATCAGCCAGGCGGCCGAGTTCATCCAGGCTTGCCTGCTTGTGCGCCACCCGGAGCTCTCCTGCGTACTTGAGGTGGTCCGGAACGTCATCTCCCAGGATTTCCAATGCACGGTCCACCCTGGCGCCCGCAGCCACCGCGGCTTGGGCTGAGCGGCGCAGGTTGGCGTCGTCGAAGTTGGCGAGCCTGTTGGCGGTGGCACGGACTTCCTTTCGCATGCGCCGTTCTTCCCAAACCATCAGGGCGTCATGGGCGCCCATGCGGGTGAGGAGGGCAGCGATGGTGTCGCCGTCACGAATGACCACGCGGTCAACGCCGCGAACTTCGCGCGCCTTGGCCTGGATGCCGAGGCGGCGGGCTGCGCCGACCAATGCCAACGCGGACTCGGGGCCGGGGCACGTCACCTCAAGGGACGATGATCGCCCCGGTTCCGTGAGTGAACCATGGGCCAGGAAAGCGCCCCGCCACACTGCCTCGGCATCGGCCGCTGAACCGTTGACGACGGCGGAGGGGAGCCCCCGCACAGGTCGCCCCCGGCCATCCAACAAGCCCGTTTGGCGGGCAAGTGCTTCGCCGTCGCGCACAACGCGGACGACGTAACGGCTCCCCCGCCGCAGGCCTCCACCGGATACGACGATGATTTCGCTCTGATGTCCGTAGACTTCCGCGATCGCTGCCCGGAGACGGCGGGCGGTTGAAGCGAGATCGACTTCGGCCTCGATAACGATCCGCCCCGAAATAATGTGCAAGCCGCCTGCAAAACGCAGCATTGCCGAAACCTCCGCCTTGCGGACCGAAGATTTCTTGATGTCCAGCCGGGACAGTTCGTCCTTGACCGACGCAGTAAGTGCCATCGCGTGTTCCTAACTGTTCCCGAAAATATCGTGGTACGCCGCTGCCAACAGCAGTGGATCATGGACGGGGCGGCGCCTCGACGCCCCTACTCTACCCAACACCACTTCGGCGCCGATCATCGCTGCCGCCTTCTCGAAGGCCTTGCGATCCTGCACCGCTGCGGGATCCGCCAGGACGACGTCCACAGTGAACTCAGGTGCATAGCGGCGCAGGACATCCAAGTGGTCCGCTGCCGTCATGCCGGACGTTTCCTTGGTTTCCACATCCAGGTTCATGGTGAGGCAACGCTTGGCAGCCGTATCACCGAGGGCCCGCCGAAGCTCAGGCAGCAGCAAATGCGGCAGGACTGAGGTGTACCAGGAACCAGGGCCCAGAATGACCCAATCAGCCAGCTCAATCGCAGTGAGCGCCTCAGTGCAGGCAGGGGCGGCTTCGGGCAAGAGCCTGACTTCTTCCAGTTTCCCAGCCACAGCACACTTTGCCTGCCCCCGAACCGTCCGCAGTTCATGGCCGCCGCCCGGTAATTCCACCTGCGCCTTGCCCTCAATGGTAAGTGGGATGCTGGACATGGGCAGCACTTGTCCGCGGGCACCCAACAACGCTCCAGCCCACTTGAGGCCGGCAACGGTGTCGCCCAAAAGTTCCCACAGTGTGACGATCAGCAGGTTACCCATGGCGTGATTGTCCAGTGACCCCCCTTTGGCCGAACCGGCTTCAAAGCGGTGCTGCATGACATCGCGCCAGGTCCGGCCCCAATCCGTGTCGTCGCAAAGAGCGCTCAGGGCCATCCGCAGGTCTCCCGGGGGGAGGACGCCGTACTCGTCGCGGAGACGCCCGGAGCTGCCGCCGTCGTCCGCTACCGTGACGATTGCCGTCAGCTCGGACGTGAGCAAACGAAGGGCAGACAGCGAAGCTGCCAGTCCGTGACCGCCTCCCAAGGCGACAACGGAGGGGCTCTTCTTTTGCTGGCTACCGGGAACGCCCTTGGGCGGTATAAGTGGCAGCGGGCCCGTCAGGACCCCCACTACTCGCGTCCCAAGTCGCGGTGGGTGGTGGTCACGGTGACACGGGGGTACTGCGCAAGGCGCTTGGAAAGTTCCACCGTAACCGCCACCGAACGGTGCTTGCCGCCGGTGCAACCAACCGCCAGCGTGGCGTAGTGCTTGTTCTCCTGGCGGTAGCCGTCCAGGACAGGCTCCAACGCCCTAACGTAACGGTCCACGAACTCCTGAACACCCTCCGCGCCCAGGACGTAGTCGCTGACGTCCTCGTCCAAGCCGGTGTGGGGCCGAAGCTGGGGTACCCAGTGCGGGTTGGGGATAAAGCGGGCATCGGCCACGAAGTTGGCGTCCACGGGGAGCCCGTACTTGAAGCCAAAACTCATGACGTTCAGGCGTAGCGTCACAGGCCCGGTATCGCTGAACAGCTCCGTGATGGCTGTGGCCAAGCCATGGACGTTGAAGTCCGAGGTGTCCAGAACGACGTCGGCGTGCTCACGAAGTTCCCGGAGGACCTCACGCTCGATGCCGATGCCGTCGAGGATCCTTCCACCGCCCTGCAGCGGATGCGGGCGACGTCCCTGCTCGAAACGGCGGACCAGGACGTCGTCGTTGGCGTCCAGGAAGAGTACCCGGAAGGTGATGCCGCTGGCGCTCAAAGCTCCCAACGCAGTCTGAATATCGGTGAAGAGGTCCTTGCTCCGGACGTCCACAACTACGGCCAGCTTGGGTATCGACTTTGGCGCATGCGAGACGATTTCTGCCAGCGTGCCCAACATTTGCGGAGGAAGGTTGTCGACGACGTACCAGCCGTGATCCTCCAGAGCATCGGAGGCGGTGCTGCGTCCGGCACCCGACATGCCGGTTACCACCAGCAACTCCGCCTCAGGCGGCTTGACGGGCGTCAGGCCGTCCTGCTCCGTGCCGGACTCTGCCGTAGCCTCATCCATCTGTTGTCCCCGTTTCGTCGGAAGTGGTCATTCGAAAGCTTGTGGTAGCCGCCTGGGGCAGCATGGCCCACGTTGCCGCGTCTCAGGCGCCCGGCAGCACTCTTGCGCCGACCGGCCAAGTTCTTACCCTAGCTAAGATTCAAGGATTTCGCCGGTGGTCATGTTCACCGCAGGTGCCGTTTCACCGGTGTCCGCAGCAGAACCAAGGTGCTGGACCACTGCGGCAGCCAGAGCCGGCCCGATGCCCTTGGCAGAGGTGAGCTCCTCCACGGATGCGGCCTTGATCTTCTTGAGCGATCCGAAGTGTGCCACCAGGGCCTTCCGTTTCGCCTCCCCCAGGCCGGGCACGCCGTCCAGGACGGACACTGTCATGGCCTTGCCGCGCTTCTGGCGGTGGAAGGTGATAGCGAATCGGTGGGCTTCGTCACGGATCCGCTGCAGGAGGTACAACCCTTGCGACGTCCGGGGCAGGATCACGGGGAAGTCGCTATCAGGCAGCCAGACTTCCTCGAGCCGTTTGGCCAGACCCACCACGTAAACGTCATCAATGCCCAATTCCGCCAGGGCGCGGGCCGCCGCGTTGACCTGCGGCTGACCTCCATCCACCACCACCAGGTTGGGCGGGTAGGCGAACTTGGCCTTCGGGGCGGGCAAAGTAGGGTCCGACGGCGGCACGTCAGTGCTGCTCTTGTCCCTGTTAGTTTGTGCACTGCTACGTGTCGGGTTGATGATTTCGCCGGAAACGATCGGGACCTGGGCGGCCTTGTCCGTGAGATAGTGCCTGAAGCGACGGGTCAGGACGTCGTGCATGGCCGCAGTATCGTCGGCGGCTGCAGCGCCCGTAATGGAGAATTTCCGGTAGTCGGACTTCTTGGGCAGCCCATCTTCCACCACCACCATGGAAGCCACCACGTTTGTTCCTTGAACGTGGGAAATATCGAAGCACTCGATCCGCAGCAGGGGAACCGGAATCTCCAAGGCCTCCTGCAGTTCCTGGAGGGCAACGGAGCGGACAGTAATGTCTCCTGCACGGCGCGTCTTATGCAGTTTCAAGGCTTGCTCTGCATTCTCGCGCACGGTGGACATCAGGGCGGCCTTGTCACCGCGCTGTGGTACGCGGATGTCCACCTTGGCACCGCGCAAGCCTCCCAGCCATTCCGTGAGTTCAGCATGGTTACTGGGGTTCTCCGGAACCAGGACTTCGCGTGGAATTCGACCCTGTACTTCACTGTCCTCACCGTAGACCTGCTGCAGCAGGTGTTCGATGAGTTCCGGCGTCGTAGCATCCTCGACTTTTTCTACGACCCAACCGCGCTGCCCGCGGACACGTCCGCCGCGAACGTGGAACACCTGCACGGAAGCTTCGAGTTCGTCCTCGTGAAGCGCGAACACGTCCGCGTCGGTATCCTCCGCGAGGACCACCGCGTTGCGTTCAAAGACCTTGCGGAGAGCGATGATGTCGTCCCTGAGCCCGGCCGCGCGCTCGTAGTCCAATTCGGCTACGGCGGCTGACATGTCTTTCTCCAAGCGGCTGATGAAGCGCTTGGCTTCGCCGCCCATGAAGGAACAGAAGTCTTCTGCCAGGCCACGGTGTTCGTCGGGGGTGACCCGTCCGACACAGGGAGCGGAACACTTGTCGATATAACCCAGGAGGCAGGGTCGTCCGCTGGACTCAGCCCGTTTAAAGACGCCTGCGCTGCAGCTCCGCACAGGGAAGACCCGCAGGAGTGTGTCCATGGTTTCCCGGATGGCACCGGCTGTATAGGGACCGAAGTACCTGGTGCCCTTCCTTCTTTCACCGCGCATGACCTGCACCCTGGGGTACTTCTCCCCCATGGTGACGGCGAGGTAGGGATACGTCTTGTCATCCCGGAATACGACGTTGAACCGAGGCTTGAATTCCTTGATCCAGGTGTATTCCAATTGCAGCGATTCCAGCTCGCTCCCCACCACGGTCCATTCAACACTGCTGGCCGCGTGGACCATTGCATGGGTCTTCGGGAGGAGTCCTGCAGGATTCGCGAAGTACGAATTCAGCCGGGAACGGAGGTTTTTTGCCTTGCCCACATAGATGACCCGGCCATGGGGGTCACGGAAACGGTAGACGCCCGGAGTGGTGGGAATTTCACCTGTTTGGGGCCGGTAACTTGCTGGATCTGCCACGTTTCCAGTCTAGTGAACCGGAACGACACTCATTGCCACGGTGGCGCGGTCACCAAGGCGTCAGTCGACGGCTTTGCTTTGGTTGTAGCTGGTGGACCGCTCCTGGCCGCTAAGCAGTGCAATGGCATCCATGATCTTGTCAGTGACTTCGCGGCGGGCGGGAAGGGAGTGGTCCGGGCCTGTCTTGTCGAAGTAGAGGGGCTCGCCAACCTTCATGGTGAAGTGCTGCGGCCGAACGGCGTTCTTGTCCGCAGGCTGCAACTGCTCCGTGCCGATCAGCCCCACCGGTATCACCGGAGCGCCCGTGGTCAAGGCAAGCCACCCCACGCCCGTCCTGCCGCGGTAAAGAATACCGTCGCGGGATCGTGTGCCTTCCGGGTAGATGCCGATGCCCTTCCCGGATTCCAGGATGTCCAGCAGGGTCTTGAGCGCCTGGACACTGGCCGCTTGTTCACCGCGCTCGACGGGAATGGAACCTACTGCCTCGAAGAACGACTTCATCACGGCGCCTTTGACGCCCTTGGTGGTGAAGTATTCCGCTTTGGCAAAGAAGGCAACAGGGCGGGGCATCAGCGCCTGAACGATGACGCTGTCAAGGAAGGAGAGGTGGTTGGGGGCGACGATGAATGGCCCATCCTTGGGAACGTTCTCGAGCCCAATGACCGTTGGACGGCACGTGGAGGAAATCAGGCCTCGGGTTGTCCAGCGGATCGCATCAAAGACTGCCATCGTTTTGTACCTCGCTCAGGGCTGCCGCGCGGACAGCGTCAAGTTCTTCAATTTTGGTGCGCAGTTCGAGGGCAGTGTTTACCACCGCGACTGCTCCGGCTTGCTCAAGTTCACCATCCGGTGCAAATCCCCAACTGACTCCGATGCAGTCCAATCCATTGGCCAGAGCGCCTGCGACGTCTTGATGCCTGTCCCCCACCATGACGGCCGGCTGGGAGTGGAGATCATTTAACGCCGCGGCGACGATTTCCACCTTGCCGGACGCTGTATTGGCCTTCAGGGATTCGTCATCCGCAGCCCCGCGGATGGAAACGAAGAAGTCAGCAATTCCATGGTGCTCCAGCACGAGGCGCGCAATTGACTGCGGCTTCTGGGTGGCCACCGCGACGGGCCGGCCAGTCTCCGCGAAGAATTCGAGGAGGTCGAAGATTCCCGGGTACAACTTGCTTTGGCCAATGCCGGTTTCTTTGTAGTGGCCCCGGTATCGCTCAATGGTTTCATCCACCAATTCGCTGGGGACGTTCGCCAAATGGAGGAGGGAATCGCTGAGTTTGGGACCCACCATGGAATTCAGCACGGCTTGTTCGGGAACAGGGAGGTCCATTTCCCGGAGGGCAGCAGAAATGCCTCCCGTGATACCGCCGGCAGGATCGACAAGGGTGCCGTCCAGATCGAATATTACGGGCACCGTTGTTTGAGTCACCGGGTTAGTTTCTCACGAGTAGCGGCATGCCTGAAACTCGCATGCCGCTACCGGAATACTTCCGAGGTCCCGAAGATTTTCCTCTGGTGGCCTCACAGCCGTCCGTGAGTAACTAACCGAGAATCTCGGCCAGGAACGTCGCTGTGTGGCTATCCGTGGATTTTGCGACCTGCTCCGGCGTTCCTGTGGCGACGATCTTTCCTCCGCCCGAACCCCCGTTGGGGCCAAGATCCACAATCCAGTCCGCAGACTTGATCACGTCCAGGTTGTGCTCAATGGTGATCACGGTATTGCCTTTGTCCACCAAGCCCTGAAGAACCATGAGCAGCTTGCGGATGTCCTCAAAGTGCAAGCCAGTGGTGGGCTCATCGAGGACGTATATGCTGCGACCGTTGGAACGCTTCTGGAGCTCGGCAGCCAGCTTTACGCGCTGGGCCTCCCCGCCAGACAAGGTGGTTGCCGGCTGCCCAAGCCTGACGTAACCAAGGCCCACGTCCACCAAGGTGTTCAAATGCCGTGCGATCGGAGTGAAGGCAGCGAAAAATTCTGCACCTTCCTCTATTGGCATGTTGAGGACGTCGGCAATGGTCTTGCCCTTGTAGTGAACTTCAAGGGTTTCCCGGTTGTACCTGGCGCCGTGGCACACTTCGCAAGGGACGTAGACGTCCGGCAGGAAGTTCATCTCGATCTTCAACGTACCGTCGCCGGAACACGCCTCGCAGCGCCCACCCTTGACGTTGAACGAGAACCGTCCCGGCTGGTAACCACGTACCTTGGCTTCAGTGGTCTCAGCGAAGAGTTTCCGGATGTTGTCAAAGACACCGGTGTAGGTAGCCGGGTTGGACCGGGGTGTCCGGCCGATGGGGCTTTGATCGACGTGGACCACCTTGTCCAGATGCTCCAGCCCGGCAACCGTGCGGTGCCGTCCTGCAACCTGTTTTGCGCCGTTAAGCTTGTTGGCGAGGACCTTGTACAGGATCTCGTTCACCAACGTGGATTTGCCGGAACCACTGACACCCGTCACCGCGGTGAAAAGTCCCAAGGGGAACGTGGCGTCTACGTTGTTGAGATTGTTCTCCCTGGCGCCCACGACCTTGAGCTCACGCTTTTTGTCGTACTTTCGGCGTTTGGCGGGGATATCGATCTTGCGGCGTCCGGACAAGTAGGCGCCCGTCAGCGAGTCAGGGTTCTCCAGGAGTTCCTTGTAGGTTCCGGAGTGCACCACTTGGCCGCCGTGTTCACCGGCACCGGGTCCGATGTCAACAACCCAGTCTGCTTCGTGGATGGTGTCTTCGTCATGTTCCACCACGATCAGGGTGTTACCGAGATCCCGGAGTCGGGTGAGCGTCTCGATCAGTCGCCGGTTGTCACGCTGGTGCAACCCAATGGATGGTTCGTCCAAAACGTAGAGGACACCCACCAGGCCGGAGCCGATTTGGGTGGCCAGGCGGATCCGTTGGGCCTCGCCACCGGACAAGGTACCCGAGGGGCGCTCCAGGTTGAGGTATTCCAAGCCGACGTCAAGGAGGAAGGTCAGGCGGGCCTGGATTTCCTTCAGAACCTGGTTGGCGATCTGGGCTTCCCGGTTGGTCAGGGTAAGGCTTCCCAGGAACTCCGCGCACTCACGCATCGGCAAGGCAGCGACCTCGGCGATCGACTTCCCGTTGATGAGCACGGACAGCGACGCCGGGTTGAGGCGCGCACCGTTGCATTCAGGGCAGGGAATCTGCCGCATGTACTCTTCGTACCGGTCGCGTGCCCAGTCGGAATCCGTTTCTCCGTGCTTGCGGTGGACGTACTGGATGGCACCTTCAAACCCAGTGCTGTACTTGCGCTCACGACCAAAGCGGTTCTTGTACTGGACAACAACCTTGTGGTCCTTGCCGTGAAGGACGGTGTTGCGGACCTCCTTGGGCAGCTTCTCCCACGATGTCTTCATGGAGAAGCCCAGTTCATGTGCCAGGCCCTCGAGGAGCCGGTTCCAATACTCCGTTGTCGCTGTGCCCAGTGCCCAAGGAGCAATGGCGCCCTCACCCAGGGAGAGTTCCGGATTGGGAACTATGAGCTCTTCATCCACTTCCAGCCGCGTTCCGATGCCACTGCAGGCAGAGCAGGCACCGAAGGGGTTGTTGAAGGAGAATGAGCGCGGTTCAATTTCGTCAATGGCCAACGGGTGCTCGTTGGGACACGCCAGGTTCTCCGAGAAGGCGCGGATACGCTCGGGATCCTCGGCATCGAGGTCCACGAACTCCACCAGCACCCGGCCTTCTGCAAGGCCCAGGGCTGTCTCGACGGAGTCAGTAAGACGTTGGCTGATCTCTTCCTTGACCACCAGGCGATCCACCACAACCTCGATGGTGTGCTTGAACTGTTTGCCGAGCTTGGGAGGATCGCTCAGCTGGACAAGTTCGCCGTCCACACGGGCACGGGAATAGCCCTTTGCGGTCAGCTCCTTGAAGAGATCGACAAACTCACCCTTGCGGCCGCGTACAACCGGGGCAAGGACCTGGAACCGTGTGCCAGGATCCAGTTCCAGGAGCTGGTCTACGATCTGTTGCGGCGTCTGCCGGGCGATGGGCTCTCCACAAACAGGGCAGTGTGGCCGGCCTACGCGCGCCCAGAGCAACCGCATGTAGTCGTAGATCTCGGTGATGGTGCCCACCGTGGAACGCGGATTCTTGCTGGTGGACTTCTGGTCGATGGATACAGCAGGAGACAAACCCTCGATGAAATCGACATCAGGCTTATCCACCTGCCCAAGGAATTGACGCGCGTACGCGGACAACGACTCCACGTAGCGGCGCTGGCCCTCTGCGAAGATCGTGTCAAAAGCCAGGGACGACTTCCCGGAACCGGAGAGTCCCGTGAACACGATCATGGCGTCACGGGGGAGATCGAGGTCCACGTTTCGCAAATTGTGTTCCCGGGCACCCTTGACCACCAAACGGGAAAGATCCGGCTTGGCGGGTTTGGTATCGGGAAGGACGGAGACGCCGTTCACGGCATCCATGGCGGTATCTTCAGCTAAGGCTTTGGGCACCTACCAATGCTAATCGAAAACTTCTTCGAATTTCCATGTCGTGCCTCACATGCTACTGATCGGTATCAGTCGGCATCATAGGCAGCAGCAAGAAGCTGCACTGCCTCAGCGAACGAAGCTCCTTGGGCCTTGGCGGCGGCGGCATATTCTGCGGCAACACCGGCTAGTGCTCCCCAACGATCATCCCGCGGGCAGACCACAGTGCCATTGCGCCCACGTGTTGCCACTACCCCGGCTGCTTCCAGTTCCTTATATGCACGGGCCACGGTGTGCGGAGCGACATCCAGCACCCCGGCCAGATTGCGAACAGGAGGAAGCTTGGCGCCAACGGCAAGGATTCCGGCATCCACCAGTTCAATGATGCGCAGTCTCAATTGTTCAAAGAGCGCTACGGCGCTGCTGGTGTTGGGGCGCCAGCTTCCCGGAAAATCCCCGGTGGGAGTCACGAGGAGATCCGGCCTGGCGCCGGCTCCACGCGGGGCATCTCTTGTACGAAGCGTCCTTGGTCCATGCCGAGAATTAGACCAGCGACGCCGGTCAGTAACAAGCTGTCACGGCCGAGGAAACTGAATGCTACGTGCGTCGAAGCGTGCTGCAGGGTCATGCGGCCTTTTGGGCTACGGCGAAAACGCGACGGAAAGGGTAGAGCGTTCCGTGGATCGTCGAAGGGTAGGCCTCACGCAGCAGGGCCGAGTATTCCGCTTCGAATTCAGATGCCTCCACGGGGGTCAGGGCTGCCAATATTGGACGAAGTCCAGTGCCCCGGACCCACTCCAATACCGGGTCTTCACCTTGCAGAACCTGCTGGTAGGTGGTCTCCCAAGCGTCTGCTGCACATCCGGCGTCGAGCATGATGCCCAGGTAGTCCGCAGGACTGCCCACAGCGCCATCGTGTCGAAGCACGCCACCCAGCCGTGTAGACCACCTTGGCGATTCGGCCAGTTGCCGCATCAGGGTGTGGGACGGCGACGTGAAGTTTCCCGGTACCTGCATGGCAAACCATGCCCCCGGTTTGAGGACGCGAAGCCAACCGGCCAACATCTCCTGATGTCCGGGAATCCATTGGAGAACGGCATTCGTGACCACGACGTCAGTATCCGCATCGGGGACCCACTGCGTGATATCGCCCAGCTGGAAGGTCAGCCGGCCGGACTGCTCCTGGGGGGACTGCTCCCGGAGGGACTGTGCTTTGAGGAGCATTTCCTCCGAGGAGTCCAGACCCACAACGTGCGCGTCCGGCCAGCGATCTACCAGCGTAGCGGTCAGGTTCCCGGGACCGCAGCCGAGGTCAATGACTGTCCTTGGTTCGTCAGCCCGGACCCTCGCGACGAGGTCATGGAATGGCCGGTCGCGATGGTTGCCGAATTCCACATACTTGGATGGATCCCACTTCACAAAAGCCTCCTCGCGTCTGCCATGCCTGCTGGGCCGAGCCTAAACCGTCCGGGCACTAAGCTGGAAACCAATGAAACTTCTTGAGCAGCTCCCCGGTTCCACGGCCACCGGTCCTTTGGACCCGGACGAAATCTACACCCGGTTCGTGGCGTGGACTGAGAGCCGTGGATTGCAGCTATACCCGGCGCAGGACGAAGCGATCATGGAGCTTGCCTCCGGCGCGAACGTTATCCTGGCCACGCCCACGGGCTCCGGTAAATCCCTGGTAGCAATTGCGGCGCACTTTGAGGCAATGGCACGCGGCCAGCGGAGCTATTACACAGCCCCGATCAAAGCACTGGTTTCCGAGAAGTTCTTCGCACTCTGCGAGATCTTCGGTGCCGAAAATGTTGGCATGATCACCGGTGATTCCGGCGTGAACCAGGATGCCCCCATCATCTGCTGCACGGCGGAAATCCTGGCCAACATCGCCCTGCGCGAAGGCTCTGCGGCCGAGCTAGGCTCCGTGATCATGGACGAGTTCCACTTTTACTCCGACCCGCAGCGCGGTTGGGCGTGGCAGGTACCGCTCCTGGAACTCCCCCAGGCCCAGTTCCTCCTGATGTCCGCCACCCTGGGCGACGTCTCCCGATTCGAAACCGGTTTGTCTGAGCTGACGGGCCGGACCACCACGACTGTCAGCTCTGCGGAACGTCCCATTCCGCTGCATTACTACTACCACCTGACCCCGGTTCACGAGACGCTGGAAGAACTGCTCTCCACCAAGCAGGTTCCCGTCTATGTGGTGCATTTCAGCCAAGCGGAAGCTATCGAGCGGGCCCAAAACCTCATGAGCATCAACATGTGCAGCCGTGCTGAAAAGGACCGCATTGCAGAATTGATTGCGGGATTCAGGTTTGCCGCCGGCTTCGGAAAAACGCTCAACAGGCTGGTCCGGCACGGGATCGGGGTACATCACGCCGGAATGTTGCCCAAGTACCGCCGCTTGGTGGAACAGCTCGCCCAAGCAGGCCTCCTCAAGGTGATCTGCGGAACCGATACTTTGGGTGTGGGCATCAACGTGCCGATCCGGACGGTGCTGTTGACGGCTCTTAGCAAGTACGACGGCGTACGCACCAGATCGCTTAACTCACGTGAGTTCCACCAGATTGCCGGCCGCGCAGGCCGCGCCGGCTATGACACCGCCGGGACGGTGGTGGTTCAGGCTCCGGACCACGTGGTGGAGAACACCAAGGCCATGGCCAAAGCCACCGCCAAGTTTGGCGATGACCAGAAGAAACTGCGCCAAGTGGTCAAGAAAAAACCTCCGGAAGGGTTCGTTTCCTGGGGGGAGCCGACGTTCAAGCGTCTCGTGGAGTCTGTGCCCGAGCCTTTGACTTCCAGCTTTACGGTGACCCACGCGATGCTGTTGAACCTTATGGAACGGCCGGGCGATCCCTTCCAGGCAACCCGGCGCCTGCTCAGTGAGAACCATGAGAGCCGCCCGGCGCAGCTCAAGTTGATGAAGAAGGCCCTGGGAATCTACAGGGAATTGCTGGCCGCGGGTGTGGTGGAACGCATCCCGGAGGAGGAACAGGAGGCTGAAGGGCGCTCAGTCCGGCTGACTGTTCACCTGCAGGCAAACTTTGCCCTTAACCAGCCGCTCTCCCCCTTTGCGCTTGCCGCGTTGGAGCTCCTTGATCCCGAGTCTCCCTCCTACGCCTTGGATGTTGTCTCCGTCATTGAGTCCACGCTGGAGAAGCCGCGCCAGATTCTCTCTGCCCAGCAGAAGAAGGCTCGAGGCGAGGCTGTTGCCGCCATGAAGGCTGACGGCATTGAGTATGACCAGCGCATGGCCATGCTGGACGAAGTTACCTATCCCATGCCCTTGGCGGAGATTCTCGGCGAGGCCTTCGAGGTCTACCGGAAGGCGGCCCCCTGGGTGGGCGACTTCGAGCTCGCTCCGAAATCGATTATCCGGGACATGTATGAGCGTGCCATGAACTTTGGCGAGTTCGTGCAGTTCTATGGCCTTGCCCGGTCGGAGGGCATCGTCCTGCGTTACCTGGCGGATGGCTTCCGCGCACTCAGGCAGACGGTTCCCCAGGATTCGCTCCGCGAGGACCTTGAAGACCTCATCGCGTGGCTGGGTGAGCTGGTGCGCCAAGTGGATTCCAGCCTCTTGGACGAGTGGGAAGAGCTCACGTCCGGGCTTGCCCCCACACCCCATGACGCTCCCCCGCCCCCGCCGCCGCTGCTGACCACCAACATCCGGGCTTTCCGGGTCATGGTGCGGAATGAGATGTTCCGCAGGGTTGAACTTTTTGCGGACGAGGATTCCGCAGCCTTGGGCGAACTCGACGCCGATGCCGGCTGGGACGCCGAGCGGTGGGAAGAAGTCCTGGACGACTACTTCGACGAACATGACGACATCGGCACCGGTCCTGATGCGCGGGGTCCCGGGTTGCTCATCATCACTGAGGAACCAGGGACGTGGAAGGTCCGGCAGATCTTCGATGACCCTGCGGGCAACCACGATTGGGGAATTTCGGCCGAGGTGGACTTGGCAGCATCCGATGAGACTGGAACCGCCGTGGTCCGGGTGACAGACGTCAACAGGCTCTAGGTCCACGTGCGATGAAACCCGGCGCCGTTGAATCCGTCCCGGACCTGACCGCCGGCTTGCGGGAGATGGAAGCCTTACGCGGGGAGCAGCGGGCGGCCTGTACTGGTTCGCGTCGATGGTGGGGCGGCGGCCTGGACGTGGAGGGTTTGGCGCTGGGTTCGGTTCAAGCCGCCGCTACAGCGCTCAATGCGCTGACTGGCCACCCAGGCAGATACTCGATTGACTCAGGCCTGACTGCAGCGTCTTTCGATTCACTGGGGCACCTTCGGGTTGAGGGGCGGAAACCCCAAGGCTTCGCTCCCACGTCGGGATTCCGGCGCACGGCCGATGGCTGGATCCGCCTCCACGCCAACTACCCTCATCACGCAGCACGGCTGATGGAAGCGTTGTCGGCCACAGTGCCGCGGGACGTTGACCCTGCGCTGTTGGCTATGACGTCCTTGGAGGCCGAGACTGTGATCGCGGCTCACAAGGGGGTGGCTGCCGCTGTCCGGAGCCGCGAGGAATGGGTGGCCTCGCCGATGCATGGCGCGGCAATCTCCGGTCCGTGGATCAGCCTCTCGCGTTCTGATATTCGGTCCGTGGGTTCGGATTCCACGCCATGGATGCCGGCGGAGAACCCGTTTCAGCCGTTGGATGGGTTGAGAGTGCTCGACCTGACACGCGTCATCGCCGGCCCTACTGCCACGCGCCTGCTGGGTGCCCTGGGCGCAGACGTCCTGCGCATCGACCCACCCGTCCTTCCGGAGCTGATCGATGCTTTTATCGACGCCGGGTTCGACAAGCGCAGCGCCGAAGCTGATTTCAGGAAGAATGAAGACATTGCAACTGTGCATGCTCTCGTCGCCTCAGCAGATGTGGTGGTCACCGGATACCGGGACGGGGGCTTGGACAAATTCGGATTGAGCCAGGACGCGCTGCTCGCCATCAAGCCTGGGCTGGTGGTTGTCACACTTACCGCATGGGGCAGCAGCGGGCCGTGGAAGGGACGGCGGGGCTTTGACAGCCTCGTCCAGGCAGCCTGCGGAATCGCTGAGCGGTATGGGCGGCATCACGACGACGGGTGGACACCTGGTGCGCTTCCGGTTCAGGCACTGGACCACGCCACAGGATACGGACTCGCGGCGGCAGTGCTGGCCCTGCTGGCCGAGCGACTCATGACCGGAACCGGTGGAGCAGCGAAACTCTCCCTGGCGCGGACGGCCGAGGAGCTCTTCGCCCTGCCTTCCGGCCACCAAGGCAGCCCGGTGAGCCAACTCCATGAACCGGAGTACCTTGAAGCGGACAGCCCCTACGGCGAGCTCAGGTTCGTAGGGCCGCCCCTTGTGGTGGCGGGCACACCGCTCACGTACCGGGAACCGCCCGTACGTTATGGAACGTCTACGCTCGCCTGGCGGTAGGAGTCCGGCAAGCCCCTAGTAAGCTCGAATGCATGAGTGTAATCCGCCCCGCCACCGTTGACGACGTTCCCGCCATCCTGCGTATGATCCACGACCTCGCGATCTACGAAAAGGAACCGGACGCAGTTAAGAACACCCCGGCCATGCTCACCGAAGTACTCTTCGGCGAGAACCCCCGGGTATACGCCACCATTGCCGAAAACAGCTCCGGCACAGTTCAAGGTTTCGCGCTCTGGTTCCTGAACTACTCCACATGGGAAGGCGTCCACGGCATCTACCTTGAGGACCTCTACGTAGTGCCGGATGCCCGTGGCGAGGGCCACGGAAAGGCGCTCCTGCAATATCTGGCCGCCACCGCCGTCGAACGCGGTTACGCCCGGGTGGAATGGAGCGTCCTGAACTGGAACGAACCCTCCATCAACTTCTACAAGAACCTTGGTGCTTTCCCCATGGAGGAATGGTCGACGTTCAGGCTGACAGGCGACGCACTCCAGGCCTTCGGAGCGAACGTCAGTGAGGCGAAAGAGGCGCTGACCCGTGGCTGAACCGTACGTAGCTGACGAGCGGGCCGCCACCGGCAGGCACATCATCCAAGCCCGCCACGAATTCCGTGGACTACGGACGGCGGAGCACTACTTCACTGTTCCCTTGACGCATCAGGCAGACGTACCCGACGAGACGATCACGGTCTTCGCCCGGGAATACTCGTCCACTGACCATTCGGCGGACGAAGCCGCCAAGCTGCCGTGGCTCTTGTTCCTCCAAGGGGGGCCCGGCGGCAGGGGCAATCGTGTAACGTCGCTGTCCGGCTGGATGAAGGCGGCAGCGAAGGACTTCCGCATCCTCATGCTTGACCAACGCGGCACCGGACTGTCCACCCCGATTGAGCGTCAGTCATTGGAGCTCCGGGGTGACGCCGCGTCGCAGGCAGAATACCTGACCCACTTCCGTGCCGATTCCATTGTGGCCGACGCCGAGTACATCCGAGGTGTCCTGGGCTCCGGACCCTGGTCAGTGCTGGGACAGAGCTTCGGCGGGTTCTGTGCACTGACGTACCTGTCCTACGCGCCGGAAGGACTGCGCGAAGTGCTCATCACGGGCGGCCTGGCACCGCTCCACGGTTCAGCGGAGCGGGTGTATCAAGCAACGTTCCGTCGGGTTGCCGCCAGGAACGCCGAGTATTTCTCGTGGTACCCGGAGGACCGGAAAAAGGTCACGCGCATTGCCCGTCATTTGGAGCAGCACCCTGAATTCCTCGCCAGTGGCGAACGGCTAACGCCGGAGCGTTTCCAAATGGTGGGATCCTTCCTGGGCGGCAACACCCGGGTTGATGCGCTTCACTATCTTTTGGAGGACGCGTTCATCGACATGCCCTCCGGCGAGCGGTTGTCCGAATCATTCCTTGAACAAGTACGGGGACTGGTGAGTCGGGCGGCCAATCCGCTCTACGCCGTCCTGCACGAATCAATCTACGCTCAGGGAGAGGCAACCAACTGGGCCGCCTGGCGCGTTCTGGAGGACTACCCGGAGTTCAAGCCGGAAGCCGGGGAGCCTCTGCTCACAGGCGAAATGGTGTATCCGTGGTATTTCGAACAGGATCCCGCGCTGGTTCCCTTACGCGATGTGGCCGAACAACTGGCCGCCCGCAAGGACTGGAAACCGTTGTATGACCCCACCCGGTTGGCGTCCAACACTGTTCCCGTCGCAGCGGCTGTGTACAAGGACGACATCTACGTGGATCATGATCTATCGCTTGAGACCGCGGCCGCGGTGCGCGGACTTCAAACCTGGGTTACGTCGGACTTCCATCATGACGGCATCGGTGAAGACGGTGAGGGCATCTTCGGGAGGCTCTTCGGTATGGTGCGCTCCAACCGTTAGGTGGAGGTGCCATCGGTGCGGCCATCTATCGAGGTGGCCGCCCGCTGCCGGGTTGCCGTGACGGCTGTCAGGGCCAGCACGGCTGCGGCGAGAAGGCTGGAAGCGATATTGAGCCCTTGATAGCCGATCCACGCAAGAAGCAGGCCTGAGGTTGCGCCTCCGAGCGCCCCCGCGGCACCCATCAGGGTGTCGGAGACACCCTGCACGGTGACCCGTTGGTCAGGTACGACGCTCTCGGCCAAAAGCGTTGATCCAGCAATGGTTGCCGCCGACCAGCCCAGTCCCAGGAGAATCAATCCCGCTGTCACCAACACAGGCTCCTGCTGGCCGAACCCGGCGATGAACACCGCCACGAGAAGAAGTCCATGGCCCATGGCAATGGTCTGAAATCGGCCGGCCTTGTCCGTTAGCCAACCCCAGAGCGGAGACAGGGCGAACATTCCAGCAATGTGGAGGGAAATCGTGAGCCCGATAACCACCAGTGCATCCGTGCTGTCGGTGGTTCCGTGGTGTCCCTCATGGGATCCGCCCACCAGCTGTTGAAGATGCAGTGGGGTCATGGACATGACCGCCACCATGACGCCGTGCGCAGCCACGACGGCTGCCAGGGCCAGTATCGCCTGCGGTGATGATCGGACGGCTCGAAGACCGGACCGGATGGTTCCCCGGACAGGCTGAGGTCCCGGCTCGCCGCTAACGTCGGCCTGACGGGCCAAGCGGCGGGACAGCAGCAGAGGATCCGGCCGTAGTCCCGCGTACAGTAGCCCGGCCGCCAGGAACAATCCCACGGCCGAGAACACAAAGGGGCCGGCGATGGGCGGCAGGCCCAGTGCCGCACCTACGGCGGCTCCTGGCTGTATCAGGTTGGGCCCTGCCACAGCCCCGATGGTGATGGCCCAGACCACCGTGGACAATGATCGTCCGCGGTGCTCCGGTTCGGCGAGGTCGACGGCGGCGAAACGAGCCTGCAGGTTCGCGGCTGTGCCAAGGCCGAGAAAAGCTGCGCCAAGCAGAAGCAGGACGAACGACTCGCTCATCACTGCGGCGATGATGAGCAAGGCACCCACCATCGCAGCTGCCAGGCCGGTGACGAGTCCTACGCGCCGGCCCCGTGCCTCAGCCAACCTTGCCAGCGGCAGTGCTGCGATTGCTGCAGCCAGTGTCAGGACGGTGGTGATGGAGCCGGCCCAGGCTTCGGAACCTGATAAGTCCACGGCCAGCAGGGACCCGATGGAAAGAGTCGCCCCATTGCCAACGCCGCTGAGCAGCTGTGCGGAGCTGAGCAGGAAAACAGTACGGCGCTGAACCCGTTGTGGGTCCAGCGCCGTAGTTGAAGTGGTAGTCACTTCACGAGACTACAACCTTTGGAGGTCAGTTACTCGGCCTCGCTCATGCTCTTCTTGGCATCTGCCTCGAGTCGGGCATCCAGCTTGGCTTGCCGTGCCTGCGGGCTCATCAAGCTGGCTACGACAGCAACGATGATGGTACCGACGATGACAGCCAACGACACATAGGTGGGGATCTCGGGAGCCCACTCGATGTGGTGTCCGCCGTTGATGAACGGAAGTTCGTTCACGTGCATTGCGTGCAGGACAAGCTTGACACCAATGAAGGCCAGGATGACGGACAGGGCGTGCTTCAGGTACACCAGGCGTGTCATGAGTCCACCGAGGAGGAAGTACAGCTGACGCAAGCCCATCAAGGCGAAGATGTTCGCAGTGAAAACGATGAAGGCGCTTTGGGTCAGGCCGAAGATCGCGGGGATGGAGTCCACGGCAAACAGGAGGTCCGTGAGGCCGATGGTGATGAAGACGATCAGCATGGGCGTGAAGACCTTCTTGCCGTCCACCACGGTGCGGATCTTGTTGCCGTCGAACTTCTCGGACATCGGCAAGACCTTGCGCAGGCGGGCGATCAGAGGGTTTTCTGCGCCTTCTTCTTCATCTTCGCCGGAGTCCTTGGCCTGCTTCCAGGCCGTCCAGAGAAGGAACGCGCCGAAGATGTAGAAGACCCAGCTGAACTGCTCGATGACCACAGCGCCCAAGGCGATGAAGATACCGCGAAGGATCAGCGCGATGATGATGCCCACCATCAGCACTTCCTGCTGGTACTTACGGGGCACCGAGAAGCGGGCCATGATGATGATGAACACAAAGAGGTTGTCGATGCTCAGGCTGTACTCAGTGACCCAGCCTGCGACGAATTGGCCGCCATATTCGGGGCCTGCAAAGACGAACATTGCAACTGCAAAGAGCAGGGCAAGCGCGACGTAGAAGCCGACCCACAGGCCGGCTTCCTTCATGGAAGGTTCATGGGGACGCTTGACGACCAACAGGAGGTCGATCAGCAGGATGATTCCGAGAGCGACAAAGGAGCCGATCTCAAACCAGACGGGAAGCTGCATTAAAGGTGCCTTTCGCAGGGTACGGGAAAGCGGTGTAAGTCTCTCCGGCCTGCCAGGGTGCGGTGAATGCAAATTTTGGCGGCCCGCTAGATCCGGCGAGGCATCTGTGCCTTGCGTGCTGACGGACGTAGCGCTTGGGATACTCCCCTACGTGACCTCAACCTTACCTTAGGCGTGCCCGGCGGACTGCATCTGGCGTAATTCGCGCTTCAATTCCTTGACTTCATCGCGGATGCGGGCAGCGACCTCGAACTGCAGCTCAGCAGCCGCCCCGTGCATCTGTTCGGTCAATTGCTCAATGAGGCCTACAAGGTCTTCAGCGGGAGCTGCGGCAAGGCCATCCTGCCGAACTGTGGCGGCACCCTTGGCGGCCGCCTTGCGCCTGCCGCCCTTGGCCAGCCTGTTGTTGTTGAGCAGTTCCTGGGTGTCCGCGTCTTCCTTGGCCAGCTGATCGGTGATGTCCGCAATCTTCTTGCGCAACGGCTGCGGGTCTATGCCGTGATCCGTGTTGTACTGCACCTGGATAGCTCGGCGCCGGTTGGTCTCCTCAATGGCATGGGCCATGGAGTCGGTAATCCGGTCCGCATACATATGTACCTGACCCGAAACGTTACGGGCGGCACGGCCGATGGTCTGGATGAGGGAGGTGGAGGAACGCAGGAAACCTTCCTTGTCGGCATCCAGAATGCTGACGAGGGAAACCTCGGGAAGGTCCAAACCTTCGCGGAGCAGGTTGATGCCCACCAGGACGTCGAAGACGCCCATTCGAAGTTCGCGGAGCAGTTCCACTCGACGCAGGGTATCGACGTCGGAGTGAAGATACTCCACCTTGACGCCGTGACCCACGAGGTAGTCCGTAAGGTCTTCTGCCATGCGCTTGGTCAAGGTGGTAACCAGGACGCGTTCATTCTTTTCCGTGCGGGTCCTGATTTCACCGAGCAGGTCGTCAATCTGTCCCTTGGTGGGCTTGACCACTACTTCGGGGTCGATAAGGCCGGTGGGGCGAATGATCTGCTGCACATAGCCGTCGGCTTTACCGAGCTCGTACTTACCCGGGGTTGCGGACAGATACACGGTCTGGCCGATGCGTTGCAGGAATTCATCCCATTTGAGGGGCCGGTTGTCCATCGCCGACGGCAGGCGGAAGCCGAAGTCCACGAGGTTGCGCTTACGGGACATATCGCCCTCGTACATGGCACCGATCTGCGGAATGGTGACATGGGACTCATCAACCACCAGCAGGAAGTCATCCGGGAAGTAGTCGATCAGGCAGTGGGGTGCCGTTCCCGGCTCGCGGCCATCGATGTGCACGGAGTAGTTCTCAATGCCGTTGCAGAACCCCATCTGCTGCATCATTTCGAGGTCGTACGTAGTGCGCATCCGGAGTCTCTGGGCTTCCACAAGCTTGTTCTGGCCTTCGAGGACCTTTAAGCGGTCAGCAAGTTCGTCCTCGATCCGCTTGATGGCACGGGCCATGCGCTCAGGACCCGCCACATAGTGCGAGGCCGGGAACACGTACATCTCTTCCTCGTCCCGGAGAACCTCACCGGTGAGGGGATGGAGTGTCTGGATGTTCTCGATTTCATCACCGAAGAACTCGATCCGAATGGCGAGTTCCTCGTACATGGGGATGATCTCAACGGTATCGCCACGGACCCGGAAGGTGCCCCGATGGAAGTCCATGTCGTTGCGTGCGTACTGCATGGAGACGAACTTCCGGAGGAGATGGTCGCGGTTCATTTCTGCGCCCTTGCGGAGCGTCACCATGCCGGCGATGTACTCTTCAGGCGTACCCAGGCCGTAGATGCAGGACACCGTGGCCACCACGATGACGTCGCGGCGGGTCAGGAGGGCGTTAGTGGCAGAGTGCCGAAGCCGTTCCACTTCCTCATTGATGGAGGAGTCTTTTTCGATGAAGGTGTCCGTCTGCGCTACGTAGGCCTCTGGCTGGTAATAGTCGTAGTAGGAGACGAAGTATTCCACCGCATTATTAGGCAGCAGCTCCCGGAATTCATTGGCCAGCTGGGCTGCAAGGGTCTTGTTCTGGACCATCACCAGGGTGGGCCGCTGGACCTGTTCGATGAGCCATGCCGTGGTGGCGCTCTTGCCCGTACCAGTGGCGCCGAGCAGGACAACGTCCTTTTCACCGTTGTTGATTCGTTCGGTCAGTTCTGCGATGGCAGTCGGCTGATCACCCGCGGGTTTAAACTCACTGATCACTTCGAAAGGCGCGACGACACGGTTGATTTCCTGGGCAAGGCTCATGAAACCAATCTACCCCCGCCCTAGGACAGCTACTGTCCGCGTTTGCCTTCAGCTGAAGACATATACGACGGCGGCATCCAGCCTGTGCGCTCGGCCCAGGCATTCATGAGCGGCCAGGCAACCTCGGTGAACCACGGCTCCTTTGCGTCAGCGTAGTCCCCCGTGCCGTGATCCGCCGCGTGCGCGGCCGCCAATTCCTGCTTGTGCGCCTGGTAAAGGGTCAGGGCAGACTGCTCTGCCCGCAACCAGTCGCGGAAAAGCAGCGCATAGCGCCATCCGGGCGAGCCGGCCACCCGGACATGAAGGTTCACCGGCCGACCTGGATCTGCGTTGGCATGGAGTCTCTTCTGCCACGCTGCGGGATCGGGTTGGGAGGGCTTTGGGGTGTCTTGGTTAGCCTCCGGCACGGCGGGGAAGCCGGCAGCGGCAAGGAGCGGCGCGATCCTGTCCGCCGTCGCAAGATCGGCCACAGCGAGTTGGAGGTCAATCACGTCCTTTGCCGCCAGGCCCGGTACCGACGTGGAGCCGATATGGTCCACTGCAAGGATGTCGTGGGGAGCGGCAACGAGAACCCGCTCCGCGAGCCGCTCAGCCTGGACCCCCCACTCCCCCTTCGACCGGCTCATGACAGGGCCATCTTTACGGGAGGCCCTGGCGCCCCGGCTGAGGTTCTCCGCGAAGGGGATCAGGCGCCGCTCCCACAAAGCCTCGACGGCGGTGAGCAACTCTTCCCGGCTTCCGGAGTTGGTCAGGACAACGTCGGCAGCAGCATTGCGCTCCGCACGCGTGGCCTGTGAAGCCATACGGGCCAAGGCGTCATCCCTGGACATCCGGCGGAACTCCACCATGCGCTGAATGCGCACTTCATCAGGAGCATCCACCACCAGTACCAAATGGAAGCTACTACCCTGCCCGGTCTCGACGAGGAGCGGAATGTCCTGGACCACGATGTCACCAGGGCCGGCACCTGACACAATCGCTGCAGCAGCCTCGCGGACCAGCGGATGGATGATGCCGTTGAGTACTTGGCGTTGAGTAGGGTCCTGAAACACGATGGAACCCAGTTTGGGCCGGTCGAGCCTTCCCGTTTCGTCAAGGATTCCAGGACCGAATGCGTCCACGACGCCAGCCAGTCCTGGAGTTCCAGGCTCCACTACTTCCCGCGCAATGAGGTCCGCGTCCACAAGGATGGCACCCAATTCCTGCAGCTTGGATGCCACCAGTGATTTCCCTGAGGCGATGCCGCCCGTCAGCCCGATCTTCAGCACCCTCCAACACTAGACTGAAGCGGTGGAAAATGAGGATGACAGCCGCGCGACAACGTACACGACACTCGCTGTGGGTTCGGATTTCCGCCACGAACTGGAGATCCGGCGGTCCCGTTTCATTACCGTTCTTCGGCGCTCACCAGACGAGGAAACCGCCCGCTCATTGGTTAGTGACCTGCGGCGTGAATTCCACGACGCCCGTCACCATTGCTCGGCCTTCGTCATAGGTCCTGATCGGATGATTCAACGGTCCAGCGACGACGGCGAACCCTCGGGCACGGCAGGCATTCCGATGCTGGAGGCCCTGATCAAACGCGAGACCGTGCCGGGGGTGACGGACCTCAGCGACGTAAGTGTCGTCGTCGTGCGCTATTTCGGTGGAATCCTCCTGGGTGCGGGCGGCCTTGTCCGTGCGTACTCCGAATCGGTGTCGGCAGCCCTGGACCGGGCACCGTTGGTTCATCGGCGAAGGCTGCGCCTGTGCGCCATCGACGTCCCCCATGCCGAGGCCGGCCGTTTGGAGAACGAACTTCGCAGCGCCGGGTACGTCATGGCGGAGACCGGATACGAACCCCGGCACACCGTACTGCGAGTGGCTTTCCCGGATGATGCAGCAGCAATTTCGGCGGCCCGCTCACGGCTGGCTTCGCTGACAGCCGGCAACGTGGAGCTCAGGCCACAGGGAACCGAATGGGTTGACGTCCCCCGCTAAACATGGCCGGCTACGCGGATACGCAAAAGGACCCCTGCCCGGAGGCAGGGGTCCTTTTTTGGCTATTCAGCACATCCCGTGAGGGAGGCGGAATTAGTTGCCGGTCAGCTTCTCACGCAGTGCGGCGAGTGCTTCGTCAGACGCCAGGGTACCAGCGTTGGCCTCGGCAGCAGCCGGCTCCGAGGAGTAGCTGGTGGTGCCGGAATCGCTCTCACCGGACGTTGCAGCAGCAGCGTCGTCAGCAGCGTGCTGGGCAACCTGCTTCTTGTGGGCTTCCCAGCGGGTCTGGGCGTCAGCGTACTGCTGCTCCCAAGCGGCGCGCTGGGTCTCGTAGCCTTCGAGCCATTCGTTCGACTCGGGGTCGAAGCCCTCAGGGTACTTGTAGTTGCCCTCTTCGTCGTACTCAGCGGCCATGCCGTACAGAGCGGGATCGAACTCGGTGCTGTCAGCGTCAACGCCCTCGTTAGCCTGCTTGAGGGAGAGGGAGATACGGCGACGCTCGAGGTCGATGTCGATGACCTTGACGAACAGTTCGTCGCCAACGGAGACAACCTGCTCTGCGAGCTCCACGTGGCGGACAGCCAGTTCGGAGATGTGCACGAGGCCTTCGATGCCGTCTTCGACGCGAACGAACGCACCGAACGGAACCAGCTTGGTGACCTTACCCGGAACAACCTGGCCGAGGGCGTGGGTGCGGGCAAAGGTCTGCCACGGATCTTCCTGCGTAGCCTTGAGCGACAGGGAGACACGCTCGCGGTCCAGATCCACTTCAAGGACCTCGACGGTGACTTCCTGGCCAACCTCAACAACCTCGGACGGGTGGTCGATGTGCTTCCAGGACAGCTCGGAAACGTGAACGAGGCCGTCTACGCCGCCCAGGTCCACGAATGCACCGAAGTTGACGATGGAGGAAACGACGCCCGGACGAACCTGGCCCTTTTCCAGCTTGTTGAGGAACGTGGAGCGAACCTCGGACTGAGTCTGCTCGAGCCATGCACGGCGGGACAGCACAACGTTGTTGCGGTTCTTGTCCAGCTCGATGATCTTGGCTTCGATCTGCTGACCGATGTACGGAGCGAGGTCGCGGACACGACGCATCTCCACGAGCGATGCGGGCAGGAAGCCGCGCAGGCCGATGTCCAGGATGAGGCCACCCTTGACAACCTCGATGACGGTACCGGTAACGACACCGTCTTCTTCCTTGACCTTCTCGATGTCGCCCCAGGCACGCTCGTACTGAGCACGCTTCTTGGAGAGGATCAGACGGCCTTCTTTGTCTTCCTTGGTGAGAACCAAAGCTTCGACCTGATCGCCAACGGCGACGACGTCACCGGGATCAACATCGTGCTTGATGGAAAGCTCGCGGGAAGGGATGACACCTTCGGTCTTGTAACCGATGTCGAGCAGAACTTCGTCGCGGTCGACCTTGACGACGGTACCTTCGACGAGGTCTCCGTCGTTGAAGTACTTAATGGTGGCGTCGACAGCTGCGAGGAAGTCCTCAGCGGTACCGATGTCGTTAATGGCGACTACGGGGGTACCGGGCTTCTCGGTGGAGGTGATGGTCATGTAGTAGGGGCTCCGTTGTGGATAGTTAGTCGGTCAGGCAAACCGCTGCCGCCCGGGTCCGGACGGCAGAACACGGCAAAATACCGGGTCAACCTGATTTGTGGATTAGTACAAATGGATGCATGCACGTAGTACACGCCCGTTTATTCTAGTCGCATTGGCAAAGCAGGGTCAAAAGGAGTGTCACGGCGAGAGGATGTCTCCCAAACGCGTGAACGTCACTCCCTGATCCAGTAGCTGTGGCAGGGCACGCGCATAGCCGCCGGCTGTGCCTGCGGCCGGTCTGTTGAAGTGTGAAATGACGATGTCTCCGGGCGCCACCCGCCCCACTTCGGCGGCAACGGTGGCCGCCGAAAACGTTGCGCCGCCGTCGCCGTTGACTGTGAAGTTGACTGGCAGCATACCGAGCCTTCGCGTCACCTCGACTGCGACGTCGTCGTAGAACGCAGTACCCGGACGGAAAAACTGTGAGACCTTGCCACTGATCTCCTGGAGGATCGCCTGGTTACCCATGAGTTCGTCGTAAACAGCGGCAACGGTGGCGGTTCCATGGATGCCATACGCTGCCCTGCCGTTCACCGACAGCGGGAGGTGGACGGTGCCGTGATTGGCGAGTTCAAACAGCGGGTCGAGCGCCAGTTCAGCCGAAAGCGAGGGGTTGGCGTGGAGCCATCGGCTGTTGACGAACAGGGTTGCAGGGACCTTGTGCCGGCGAAGAGTGTTCAGCAGTGCGTGATCGCACCCTGTGCCCCCGGGCCCACCGCAAGCGTCGAATGTCAACGCCACGTGATGCGACCGCGAATTGTTCACGACCCCCGTCACATGCAGTCCCCATTCCTTGGGCTGCCTCCCCGCGAACTCCGCCACGATTTGTTGCTTGTCAGGTATCGACTTGGGACGAACGGCCGGGGCGAGGGCAGCGGCCGCCTGTTCACTGGACCTGGTGGCTATGGAGGGTGGCGGTACGGCCGGTCCCGTTCGGTGAGACATTGGAGCGGGCGGGCTTGTGCTTGACGTGGCAGGCTGCGTCGTACCGCCCCTGTCCGCACACGCCGTCAGGGCGGCGGACGCAAGGCCCGCCATTCCAAGCAGCACTGATCGCCGGCCGGCCAATGGCCGCCGCTTGGAATCCCCCATGGATGTCCCTATCTGGTTTGTAGCTATGTGGTTGTAAAGACGTGCTTGCGAAAGACGAGGTTGCTAGAAGTGCGTCAGGCAGTGAGCGGAACGTTCGACGGCAAACAACTGCTGGGCCAGGAAAGCAGCTCCCGCTGTTTTCTCGCTGATACGACCTGCAGCAGCCAACGTTACCGGCGATACGGCACCAAGGTAGATGGATGCGAGGTCTGTGACGTCCAGAACGAGGTCCGGCGCCTCGCCGGACGCTTCATTCACGACGGCGGCAGCACCGCCGTCGGACTCCAGAACCCAGGTGCCACCCGCCAGACCCAAAGAATCCGACACCTCCAGCACCAGCCTGCCGGCAACCGGGAAGCTGCGGGCGCGCAGGGCAGCAGGAGTATCGAGGATCCTAAGCCACAGCATGTCGCGGATCTCAGACGCCTCAATGCACCTTGGATCCTCCAAGGCCCATGCGAGGGGGTCGTCCACAGGCGCTTCTGCCCAGGACACTTCGTCAATGAGGTCGATGCTGCCCAGGAATCGCCACAGGTCCAGGTAAGCCGCGTTGCTTGCCGCGACGAGGTCCACAATTTCCATGGTGTAAGGCTTATGGTCCCACCCCTTGAAGCGGTACGAAACGTATCCATCCAATGATCCGGAAGGGTCATAGTGAAGGGCGCAGCGGACGGAGGTGTCGGGCTTGCCGTCATGGCCGATGGAACCGGAGGCGAGCAGCCGGTAGTACTCTTGCCTGTCGATGGAACCCGGCGAGATTCGCTGGACGCGTTCAAAAACCTGCGGCGCGATGTCCAGCAAAACAGAGGGATCGGCGACTTCCACGGTGCCCAGCGGCTGGCCCCTGAGGCGGAATCTTGGCCCGGTATCAACCTTGATGCTTCGCTCAAAAGTGGCAACACCGAAGCCGAAGCGGCCATAAATGGACGCCTCTGACGCAGTGAGGGCGGCCATGGCCAGGCCGTCATCCTTGGCAGCTTCCAAGTCGGCGGTGATCATGCCGCGAAGAATCCCATTCCGGCGGTGGGTGCCGCGGACTGTCACGGCGGTGACGAGGTTGGATTCAAGCTGGCGGCCAAAACCTATGTTCAGGGCCTTGCGCATAGTCGCGTACGTTGCCACCGGAACGTCGGAGCCAAGCGAATGCACAGGCACGGTGCCATTGGCATAGACGCCTGTCAGTTCGCGCTTGTCCGTTTGGTAGGCCGCCAGGGTTTTGGCCAGGTATTCATCATCGCGCCGCTGTTGATGGAATCCGTGGGAGACGGCCTGCACCCAGGTGGTGCAGCGGCCATATCCGGCGTCTTCAGGATCGGCTACGGCTGGGAAACGTTGGACGGTGTATTTTCCGGACATCTTTTCATTGGGATCGGCCACGCCTTCGAGCCTAGCCAGACGCCGGAGGGCGCGCCACCATCAAGGCGGCGCGCCCTCCGGCGTTCCTCTGAAAGCTTCCGTGGACTAGTGTCCGGCCTCGTACCAGCTGGAACCGACGCCAATCTGGACATCAAGCGGGACGGACAACTCAGCGGCCGAACCCATCTGGTCGATGACCAACTTCTCCACGGCTTCGCGTTCGCCCGGGGCCACTTCCAGGACAAGTTCGTCGTGGACCTGCAGCAGCAGGCGCGATTTAAGGCCCTGGCTGGCGAGCTCCGCCGAGACACCCAGCATGGCGCGCTTGATGAGGTCCGCAGCCGAGCCCTGGATGGGCGAGTTCAGGGCGATGCGTTCTGCTGCTTCCCTTGCCTGCCGGTTCGTGCTGGTCAGGTCCGGCAGGTAGCGGCGACGACCCTCAATGGTGGCTGTATAACCGTCCGTCCTTGCCTGATCCACTACACCGCGCAGGTAGTCACGCACCCCGCCGAAGCGGTCGAAGTAGTCCTTCATGAGCGTGCGTGCCTCATCCACGGAGATTTCCAGCTGCTTGGACAAGCCGAAGGACGTCAGGCCGTACGCCAGGCCATAGGACATCGCTTTCACCTTGGAGCGCATGGCACTGGTAACTTCGGCCGGTGCCACGTTGAAGATCCGCGATCCTACGAAGCGGTGCAGGTCCTCGCCGTCACGGTATGCCTGGATCAGCGCTTCGTCGCCTGAAAGGTGAGCCATGATGCGCATTTCGATCTGCGAGTAGTCGGCCGACAACAGGCACTCGTAGCCTTCGCTGACGACGAAGATGCCGCGGACGCGACGTCCTTCCTCGCTGCGGACCGGGATGTTCTGCAGGTTGGGGTTGTTGGACGAGATGCGGCCGGTGGCTGCAATGTTTTGGGCATACGTTGTGTGGATGCGTGCATCATCAGCAACGGACTTTTTGAGGGTCTCCACCATCTGAGCCAGCTTGGAAGACTCACGGTGCGCCATGAGCTGGACCAGGAATTCGTGGCCGGTCTTCTCCAGCAGCCCCTTCAGGGAGGCGGCGTCCGTGGTGTAGCCGGACTTGATCTTCTTGGTCTTGGGCAGGCCGAGTTCCTCGAAAAGGACAGTCTGCAGCTGCTTGGGCGATCCGAGGTTCACCTCGTGGCCGATCGCCGCGAATGCCTGTTCCTGGGCATTCTCGATCACCTTGGTGAGGTCCGCGAGTTGCTCGTCCATACGGTCCGTGGACACAAAGATGCCGGTCAGTTCCATCTGTGCCAGCACACGTGCCACAGGAAGCTCCAGCGTCGTCAGCAGGGCGTCAGCCTTGATGTCGGCAAGTTCCGTTTCGAAGTGCTTGCTGAGGGCATGTACGACGGCGGCATGCTGGACGAGCGCTGCTGCTGCAGCCTGGTCTGTTCCACCCGAGAGGTCGAGTTCCAGCTGCCCGGACTGTGTGGCGGCCGTGGCAAGGGAGATCTTTAAGTGAACTTGGGCGAGCTCGGCGAGGTCGTAGCTACGGCGGTCCGGCTGGATCAGGTAGCCGGAGATGGAGGTGTCATCCACTACGCCCTCCAAGCCGAGGCCACGGTTGTGGAGAGCCTTGAGGGCCGACTTGAACTCGTGAAGCACCTTGGCTTCCTCGGGGTCCTTGAGCCACCGAGCCAGGACGGTCTCAGCTGCAGCGTCCAGGCTCGTCAATTCGATGTACGCAGCTCCGTTGCTCCTGACAACAGCCAAGGCACTTGCGTCATCGCCGATGCGTCCAGGAACCAGCTGCACTGCCAATGCTGAACGCACACCGGATCCGGCTGCGAAGAAAGCCTCAAGTCCCGCGGCGTCCGTGAGTACCGAGAATTCAGGGGCATCGATGGTGTCGGGGGCCGCTCCGGCAGTGTCATCACCGTAGAGATCGAACAACCGCGTACGGAGCGTCCGGAATTCGAGTTCCTCGAAAAGATCCTCTATGGCCTGGCGATCCGGACGTGGCTCATGCAAATCAGCCAAGGTGAGGGGAAGGTCGAGGTCGGTCAGCAGCCGGTTGAGCCTGCGGTTGCGCTTGACGTTCTCAAGGTTCTCCTTCAGGGCCCCTCCCACCTTGCCGCCGATGGAGTCAAGGTTGTCCAGGATGCCTTCCAGGCCACCGTAGAGATTAATCCACTTGGCCGCGGTCTTGGGGCCAACGCCTGGAACTCCGGGAAGGTTGTCCGCAGTTTCGCCCACGAGCGCGGCGAGGTCCGAGTACAAACCAGGCTTGACGAAGTACTTCTCCTCGATGGCCGCAGCGTCCATCCTGGGGATGTTGCTGACACCCTGCTTGGGATACAGCACAAAGACGTTGTCGTTGATCAGCTGGAACGCGTCCCTGTCGCCTGAGACAAGAAGGACTTCGAAGCCTGCAGCGTCACCTTGGGCTGCCAGCGTGGCCAAGACATCATCGGCTTCATAGCCGGGCATGGCAATGGTCCTGATGCCCCAGGCTTCCATGACCTTGGCAATGAGGCCGATCTGGCCGGCAAACTCCGCAGGAGTGGCGTTCCTGCCACCTTTGTATTCGCTGTACTCCGCTTTGCGGAACGTCGTGTCGTCCGAGACGTCGAAAGCGACGGCAACGTGGGTGGGCTTCTGGTCCTTGATCAGGTTGATCAGCATGGACGTAAACCCGTGCACTGCGTTGGTGTACTGACCCCTGGCCGTGGAGAAATTCTCTGCGGGAAGGGCGTAGAAAGCCCGGAAAGCCATGGAGTGGCCGTCCAGGACCAGCAGCCTGGGCCGACCCTCCCCCATGGAGCTGGTGGATGCTGTGGCAGAGGGGGTGGGTGCTGTAGCGATGGCAGCAGCTTGGGCCGTTGGAACCTGGTCCGGTTTGGTTGTTTCACTCACAGGTGCCAGCCTAGTTGGCATGATGGACAATTTCACGCCGAACCGGTTTGTCGACGAACTCAACGAGGCAGGTGTTCCCGAAGAGTTCCACGATTGGCTTTCAGCGCATGGCGTTGGCGCCCTTGTGGTGAAACTGGGCATCCGGTTCACGGAAATGAGCGCCGAGCGCACGGTGGCCACGATGCCGGTGGAAGGAAACACCCAGGTGGCCGGCATCCTCCATGGCGGCGCGCATGTTGTCCTGGCTGAGACTTTGGGTTCGTTCGCCGCGTCACTCCACGCCGGCAGGGGTCGCCATGCGGTGGGCATCGAGGTGGGCGCAACCCATCACCGGTCCGTTGCGAGCGGCATAGTGACAGGCACGTGCACGGCCATCCACCTTGGCGGGACCTTGGCCACCCACGAGATCGTCATCACGGATGACAAAGGGCGCAGGCTCTCAACTGCCCGGATCACCAACATGATCCGGGACAACCGTCACTGAGCTGGAACCGTCACTGAGCCTGAAGCGTCACGGCAAGCGGTAGTGCAGTTCGGCCGCGGCCCCACCCAGGATCTTCGACGAAACCAACTCAAGTGGCGCCGTCGGGCCGTTGAGGGGCAGTAGTCGCTTCCCTGCGCCCAACACCACGGGAATGATCGTGACGATCATCTCGTGAAGCAGGCCGGCATTGGCGAATTGGGCCACGAGGTCGCCTCCGCCCACCAGCCAGACGTTCTTGTCGCCGGCATCCTTCAGCAGGTCCGGGGCGAACTCCCGGACGTCACCCCGGACAAAGGTGATATCCGAACCGGCCGGAGCGGAGTATTCGTGATGGGTGAACACCCAGCAGGGCGTGTCCGGATACGGCCACTTGCCGGGTTCGTGTTCCATGAGCCAGCGATAGGTATCGCCGCCCATGGCGATACAGCCAACGCCCGCCATGAAGGACTCGATGCTCTCGTTAACGCCCTCAACCTGGTCGAACTGCAGGAGCCAGCCAAGGTCGTCGTCCGGCGAAGCGATGAAGCCGTCAATGGTTGAAGCTACGTAGTACTGGAAAATCGACATGGCCCCAGACTAGGACATGGCCCCAGGCTAGGACATGACCCCGGACTAGTCAGCGGCAGACTTACTGCTCCTCTTAACGGCGGGTGTTTCACCGGCTCGTTTGGAATCCGGTGGCGTTGCAGCGTCATTCGGCGGACTTGGGGTGTTGCCGGAATTGTCGTAGAAGAAGGTCACCGTTCCGGCGACTTCCGCCGTGTCCGTGATGGAGATCCGGATGGCGTCCCTGCCTTCGGCCGCGGGCATCCGCAAGTACAACGCCTGGTAGTCCCCTCCCCCGGCCACGACGTCCGGGGCTGTGGGGACACCGTCGAACAGGACCTCTCCTACCCGCACGTAGTAACCGTCCAAGCGGACAATCGTGCCACCGGCCCTGGGACCTGAGGCGCGGGTCGACCCGGTGACGGGCCGCAAGTCCCCGTCCACCACGGTCAGCCCGAGCAATTGCCGGGGGCAGGCTTCTCCCGGCGACTGTTCCGCTGTGAAGATGCCGCCGGGATTGCTGCGGTACTGCGCCACCACAGATGCTGACGTGGCGGCAACCCTGAACTCAAGGCACTGCCGTTGCGGGATCCGTGGGGTGTTGGCGACGGCGGCGGTTGCCCGCTGCCAGTCCTCTTGGCTTCCGGTCTGAAGGGCACGGCAGACGGCGGCACCCGCCAGCCAGACGGCCGCGTCTGCTGCCCCTGCCACGCTTTGGGCCAAGGCATCGCACTGGAATTGCTGGAGCAGGAGATACCGCTGGCCCGGGGCTGGATCATTCGGACCGATGGGTCCCGTTGGTACCCAACTCACCACGGTGGGACTCTGGGAAGGGATCTGGGGGCCCGGGGTCTCCTGCTGTTGAGTAGTGGTGCTGGAGCCGTGAGTTGGGTCGACGGCGGTGGGTTCGGGTGTTGCGGTCGTGGCGTCGGCAGAGTTGTCGCCTGACGGGGTGGCTTCTGCGGAGGCGTCCGATGACGGGGTGCCCTCTGCCTGGGGCGATTGTGTAGTTCCCGATTGTGTCGTGCCGGCCTGAGCCGTGCTGGCCTGCGACGGTGTGGTCGCCGGTGGCGAGGCGGAGGTCGAGCCAGGCGGGAGACCGTCGTTTCCAGGAGGAAGGCACGCCGAAAGTCCAAGCATCAAGACCGGAACCAGCGCCAGTCCGATGAGATGCTCCCGGGATCGGCACGTCATCACAGCCCCACATCTGCCGGATTAAAACAACGCAGCTATGTGCATAACTACACTGCTGATTATTCTCCCGAACGGACCTGACGGCTAGAAAGGTGCTTACTTCCCGAAATAGGGCACGATCAAGTAGATGCCGAAAAGAACGGCCAGTGCACAGAAGCCAAAGCAAACGAATGCCAGGGAGCGCGCCAGGGCGGGCGACTTTTGCCGGGCGTCACCGGCGATGGCCGTCAGGCGAACGCCCAATGAGTAGAGCACCACCAAAGTCACTGCGGCCACAAGGGTTACTCCGCCCACCTGCAGCAATTCCAACCATTTCATCGCTGCACATCCTCGCTGGGGGTGGTCTTTCGGGACTTCTTCTTCTTACGGAACCGCACGGCGTGGCCGGCTTCTTCAACCTCGACGGCGTTGTGGTGGCCAACGTGCGACCGGCGGGAAACGACGAACATGAACAGGACCGCGGCAGTTCCCACCACTGCGGCGATGACGACGCCTACGACGCCGATGCTCACCAGGAGAGCTGTGAGGGCGCCGACGATGGCCGAGGCCGGGAGGGTGAACAACCATCCCAGGGCGATCTTTCCAGCGGTGCCCCAGCGGACGGATGTGCCCTTGCGGCCGAGGCCTGAGCCGATGACCGAGCCTGAGGCAACCTGTGTAGTGGAGAGGGCAAAGCCCAAGTGGGAAGAGGCCAGGATGGCCGAGGCGGTGCTGGTTTCAGCGGAGAAACCCTGAGCCGGCTTTACTTCGGTGAGGCCCGAGCCCATGGTGCGGATGATGCGCCAGCCACCAGCGTAGGTTCCGATGGCGATGGCGAACGCGCAGGCGGCGATGACCCAGAACTGCGGACCGCTTCCCGGTGCCTGCGTGCCTCCGGCGATGAGGACCAAGGTGATGATGCCCATGGTTTTCTGGGCGTCATTGGTACCGTGCGCGAGGGCCACCAGGCTTGAGGTGAAGATCTGCCCGGTGCGGAAGCCGCCACGTTTCTGCGTGAGCTTGTCACCGGTTTCGGGATCATGCCGCGAAGTCAAGGCATACGCGAGGCGGGTACAGATGTACGCCACAAGGCCTGCGATGAGCGGCGCGAAGATAGCGGGCAGGATCACCTTCTGGAGCACGGTCTCGAAGTTGATGGAATGCAGGCCGATGCCCACCACTGCTGCGCCGATGAGACCGCCGAAAAGAGCGTGCGAGGAACTCGACGGCAGGCCCTTGAGCCAGGTAATCATGTTCCAGAGGACGGCCCCCATGAGGCCGGCAAAGATAATGTCCGGCGTGATGTGGATTCCGTCCGAGCCTTCCCGGATCAGTCCGCCGGAAATGGTCTTGGCCACTTCCGTGGAGAGGAACGCGCCTACGAGGTTGAGCACGGCGGCCAGGGCGACTGCCGTCTTGGGCTTGATCGCCCCTGTAGCGATAGGCGTAGCCATCGCATTGGCGGTGTCGTGGAACCCGTTGGTGAAATCAAAGAATAGGGCCAACGCTATTACCAGCGCGACCATGAAGGTGATATCCACCTGTTGCCCAATCTGCAGAGTCGTCGACGTTCAGCAGTTTCACTTCCCCATACCTGCCATCCACAGCATAGTTCAGCAATTGTTCAACTGACGTGGCTTGCGGGATTCACTCTGGCGGGCTTGAAACCTTAAGAATCCTACGTGGCATCCGGTGAGCGGACAAACGTGCAGATGCTCCGCCTCAGCCCAGGTAAGCCCGTACGGACGCGAGGTCGCGACGGGACAGGCCCTTGCGGGGATCCGGTGAGATGCAAAGCACACGGTCCTGCTGGTATTCGGCCCAGGACCGGGCATCGGACTCCTGGCTGAGTTGGTCGTCAAGCCAAATGATCCGCTCGCTGCCGATGGCGGCCAGATCCTTTTGGAGGGCCGTCAGCTTCCACCACTCCGGGCCCTCATCCCAACCTTGACTGGACAGCACGGGCCAGTCATGGCCATTCAAGCCAATGGCAGGGCACAAAAACTCCGGGGCCAGGCGTTCCCACGTAGTAAGCCAGACAAAGCGCGCAGCTGGATGGTCCGCCAAATCATTGAGTTCGGCAACAACTTCCGGCGCATAGGCGACATCAAGGATCCCTGCGTCAGCGATGCTCCATCCGCCACCCCAGTCAGTGGTTCCGACCGGACTGAAGGGGTTCACCACGCCGTCGACATCCAGATACACGGACACGGGCGCAGCGGCACCTTGGCTGGCATCCATGGCCACTCCCCCTTCCCCACGGTTGTGAATCAGCCTACGGGAGAGCGGGGCAGGAGAAGCGGATCGCCGGAAGCGGATGAGCATCGAGAGACCAGATAAATCATTCTCTTGACGTGCGTCATGGAAGTGATAATCTCGAAGTATGGAAAAGCCCACAGTTCATTCCGCCCAAAGCGTCCGGGATATCGAGGACACAGTCCGTACGGATTTCCGGCATGCAATGTCGTACGGCGGATATCTGGACCTTGACCACCTGCTCAGCTCCCAGCACCCCCTCAGCGAACCCGAACACCACGATGAGTTGCTGTTCATCATCCAGCACCAGACCAGTGAGCTCTGGCTGAAGCTGGTCCTGCACGAGTTGCTGGAAGCCCGGCGGCTTTTCGATGCCGACAACCTCGGCAAGGCACTCAAGTGCATCGCCCGGGTAAAGGCAATCCAACGCACCATGACCGAGCAATGGTCGGTGCTTGGAACGCTCACACCCCGTGAGTACGCCCAGTTCCGCGGTTTCCTGGGGAGCTCGTCCGGCTTCCAGTCGTACCAATACCGCGGCGTCGAATTCCTGCTCGGCAACAAGAACCGTGGAATGTTGCGCGTCTTCGAAAGTGAACCCGAGGCTCACGCATTGCTCGGAAAGCTCCTTGAGGAGCCCACGCTGTATGACGCCTTCCTCAGGGTCCTTGCGCGAGCCGGCTACGACATTCCGTCCGACATTCTTGACCGGGACACCAGCGAGCCGTGGACGTTCCGCAAAGACCTCGTCCCCATCTTCCAGAAGATCTACGAATCGGACGACACTCCATGGGGCCTCTACGAAGCCTGCGAAGACCTGGTGGATATTGAGGACAACTTCCAAGCTTGGCGCTTCCGCCACCTTCGGACGGTCCAACGCACCATCGGCTTCAAGGTAGGTACCGGAGGATCGTCAGGCGTGGACTTTTTGAAGCGCGCCCTTGACCTCACGTTCTTCCCCGAGCTCTACGCCGTCCGAACCGAAATCGGCAACTAGCAACTCCGCCCGGCCAGGGCCGCCACACACTTCCGCAGGAGGAACCATGACCACAGCACAGCAGACCCAAAAGCCGACGTCGGCCGAGCTGGACGCCGCTGATCCCCTCGCCGCCCAGCGTGAGGCGTTTTACACGCCCGACGCCGATCAGCTCGTCTCATATCTGGACGGCAACTCACTCGGACGCCCGCTGAAGGTTACCTCCGCGAATCTGGCTTCCTTCGTTCACGACGCCTGGGGCAGCCGCCTCATCCGCGGCTGGGACGAGCAATGGATGGACGAGCCCACCGTGGTGGGTGACCGCATCGGCGAAGTGGCCCTGGGCGCCGCTCCGGGACAGACCACGGTGGGTGACTCAACCTCGGTGATGCTGTACAAGATGATCCGCGCGGCAGTCGACGCCCAGCCGGGCCGCAACGAAATCATCATCGACCGCGACAACTTCCCAACGGACCGGTTCATCATCGAGGGCATCGCCAAGGAGCGGGGGGCGAGCATCAAATGGATCGCCGCGAACCCTGCCAGTGGTGTGCGGGCGGAGGACCTGGACGGGTTGCTGGGCGAGCGGACCGCCGTGGTTGTCCTCAGCCATGTGGCCTACCGCTCCGGATTCCTGGCCGATGCCAAGGGAATCACCGCCAAGGTGCACCAAGCCGGCGCCTTGATGCTGTGGGACCTGTGCCACTCCGTTGGCTCCGTGCCTCTGAACCTGGACGAATGGGGCGTTGACCTTGCCGTCGGATGCACCTACAAGTACCTCAACGGCGGACCGGGCTCACCGGCCTTCGCCTACGTCAATGCTTCACAGCAAGACCGTTTGCAGCAGCCCATCTGGGGTTGGATGGGTGCGGACAACCCGTTCGGGATGACGGAGTCGTACAAGCCCGCGCAGGGCATGCGCAGGTTCATCACGGGAACGCCTCCGGTGTTGGCCATGCAGCCCCTCAAGGACATGGTGGAATTGATCGCCACCGTGGGAATGGATGCCGTCCGTGAGAAGTCGATCAAACTGACCGAGTACGCGATCGCGCTTTCCGAGGAACTCCTGGTCCCGCTTGGTGCGGAAATCGTGAGTCCCCGCGATCCCGCCGAACGTGGCTCGCACATCACGGTGGACCACCCGCTCTTCGCCGATGTCACCGCCAAGCTGTGGGAAAAGGGTGTCATCCCCGACTTCCGTCCCCCTCACGGCCTGCGCATCGGCCTGTCACCGTTGAGTACAAGCTACGCCGAGGTTGAGCTGGGAATCGCAGCCATCCGCGACGTCCTCTCGGACCTTCTGTGAGCCGGAAATGAGTGCCGTCCTGGACGACATGGACTCCCGCCCCGGGAGTACGACCTCGCTTCTGCGCACCGTCATCGGCCTGTATCTGCGAGATGCCGGCGGGTGGATGTCAGCCAAGGACATGGTGACCCTCATGGAAGCCCTGGGCACCTCCGGAACAGTGACCCGGACGGCGCTGGGACGGCTCCGCAAGAAGGACGTGGTGGTGCAGGAGAACCGCGATGGTGTCCCCGGGTTCACCCTCACCGAGGGCGCTGCAACCATGCTTGCCCGGGGGGATCGCCGGATCTACAACCCGCGCAGCATGTCAGTGTCGGATCCCTGGTGCCTGATCTCCTTCTCCATCCCCGAGACGGAGCGCGAGAAGCGGCATCAGCTACGGCGCAGGCTCCACTGGATCGGCTGCGGTACGGTGGCCGCCGGACTGTGGATTTGCCCTGATTCGCTTCGGGTGGAAGTGGAAGAAATTCTTGCCGACCTTGACCTCCGGAGCATGGCCACGATCTTTGTGGCGGCAACTCCACTGGTGGGTGGCAGCCTTCAGGATGCTGCGTCGAAATGGTGGGACCTGAAAGCGGTAGCTGAGCTGCATAGGGACTTCATTCGTCAGCACAGCAACAGCAACAGCAACAGCAACGGCGAGCTTCCGCGGCATGCCGGTCAAGCCATGGAGCCCTCCCCCGAGGCGTTTGCTACCTATGTCCAGTGCATCGACCGATGGCGGATCATCCCCTACCTTGACCCTGGCCTGCCGTCGGCCTTCCTGCCTGCGGACTGGCCCGGAGCAGAGGGCACTGCCTTGTTTGGCCGGCTCGTCGCCGCCTATGCGGAACCGAGTGCGGAGTTTGTGCGCAACACCTTGAGGGAAACTGCCGGGGCTGCCATTTCCTGATGGCGCACTTAGTCCCCTGACTTCACACGGGACACGAAGCGGAACCTGTCGCCGCGAAATGCACTGCGGGTCCACTCCACCGGCGCGCCGGCCGCATCACGAGCCAGGCGGTGGACCACCAGCAATGGTGTTCCCATTTCGATTCCCAGCAGCCTGACGTCCGCCGGACCGGCAAGTGATGTCTCCACCGTGTCCTCAACGTCGGCCACCTTGACCCCGTAGACATCTGCCAGAACGGCATAAAGCGAGCCCGCTTTGGCCAGGTTGGACTTGAATCGCGGCAGCTTCCCGGGAAGCCAGGCGATCTCATGCGCCAACGGTTCCCCCTCAATTATTCGGATGCGCTCCAGCCGGGTCACCGGGTCACCTTGGTCAACCCCCAGATGGGCGGCGACCTCCGCATCAGATCGAAGGACGTCGAGGGCAACCAGCGTGGAATCCGGCCGCAGGCCCTGGCTCCGGGCGTCATCCGAAAAAGACGTCAGCTGCCGGACGTGCGTCACCTTTGGGGGCGCCACGAAGGTGCCGTGTCCTTGGATGCGCCCCAGCTTCCCTTCCGCCACAAGCTCGCTGATGGCCTGCCTGACAGTGGTCCGGGAGGTGGTGTACTTTTCGGCAAGGGCACGTTCGGTGGGAATCAGCGTGCCCGGTTGGAGTCCGGCTATCAGCCCGAGTACCTCGGTTTTCAGGAGGTAGTATTTGGGCGTTGCGTGCTCGACTTCGCTGGACATATTGGCATCCTACTTATGGACAACACCATTGGTCTATGCCAATGTTGATCGAGTTGGTCTGTACCCGCTCCGGAACCGCTTCCGAAGACCGTCACTTATCCGAAAGTCCGCACCCGAAACGAAGGGACGTCAGTTGGAGGAAATACAGCAGTGGAACACCACCAAGTCGGCGGAGATCCTGTGACTCCCGCTGTTCTTGGCCTCCACATAGGCGGCTCCAAGACGCACGCTGTCAGGTCCGATACTGCACACGGCGACGTGGACTCCCAGGGTGGCTCCGGCGTCGAAATCACCGAAGCCAGCGCCAATCTGTCCTCCGTTGGGCACCAAGGCGCCGATGCCGTGCTGCGCCGGATCGCCGCAAGTGTGGGTGGCGGTATCGAGGCGGTATGTGCCGGAGCAGCCGGAGCGGACACCCCGGCAAGTCGTGCAGTTCTCTCCGCCTTGCTCACGGAGCATTTCCCTGGCGCCAGGATCGACGTGGTGCATGACACCCGCATTGTGCTGGCGGCAGCAGGCCTCGACGCCGGAGCCGTGGTTGTCGCGGGCACCGGATCGGTGGCGTGGGGCCGGAACCGCGAGGGCCGGGAAGCCCGCAGCGGAGGTTACGGGTACCTGCTGGGCGATGAAGGCGGCGGCTACTCGGTGGTGCGCGACGCAGTCCGCGAGGCACTTCGCGAGTATTATGCGGGGCTGGAACCCGGCACCCTGGTCAGAGCACTCATGGCGGCCACGGCCAATGTGGATGCTTTGCAGCTCATGGACTCCTTCTACGCCAAGCCGGAACCTGACCATTGGGCCGGTTTGGCCCCGCTGGTCCTGGACCTGGCAGCGGAGGGCGATCCTGCGGCGTTGCGTATCCAGGCAGAGGCCGCGCACTCGCTGGCTACGCTTGCCCGACAAGTCATGGGTGAGCTCGGATTGGACCTGCCGCTGGTCATGGCCGGCGCCCTGTTAGTGAATCAGAGCCAGCTCGCCGCGGCCGTGGCGCGCAAGATGTCCTTGGAAGATCCGTCCTTGATCCGGATCCTGGCTCAGCCCCCGGTCCATGGTGCAGTGGAATTGGCCCGGCAGCTGGTTCTGGAGTAAGTCCACTGAACCGGGAGTAATCGGGCAGGTGATCGGCGCAGCCAACCGGAGTAGTCTGGATTCATGCCTCTCACGATCGGTGGTTGGTAGCATTGGCGCGGACCAGGCAGCGATGGCTGCCGGCTCTGCTGATTCCCTTTGCCTTGGCCATTGCAGTGCTGCTTGGCTCGGTCCAAGCCGGCGCCACCGTTTCCCTTCCGCCGAAGACCGCTGAAGAAATCCTGGCTATGATTGCGCGCACCGAGGTGCGCGCGTTTTCCGGCACTGTGGAGCAAACCGCCGAGCTGGGGTTGCCGGAAGTTCCCACATCAGGTCCGGGCATCGCCCCGGGCGCCGTCTCTGCCTTGGAGTTCCTGACTGGCTCCCACACGGCCAGGGTCTATGTGGATGGACCTTTGCGGGCACGGCTGCAAGTTCTGGACCAGATGGCCGAACGTGACGTGGTCATCAATGGCCGAGATGCCTGGTTCTACAACTCGAGGGACAACAGCGCTACCCACCTGACCGCACCCGCCAAACCGACCGTGCCGGAGAAGTACGAGCCACGCATGCTCCCGCCGGACATGCTCCCGCCGGACATGAGTGCGCCGGACATGCCGACGCCGGAGGCAATGGCCAGCCGTTTCCTGGCAGCGGTCGATGCCAGTACGGAGGTGACCGCTTCTGAGTCTTCAACAGTGGCGGGACGCAGCGCCTACTCTCTGGTCCTTAACCCACGCAGTACCGAAACCCTGGTTGATTCGGTGACCATCGACGTGGACTCCGAGACCGGTTTGCCTCTGGGTGTCGAGGTGCGGGCCAACGGACAGGCCGAACCAGCCTATTCACTCGCGTATACCCAGTTGGACCTTTCCACGCCGGATGCTGAGTTGTTCAATTTCACCCCGCCACCCGGTGCCACTGTCACTGAGAAGGTATTGCCTGTGAAGCCAGTGCCTACCATGGCCATGCCGTCCACGCCGGTACCCGATCCTGCTGTAGCGGAACCAGAGGTGCGCGGTCCCGGAGCGTCCGTCACCGGCAAAGGTTGGGATTCCGTGATCTCCCTGCCCGCGGGTTCTGCTCCTGCTGAGCTCACGTCCAATCCCCAGCTTTCCCAAGCCCTGCAGCCTGTTGGCGGCGGCCGGGCCTTGACGACGTCGCTGCTGAGCGTGTTGATTCTCGACGACGGTCGCGTCTATGCGGGCATGGTGCCTTTGGAACGGCTCCAGTCAGCCGCTGCCGCCCAGTGAACAAACCCCCCACAGCCGCCACTGTTGGTGCAACCGGACGCGCGACTCCCGTCCGCTCGTCTGATCACGCCATAGAAACGCACGGACTCGTAAAGCGGTTCGGTCACCGGTCGGCTGTGGATGGCATTGACCTTGAGGTACCCCGCGGCTCGGTGTTCGGCTTCCTGGGACCGAATGGTTCGGGGAAGACCACCACCATCCGGGTGCTGCTGGGCCTGGCATCGGCAAGCAGTGGTGACATCCGTGTCCTTGGCAAGGAGATGCCTCAAGCTTTGGCTACCGTGCTGCCGGACGTCGGCGCTTTAGTGGAAGGTCCCGGCTTCTACCCTTTCCTTTCGGGGACGGGAAACTTGATGCGCTTGGATGCGGCCGACCGTCATGGGTCGTGGTCAACCAGACGGCAACGTGTGCACGACGCGCTTGAAAGGGTAGGGCTGGGCCACGCCGCCGGCAAGAAGGTCCGCGCTTACTCTTTGGGCATGAAGCAGCGCCTCGGCTTGGCGAACGCAATGCTCAGGCCACGGGAGCTCCTGGTTCTGGATGAACCAACCAATGGCCTGGACCCCCAAGGCACCCGTGAAGTCCGTAACCTGGTTCGCTCCCTCGCTGCGGGCGGGGCCACGGTGTTCGTGTCCAGCCACTTGCTTGCCGAGGTGGAACAGATGTGTACCCATGTGGGCGTGATGAGCGCCGGGCGCTTGGTGGCACAGGGGCCCCTGGAGGAGCTGCGGGCGGCCGGGCAGGCACATGTGGTGGTGCAAACGCCCGACGTCGAATTGGCGTCCCGAGTGCTGACGCGGCTCGGTCTGGTCCCCGGTGAAGCGCCGGGAACCGGCAGTCCGTGGGGAACCACCGCAGTGTCGGGCACCGGGATCAATGGGCGCGAGCCGGAGACGATCGTGGCTGCTTTGGTGGCTGAGGGTGTCCGGGTCCGTGGCTTCACAGTGGAGAACGCGAGCCTGGAAGAGCGTTTTGTTTCCCTCACCGGGGAGGGGTTCGACGTTGTCGGCTGAACCTGCTGGTCCTCCCCAAGAGACTGCCGTGCGCCCCGGCATCGGATGGGCGCTCCTGGGCTCTGAATTGTCCGTGCTGTTCAGGCGGCTCCGGACGTGGGCCATGCTGATCGCCCTCGCCGCCGTACCTGTTTTGATCGCAGTTGCCGTCAAGTTGTCGTCCCGGCCCACAGCTCCTGGCCGCGGGCCACTGTTCCTTGACCGCATCACCCAGAATGGCCTGTTCGTCGCAGTCACGGCCTTGGTGGTGTGCGTTCCTTTGTTCCTTCCCCTCACCGTCGGCGTGGTGGCCGGGGATACCATCGCCGGGGAGGCGAACCTGGGAACCTTGCGATACCTGCTCCTTGCCCCGGCAGGGCGGATTCGCCTGCTGCTGGTGAAGTATGCAGGGGCCGTCGCTTTCTGTTTCGCCGCTACGGCCACCGTGGCAGCGTCCGGCGCCTTGGCCGGCGTCGTACTTTTTCCTGTAGGTCCGGTGACTTTGCTATCAGGTGACACCATCAGCGTGGGCGAGTCGGCGTTAAGATCGTTGCTGATCGCTGCCTACATCACGGTGTCCCTCCTGGGACTCTCCGCAATCGGTCTACTGATCTCCACCTTCACGGACGTGCCCGTGGGCGCCATGGCTGCCACCATCGTGCTCTCTGTGGTGTCCCAGGTGCTCGACAACCTGCCCCAGCTTGAATGGCTGCACCCGTGGCTGTTCAGCCATCACTGGCTGGGGTTCGCGGATCTGCTGCGGCAGCCCATTTCGTGGACGTCGTTCGGTGAAAACACCCTCCTCCAAGCCGGGTACATCGCCGTTTGCGGCGCGCTGGCGTACGCAAAATTCTCCAACAAGGACGTCTTGTCATAGCTTTGTCGTAGGCTCTTTCCATGGCCAGATTCTTTGATGTGCACCCGGAAGATCCCCAACCACGCGCCATCGGCCAAGTGGTGAACATGCTCCAAGGAGGCGGCTTGATCGCCTACCCTACCGACTCCTGCTACGCGCTTGGCGCACAGATCGGCAACAGGGAAGCATTGGACCGCATCAGGACCATCAGGCAGTTGGACGACAAACACCACTTCACCCTGGTGTGCAAGGACTTCGCCCAGATGGGGCAGTTCGTGATGTTGGACAACGATATCTTCAGGAGCATCAAGGCCGTCACGCCCGGCAGCTACACGTTCATCCTCCCGGCAACCCGTGAGGTTCCCAAGCGGCTCCTGCACCCCAAGAAGAAAACCGTGGGTGTGCGCATTCCGGATCATCGGGTGGTCCAGGCGCTCTTGGCCGAGCTGGGCGAGCCCTTGCTCTCCAGCACGCTCCTGCTGCCGGATGAGGAAGAACCGTTGACCCAGGGATGGGAAATCAAGGAGCGCTTGGACAACCAGGTGGATGGCGTCATCGATGCCGGCGACACCGGCTCAGAAGCAACCACCGTGATCGACTTTTCCAGCGGCGTGGCCGAGGTTGTGCGGTACGGAACCGGCGATCCCTCGCGCTTCGAATAGGCGCCTTACCGTCATTGGCAGTCACCTGAATTGAAAGCGGCACCCGGAATTCAGGGCGACTTGTGCAACGCCAGTCATTTCCAGTGCCAGGGCTGACGGCTGGGGCGAGACAGGCTGTGGCGGGTAGGCCATGAAAATGGACAGTTGGCGGTTGCCATCGGCGCTGCTGATGGCAATGCTTCCGTACCCTGGAATGTCGCCTTCATGGCCGTAGTAGAAGCCGTTGGTGCAGCGGTCATCCCAGTGGTCCAGGCCGAGGCCATAGTCGGCAAACACCGTGCCCTTCATGGCAATGAGGCTCGCCGGGGACAACAACTGACCCCTTAGCAGCGCGGCTTGGAAGGCCAGGATGTCCTCCACTGTGGATACCAGACCTCCGTTGGAGATCCCGTCCGGGAGCCCGGTGCCGGTAACGTCCACGGTTTCTCCCTCCAACTGGACATATCCGTGGATGACGTCATCGGGGACAGTGGAGTTGGCATTCAGGAACTCCGTGGATTGGAGGTTCAAGGGCGTCAGGACGTCCGTTCGCAACACAGCCCCCAGCGGCGCACCTCGAAGCTGCTCCACTACCCGGCCCAGCAGGGCATCAGCATTGAGCGCCGCGGCGGGCAGGTCAGCGGCAGCTACGTCAGCGGCGTCGCCAAGAAGCTGGCGGATCGTCACGGGACTATTTGCCGTGAGGGCGCCGGGAAGGTACGCGGTGACGGGGTCGTCCAAACCCAGCCGGCCCTCTTCCACGAGCTTCATCACAGAGACAGCCAAGAAGGTCCGGAACTGTTCACCCACAGGGAAACGGTCACCCGACTGTACAGCGGCCTGTCGCTCCCGGCTCAAGACTCCTTCCGCGAGCGTCCATTCCTGCTGGCCTACCTTGGCTTTGATGAGGACGGCAGACGCCCCTTCTTCGAGCTTCTCCCGCGAGAAGAGCTCCAGAGTGGCGCGGAGCTCCTGGAACGCAGGGGTGGTTGCAACGCTTTCCGTGGGCGCCGGAGAAGTGGTGAGCGTGGGTGCGGCAGGAGGGGCCGGCGTCGAAGGTTGAGCAGTTGTTGCCGGCGGGGGCGCCATGGCGGTGGTGGGCTGAACCGGCTGCGGTTCGGGGGTTTCGGTGCACGCGCTGAGGAAGGAACCGCTGAGCACCAATGCGCTGGCAAGCCAGCCGCATGTGAGGGCGGTAGTCCGTAACCCTCTCGCTGGACGTCGCGGCATACGTACTCCCGCTGCTGTTTCTGCGGCCTACTCCTCCGGTGTGCGTGCCCGGCTCGGCTGCACGCGCATGGGTTCGCCCGGCATCTTGGGAAATTCCGGTGGGAAGGGCATTTCGCCCTGACCGTTCTTGACGTCGCGCTCCCACCACTTGAGCAGGACGTCGATGTCACCGGGGTGATGGTGCATGGATTCCCACGGGTCGCCTACTTTAGCCAATCGATCCGGAACTGTCTTAATGGTGTATTTCGCAGGATCAGCGCTCTCCAGTTCGTCCCACGTCAACGGGCAGGACACCTGGGCCGTAGGTACGGCACGTGGACTGTATGCCCCGGCAATGGTCCGATCCCTGTTGGCTTGATTGAAGTCCACGAAAATCCTGGTCCCGCGTTCTTCTTTCCACCAGGCCGTAGTGACCTTCTCCGGCATTCGCCGCTCCAACTCGCGTCCAGCGGCGATCACGGCGTGGCGTACGTCGAGGAATTCATGCTTGGGATGGATAGGTGCATACACGTGGAGTCCCCGGTTGCCGGAGGTTTTGATGAACGCCGTGAGTCCGGCTTCTTCCAGCACGGAGCGCAGTTCCAGCGCAGCCGGGATGGCGTCGTCGAAGTCTGTGCCGGGTTGGGGATCCAAGTCGATCCTGAGCTGGTCGGGATTGTCGGGATCGTTGGCCCGGGACGCCCATGGGTGGAACACCACAGTGTTCATTTGCGCGGCCCACACGGCAACGGCCGGCTCGTCGATCACCAGCTGGGGGTGTGAACGTGCGCTGGGGTAGGTCACGGGCACTGAACGGACGTACTCCGGGGCGCCTTTAGGCGGATTCTTGGAGAAGAACATCTCGCCCTCGATGTTCCCCGAGTAGCGCTGGAGGCTGATCGGCCGGTTCCCGTTTGACGTCACGAAAGCCTCGCCGACGTCGATGAGGTAGTTGGCAAGGTCCAGCTTGGTCAGTCCGGCTTCAGGCCACATCACCCGGCTTGGACTCGAAATCCTGACCTCGCGGGGGCCGTCAGGACCAGGGACAGTAACGGTGGTTGCTTCGCTCGCCATGGCCACAAGCTACCGCGTTTAAGCCTTGCGCGTCAGCACCCGATGCGTTTTGGTGTCGTGGGCAATGATGGATGCATGCCAAACATTGAAACATCCGTGACCATCGGCGTCGGTGAAACCGAAGTGTCAGCCCTTCACATTCGGCCCCCGATGCCCTTCGCTACCCTTGTTGTGGCACACGGGGCGGGAGCCGGAATGGAACACCCGTTCCTGGAGGGTTTCGCTGGGGCAATGGCCGACGAAGGCGTGTCCACGTTGCGCTTTAACTTTCCTTACCGGGAGGCTGGCCGGCGTTTTCCGGACCGCCCGCCGCTGGCCATCGCTACATGGCGGGCAGTGATGGACAAAGCAGCTGAGCTAGGCGAAGGGGAACCCCTTTGGGCAGCGGGTAAATCCTTTGGTGGACGTATGGCTTCCATGGCAGTGGCCGAGGGCATGCCCGCAGGGGGTTTGGTGTACCTCGGTTATCCGCTCCACGCACCCGGCAAGCCGGAGAAACTGCGGGATGAACACCTCTACGGCGTCACTGTGCCCATGCTCTTCCTCCAAGGAACACGCGATACGTTCGCTACGCCGGAACTGCTGGAGGCAGTGGTGGCGAAGATAGGCCCGACGGCGACACTCCAGTGGAGTGAGGGCAGTGACCATTCGTTCGCGGTCAAGGGCCTGAAACGTGGGGCGGCCGAGGTTGGGGCGTCGCTTGCCCCGGCGGTTGCTGCTTTCCTGCGGGCAAACGCCTAGGCCTGCTTCGGCAGAGGTTCGTGGCGAAGGAAGGACCGGCGAAAACGGCCCGTGCCTGCAGTGAGGGCACGGAGTTCTATTGCGTACCGCAGGAGCTCCTGGTCCGGCACTTCGGCACTGATTTCCGTTCCTTCACCCTCAGCGGCGGTAGTGCCGGTCACACGCCCCCGGCGTCCGGACATATCACTCATCACCGCGCCCACGAATTCGTCGGGGACGCTGATGACAACGGATGAGACGGGTTCCAGCAGCTGGATCCTGGCGCTGGCCGCAGCTTCCCTCAGGGCCAACGCGCCGGCCGCCTGGAAGGCTGCGTCGGAGGAGTCCACGCTGTGGGTTTTTCCACCTACCAGCGTCACCTTGATGTCCACCACCGGGAATCCGGCTGAGACACCTTTCAGCATTTGTGAGCGGACCCCCTTCTCGACGGAGGTGACAAACGTCCCGGGGATTGCCCCGCCCACGATCTTGTCGGTGAACTCAAAACCCTCACCGCGGGCCAGTGGCTCCACCTCAATGTCACAGATGGCGAATTGTCCGTGGCCGCCGGATTGCTTGACGTGCCGCCCATGTCCGGTTGCCTTGGTGGCAAAGGTTTCCCTGAGGGGCGTGATGACATCCACGATCTGGAGTTTGACGCCCTGGCTCCGCAGCCTGTCCAGGACAACCTCGGCGTGGGCCTCCCCCATGCACCACAGGATGAGCTGGTGTGTGTCCTGGTTGCGTTCCAAACGAAGCGTCGGATCGGCAGCTGCCACCTTTCCGATGCTCTTGGCCAGAGCGTCCTCATCACTGCGCGATGCCCCTTCAATCGCTACAGGCATCAAAGGCTCGGGCATGTTCCAGGTTTCGATCAGCAGCGGCGCCTCACGGCCGGAGACCGAGTCCCCTGTCTCCGCGCTGGCCAGCTTGCTGATGGCGCAGATGTCACCGGCAAGGCACTGCGGAATGGCTTTGAGGCTCGAACCCACGGGCGAATAGAGATGGGTGATTCGTTCATCGGCGTCGTGATCCTCGTGCCCCCGATCCGCCAAACCCCTGCCACCGATATGGATCGCAGAGTCTTCCCGCAGGGTCCCTGAAAAGACCCGCACCAAGCAGACACGGCCGAGGAATGGATCTACGGTGGTTCGCACTACTTCTGCGGCAAGTCGTCCGGCCGGGTCACACGGCAAGGGCTTCAGTGAGGAGCCGTCGAGTTCCATCACCGCCGGGGCGCGGCGTTCCAACGGCGATGGCAAAGCATCCGTCAACAGTGCCATTAGTTCCGGAAGTCCCAGGCCTGTTTCGGACGACGTCGGCATCACCGGGAAGAAGCTGCCCCGTGCCACTGCAGTTTCAAGATCGTCGATGAGGTCCGCGAGGGGCAGTTCTTCACCGCCAAGGTACCGGTCCATGAGCGTTTCGTCTTCGCTCTCAGCGATGATTCCCTCGATCAGGGGTCCCCTTGCTGCTTCGACATCCGAAGCCGGGTCCAGCTCCCCCTTCTCTGTGCCGTGGGAATTATCTGTGCCGTGGAGTACGCCGATGAGTCCGGCGTTGCCCACGGTCGGTAGATACAGCGGGAGAACAGATTCACCGAACGCTTCCTGGCAACGCACGACGGCGGCACTGAAGTCAGCGCGCGGATGGTCAAGTTTGCTGACTACCACCGCACGCGGCATTCGGATCTTCTCGCACTCGTCCCACAACGCAACAGTGGCACCGTCAATGCCATCAACAGCCGACACAACGAAAAGGGCTGCGTCCGCGGCCCTCAACCCAGCGCGCAGTTCGCCGGTGAAGTCGGTGTAGCCGGGGGTGTCGATCAGGTTGACCTTGATGTCCCCCACAAGAATCGGAGCTACGGACAACGTGACTGAGCGTTGCTGATGGATCGCGGAGGGGTCCGAATCACTGACAGTGGTGCCTTCGCTGATGGAGCCCATGCGGGTGATGGCACCTGTTGCGGCCAGTAAGGCCTCCACCAGCATCGATTTGCCCGCACCCGAATGTCCCACGAGTGCCACGTTCCGGATTTTTGCTGGATCGCTCACCGCCAAGGCAGCTCCATTGTCACCGCGCCTGGTGTCAGTTGCGCCAGGTCCGGTTCCCTTTGCTGTTTCTCGCGTGCCCTTCGCGGACATGGGTACCTCCTGGTGTTTGTATCCCGGCACCGTGTCCGAACGCATCCAGTTCGAACGTTAAAGAGGATTGGACACCCTGAGGCGACCACAGGGCAAGGCCTCGCGGCGACGAAAGCCGGACAATCGCCGTCGGGCCCTGGAGCGACGGTCAACCACCGCGTTAAACGGTCAGCATCCCCCACAACAACCACACCGACGCTACGGCGCAACCGGTGATCACCACCGTGAATCCGGCCAGCCAGACGAACGCCGGGACGCCCGTGGTGCGGCCAAGAAGAAAGGCATCAGAGGCAGCCAAGCGGTCGCGGCGTCGGGTGTGCACGCCGGCAAGTTTGAGCAGATCCCGAACACCGCCCACGGACAGGGCGACGCCGAGCGCCAGGACTACATAGTTGACTACTGCGGGCGTCGCAAACAGAACCAGGAGCTGCGCGATGGCAGCGCTCAACACGGCCACCAGGATTCCGGTGAGGTTTCTGAGGAAGATGAGCGAAACCAGCAGGATCACAGCACCGATGGACATGGCTGCGCCGGACCGGCCGGAGGCAAAGGCTGCGATCAGGCACAACCCGACGACCGCCGGCGCGGGATAGCCCCAAAACCCGGACCACGCTGCCCCGAACGCGCTCCGGCCACTGCTGACAAGGCGCCCCGAATGGTCGAGGCCGATCCGGAGCCCATGGACAAAGCGCCCAGTCATGAGTGCGGCGTAGGCATGCCCCAGCTCATGCACGAAGGTGACGTAGAGGCCGAACCACCTCCAGGTTGCACGAGGGATGCTCAGGACGACGGCGCATGCGAGGATGCCCAGCAGGGCCGGTAGGGGCACGGCGGTGGTGTGCGTGTCGGTGAAGCCGCGGACCACCGCTTCCCACCAGTTTTGCGCGAAATTCACAGCACCGTCGACTGAAGGCGGGAATGCAGTCCGGCGATGAGGATCTCGAGGCCGAACTCGAAGGCTGCCTCGCCTCGCTCATCAGTGGGGCCGGCGTGAGCCAAGGCGCTGGTGAGGGCGGGGTACCCCTGCGCCGGTGGCGCCCAGACGACGTCGGGAGCTGCCAGGTCCAGCGCGAAGCCCAGGGCGAAACTGTCAATGGTGGAAATTGCTGACATGACATCCCGCCCGCGGAATCCCGCGGCTTCGAGGGCCACTGCCAGGTTCTCGTAGAGGGCCATGACCTGTGCGTCCTGAACGGTTTGGAGGACCAGCAGGGGCGCGAGTTTTGGATGGCGGGCAAAGGCGTCTCGATAACTCCGGACAATCGCGCGAAGTGACGCCTCCCAATCTTGCTCGTCCTCCAGGATGTAGGGGCTCTCGGAGATGATCCGGCCACGCATGAGCTCGAGGATCTCCTCCCGCCCGCTGACGTGGTTGTAGATGGAGGACTGGCTCACGCCGATCCGTTTAGCCAGTTTCGGCAGGCTGAAGTCCCCTGCCTCGTCCACCAGTTCAAGGGCAGCGGTGACGAGTGCATCAATCGATATCAGCGGGACCAGCGGGCGTGCCATACGGGTGTCTCCATTCAAGGTTGTTGTTACGACTCTAGTCAGAAGTTTGCGTCGAGGTATTGTGCGCGGGGTCACAAGGGCTTACGATAAACGAAAGCCTTTCGCTTAATGTTCGGCTTCTCCTGAAAACTCCCCTCCCCAAACACCCCAGAGGATCCCCATGTCTGACCTCGAAACCCGACCTCCGGCAGCAGACGCCGGGAATGGGCTCAAGCGCAACGCCATAGGCACCGGCGGCATCGCCTTCCTGGTGATCTCCGCGGCAGCCCCTCTCACCGTTATGGCCGGCGTGGCACCCGTAGCCATCGGCGTAGGGGGCATAGGCGCCCCCATGGGCTACGCCATTGCCGGAGCGGTCCTGCTGGTCTTCGCCGTCTCCTTCATGGCCATGACCAAACACGTCAAAGCCGCTGGCGGCTTCTACACCTACATCACCTTGGCCATGGGCAAAACCGTGGGCCTGGCCTCCGCCATCCTGGCGATCGTTTCCTATAACTGCCTGCAAATCGGCGTCTACGGACTGTTCGCCGTCCAGACCCAAGCCATGCTCCTCGCACTCTTGGGCTGGGACGTGCCCTGGCCTGCCGTCGCTTTGGCAGCAATCGCGGCCGTTTGGTTTCTGGGATACCGGGGCATCGATGTTGGCGCGAAAGTCCTCGGCGTCCTGCTTATCGCCGAGACTGCGATCCTGGCCATCATGGGATTCGGAATTCTTGCACGTGGCGGCGCTGAAGGCATCAGTTTCGCCTCGTTCTCCCCCGAGCATGCCTTCACACCGGGTGTTCTGGCCATCCTGGCTGTCTGCTTTGCTGCCTTCATGGGCTTCGAGTCCACCGTGCTGTACCGCCGCGAAGCGCGTAATCCGGACAGGTCCGTTCCCCGGGCAACCTACATCGCAGTGGGTTTCATGTCCGTGTTCTACGCCTTCATTGTGTGGACCGTGATCCAGGCCTACGGCGATGGAAACGTGGTTGTTGCCGCCGGGGAGCTGGCCGATGGAATGTTCTTTGCCACCATCAACCAGTACGTGGGCCCATGGGCGGAAGTCGTCATGTACGTGCTGATCGTGACCAGCGTCTACGCCTCCCAACTGGCTTTCCACAACGCCATCAACCGCTACGTGTACATGCTCGCCAAAGACGGTGTGCTCCCCGCGTTCCTCGGCAGGACGCACCCCAAGTACAAATCACCGCACCGTGCAGGGCAGATCCAGACCATTCTCGCCGCCGTCGTCATCAGCATTTGTGCCATCGCCGGTGCGGATCCCTACAAGCAGCTGCTCATCTGGGTCAACACGCCGGGCATCTTCGGGATCGTGGCCCTGCAGGGCCTGGTGTCGGTAGCTGCATTCATCTACTTGCGGCGTAACCCCGCCGCGGCCACGCACCGTTTGCTCATCCCCCTGAGCGTGACCTCGGCCATCCTGCTGTTCGGCGTGGTGGCACTGATCGCCATCAACATCGAACTCCTCACCTTTGCCGATGCGCTCACCAACACCATCTTGCTCCTGGTCGCGCCCGTTGTTTTCCTTGCCGGCCTACTGGTTGCCCGCAGGCTTCGCACCACCCGCCCCGACGTCTTTGCCCGGATTGGAAGCTTTGAAACCCATGACTCCTGACCTCATCGTCCTTGCCGACACCATTCACACGATGGATGAACGACACCAGGACCAGTCTGTCCAGGCCATCGCCATCTGCGGCGGGTTGATCACCGCCGTCGGCAGCCGCCAAGACGCCAGGGCCTGGCAACAGGCGGACACACGGGTGGTGGACCTCGGTAACGCGACGCTCACGCCCGGGTTGGTGGACTGCCATATGCACCCGGTGTTCGGCTTGGACCTGACAATCGGCGTCGACCTTGCCGGCGCTACGTCGCTGGATGAAGTCCTCACACTCCTGCGCGCAGAAGCAGCAAACGACGGCGGCTGGTTGCGTGGCTGGGGACTGAACCCGAACGCTTTCGGAACTGTACCGTTGCACCGCAGTGTGCTGGACACCGTCACCGGGGACCAGCCCGCGCTTATTCGCTTGTTCGATGGTCATTCGGCATTGGCAAACAGCCGCGCCCTGGAACTGGCCGGAGTCCATGGCCGATTCGAATTCGACCAAGCCTCTGAGGTGGTCTGCGACGCGGACGGCGTTCCCACGGGGCTCCTGCTCGAAGCTGCGGCCATGGAATTGGTGCAGCGACACATCCCGCAAGAGTCCTTCGCCCAACGCAAAACGCGACTCGCCGAGCTCCTGGGGGACTTCGCCCGCTCGGGCCTGACGGGCGGCCACATCATGGACCACAGCGAGGAATCCACCGCACTCTTCCAGGCATTGGAGGCGGACGGCGAACTCCCGCTGCGGCTTCGGGCCGCGCCGTGGTGCATGCCGGGCAGTGGTGAAGCCGAATGGAAAGAGTTGGCCCGCAGCATCGGCACCGGCGGCCGGCGCTGGTCCATTGAAGCCATTAAGCTCTTCGTCGATGGCACCGTGGACAACGGAACAGCTTGGCTCTACGAAGCTGATATTCACGGCCAATCCACCGCACCGTTCTGGCCGCGGCCCGAGGAATACTCCGCCGCCGTCCGGTACTTTGCCTCCCGCGGAATTCCCACAGCTACACACGCTATCGGCGATGCCGGGGTGGACCATGTATTGGAGGCCTTGGAATCGCTGCGAAACAACGTTCCTGCCGACATCCTGCACCGAACCGTCCACAGGATCGAGCACATTGAAACAGTGCCCGATGAGCTGGTGGCACGCTTCAAGGGCGCAGGCGTGGTGGCCAGCATGCAGCCGACCCATTGCACCCACTACTCACTTGCCGATCACAGCGACAACTGGTCTACGCGCCTTGGCTCGGAGCGGGCGGACCGTGCATGGCGCTGCCGTGATCTTCGCGACGCCGGAGTGACTCTGGGTATCGGCTCTGACTGGCCGATCGCGCCCTACGAGCCGCTTCCAATCATCGCGGACGCCCAGTTGCGCCGTCGTTCGGGGAATCCGGAGCAGGAGCCCATCGCACCGTCCCAAGCCCTCACAGCGCTCCAAGCTCTGGAGGGATACACCTCCCACGCAGCGAAAGCTGCAGGCCAGTGGGACGTTTCGGGCTCCATCACCGTGGGCAAGCGCGCCGATTTCACGGCGTTCGAGCTCGATCCCCTGACCACTGCCCCGGACGAATTCGCAGCAGGCAGCGTGCTGGGGACGTTTGTGGACGGGGAAATCCAATTCATGTTGGAGCGGCAGGCTTAGCCGGCCTTTCCGGGGACGAGCGGCTACATCCTGTTCTTCGTCTTGGCCGTGGCCGGTGCGGTCCACGGGTCTTCGGGCCAGGGATGCCTGGGGTAACGCCCACGCATCTCGGCCCGAACCTGGGAGTAGGGACCGGACCAAAAAGAGGCGAGATCGTCCGTGACGGCCAGCGGCCTTCCTGCCGGGGATAGCAAGTGAAACAGCACGGGGACCCTACCCTCCACGAGACGCGGCGTGCGGTCCCAACCGAAGCATTCCTGAAGCTTGACCGCCACAACGGGGCGGCCGTCGTCGTGACCACCGCCGCTGCTGTCCGAAACCTCGGGGTATTCGATCCGGACACGCGAACCACTCGGCACCGCCAAGCGCTCCGGCACGAGGTCTTCGAGCCGGGCAGCCTCCGGCCATGGGAGCAGGCGCCTCAAAGGGTCGACGAGGTTGATGGAACTCACCGGGGCGCCGGCGGCAATCGCTTCCAGCTCCGGGCCCAGCCAGTCCTCCAGCGTGGACAGCAGCGCGGCTTCGCGGACGTCGGGCCAGGGACTTCCGAGCTCGCGGTGCAGCAATGCAAGGCGGCGGCGCAGGGCGTCAGCTGCGGTCGACCAGCCGATCATGGATAAACCTGCCTTCGCCAACGCCTCGGAAACGGCATGACGCCCGGACTCGGCGCTGGGACGGATGGGCGTCGAGGACAAGACGATGGCTCCCATACGGCGCTCCAGCCTGGCCATTACCCGGCCCTGGTCAAACTTCGCCCGCACCGTCTCCGTGAGGAGATCCGGCGCGGCAGCTTCCGCCATTTCAAGCGACAAGGGCGCGGCGGAACGGATGACCGCGCCGGTGCCGGCGGCATCACGCCCCTGGGCGCGCGACACCTCGGCAACCGCGAGCCAATCGTGCCCGGACAGTGAACTGCCAGTGGGGAGCCCGGCCCGCGTCCCTGACGAGAGCAAGTACGTGGTGGATCCATCGCCGGGTACACGCCTGGCCACGCGGTCAGGGAAAGCCAACGCCACCACAAAACCGGGCGCTTCCCTCGCCGTGACACCGGCAGGCGGTGTGGGATGCACGACGGCGGCAACCTCCTGCCGTACCCGCGTCTCCTTCTGTATCAGCGACTCCATCCGCCTGACGTCTTCCGCGAAACGTCGGGCGCCCGGATCTGATCCGGAACGCAGCGCCGTAAGCAGCTTCGTGAGGTCAGCGCCGGGTGCCCTTTGATCGCCGGCAACGAGTGCTACTGTTTCAGCCGCTGCGCGTTGGCCCACAACAGCCGATCCATCCAACAAGGCACGGGCAAGCCGGGGGTCGGCTGGGATGCGCGCCAGGGTCTTACCCGCGGCAGTGACTGTTCCATCGCGTGTAACAGCACCCAGTTCGCGGAGGACCTCCACGGCATCGTTTATGGCCGCGGCTGGTGGTGCGTCCGGCAGCTGCAATCCTGAACCGCCGGGTGCGCCCCAGCAGGCAAGAACCAAGGCAGCGCTGGTGAGGTCTGCAACGGAGATTTCGGGGGTCTGATGTGCCGGAGCTGCAGCATGGGCTTGCTGGTCGTAGCAGCGAACCACCGTGCCCGGTCCTTGTCTCGCTGCGCGACCGGCGCGTTGATCTGCCGAAGCACGCGAACAGGAGACGGTCACGAGGCCGGACATTCCGCGGCCGGCGTCCCGTCGTGGTTCCCTTGACAGACCGGAATCGATGACCAACCGTACGCCGGGAACGGTCAGGGACGATTCAGCCAACGACGTGGACACAATGATCCGGGGCGGCCCGCCGGGTTCACGGCCGGATACGGCGCGGTCCTGGGCTTCCGGACCTATCTGTCCGTGCAGCTCGAGCACCTCCACACCTTGTGGCAGCTGCCCGCGAAGACGAGTGGCGACGTCGGAAACTTCCCGGGCTCCCGGGAGGAAAACCAGTGCGTCTACCTCGGGATTCCGGCTCAGGGCCGCTGCGTGGGATGTCGCGGCCGTCTGGGCCACATGATCAAGGAAACCTCGGGATACGCCGCGGGTATCCAGTCGATGCTCCCGGGCCGGAGCCCACAGAACCTCCAGCGGGTACAGCGCGGAAGGGCAGTCGACGACGGGAGCCGGCCCACCGCCGTCGAGCCCTGTCCCAAGCAGCTCTGCGAAACGCGGGGCGTCGAGGGTTGCCGACATGGCCACCAGCGTGAGGTCACCGCGCAACTCACGAACCTCCGCGAGCATGCCGACCAGGAGATCCGTTTCGAGTCCACGTTCGTGGACCTCATCCAGGACCACGGCGTGGACGTCTTCAAGGCCGGGGTCAGCCAGAAGACGTCGAAGGAGAATGCCAGGCGTGACGAATTCGACGACGGTGTCCGGGCTGACTTTGCTTTCACCTCGGACGGTGTAGCCCACCCTGCCACCCAGGCGGCTTCCGTCCAACGTGGCCAGGCGGCGGGCGGCTGAGCGGGCGGCTACACGCCGTGGTTGAGTGACGACGACGCGTGGTTGGCCCGGGTTCTGTTCGGACACGAGATTGGCGAGCAGGGGTGGAACCAGTGTGGTTTTTCCTGTGCCGGGCGGCGCCTGGACTACTGCCGTTCCGCCGTCCCCTTGGTCTTGCAAGGCGGTAGCAAGCTTGGCGAGGGATTCCGCAAAGACCAGTCCCGTACCGATGGTGTCCAGTCTGAAAGTCACCAGACCATTGTCCCTGCTGCGTGGTGCAGGAAAGGCCACGCCCCATTAACGGGGGCGTGGCCTTTCTCATGATGCTGCTCTAGGGGTGCTGTGCATCTAGCCGATAGTGGAGGCGTCGATGACAAAGCGGTAGCGGACATCGGAGGCAAGAACGCGTTCGTAGGCATCGTTGATCTTGCTGGCCGGAATGACCTCGATCTCGGCGCCAAGGCCGTGCTCCGCGCAGAAGTTCAGCATTTCCTGGGTTTCGCGGATACCGCCGATCGCGGAACCGGCGAAGCGGCGGCGACCCATAATCAGCGAGAACACGTTGACCGGCAGCGGCTCGGCGGGCGCGCCAACGTTGACCAGCGTGCCGTCGAGCGTGAGCAGCTGCAAGTAGGCGCTGATGTCGATGGAAGCGCTGACAGTGTTGATGATGAGGTCGAAGGTGCCGGCGAGCTGTTCGAACGTGGCGGGGTCGCTTGTGGCGTAATAGTGGTCCGCGCCCAACATGAGACCGTCCTCCATCTTCTTCAGCGACTGCGAGAGCACTGTTACCTCGGCACCCATGGCGTCGGCGATCTTGACGGCCATGTGGCCGAGTCCGCCAAGGCCGACGACGGCAACCTTCTTACCGGGGCCGGCGCCCCAGTGGTGCAGAGGCGAGTAGGTGGTGATGCCGGCGCACAGCAACGGTGCGGCGACGTCGAGGTCCAAACCTTCCGGGATGGTGACGACGAAGTCCTCATTCACCACGACGCTGCTGGAGTACCCGCCCTGCGTGATGGTGCCGTCGCGGTCAACGGCGCCATAGGTGCCCACGTTTCCCTGAAGGCAGTACTGTTCCTCACCGGCAAGGCAGTTCTTGCACTCCTTGCAGGAGTTCACCATGCAGCCGACGCCTACACGGTCGCCCACCTTGTGCTTGGTGACATCCGAGCCAACCCCGGTGACGATGCCGGCGATTTCGTGGCCCGGGGCCAAGGGGTACTGTTGAGGGCCCCAGTCACCGCGAACAGTGTGGATGTCCGAGTGGCAGATGCCGGCGAACTTGATATCGATGTGGACGTCGTTCGGACCGACCTCGCGACGTTCGATGGTGGTCAGGGTCAGGTCGCCCGTGGCCGAGGGGGCAGCGTAAGCGTTAGCGGTAGGCATGTTTCTCCTGCGTGGTGAACGTTGTTGGATGTTTCCATCTAACCTCCTTTCCCTGAGTGAAAGGAGTTACTGCTGTTAGGGGTAATGACAGGGACTCCCTCAGCGGGCCAAAGGTCATACCGTTGAAGCATGGACAACCGGACAGAGACGCGCGATTTCCTCTCCACGCGACGGGCGAAGATCACGCCTGAGCAAGCGGGACTGGCCGCCTACGGCGGCAACCGCCGCGTACCGGGCCTCCGCCGCGGCGAAGTTGCCATACTGGCCGGAGTCAGCGTGGAGTACTACACGCGCCTGGAGCGGGGAAATCTCGCAGGCGTCTCGGAAAGCGTCTTGGAATCCCTGGCGAACGCCCTGCAACTCGACGACGCCGAACGCGCCCACTTGTACGACCTTGCCCGCGCTGCAAGTGAAGGTGGCAGGTCACGACGCCGGCCGGTACGGAAACAGGTCATCCGGCCTGGCGTGCAACTCACCCTCGATGCGATCAGCAGCTCCCCTGCCTTTATCCGCAACGGTCGCCTGGATCTTCTGGCGACAAACGCCCTGGGGCGTGCTTTGTACTCGGATATTTACGATAGTCCGGCCGGGCCGCCCAATCATGCCCGTTTCCTTTTCCTCGATCCTCGCAGCAGGGATTTCTACACGGAGTGGGAACGGGCGGCTAACGACACAGTGGCCATTATGCGGACCGAGGCGGGCCGCGATCCCTACGACCGGGGCCTCAGCGATCTGGTGGGTGAGCTGTCCACGCGCAGCGAGGAATTCCGGGTTCGTTGGGCATCCCATAACGTGCGCCAGCACTACACCGGGAAGAAGCACTTCCGGCATCGGATAGTTGGCGATCTGCATTTGTTGTACGAGGCCCTTGAGCTGTCCGCCGATGCCGGTTTGACCCTAACGGTCTACAACGCGGAACCCGGCACGGGTACGGCGGATGCCCTGCAGCTGCTCGCAAGCTGGGCCGCGACGACCCTCGCCATTCCTGAGGATGCCGGGGACCTCCGAAACATTCACAACAAGTAATCCAGCCATCAACTTCTACTCATTCGTCAACTTCACGCCGGAGGGCAAACGCTTCACGTCACCGACGGGGTCTGTTTGGTGCAGGCGCGCGGTGGTGAGGTGCAAGTGGTCCAGCATGGCGTCGTCTCGGAGCCGTCTGTGAGGCACGCGGTTTCCCACATGGCCAGGTGACTCATGAAGTGGTCCGGAGCCGCGCCGTGCCAATGCCATGCGCCGGGCGGCGTGTAGACGGTTTGGCGCTGCCCACGCTGTAGGCATCCGACGCCAGCATTTTCCGTTGGTTACCGCCGAATGCCCTCTTCTTTGCCGTCATACAGGAGGGTCATTGCAGAGGAGCTAATAATGTCAGAGCTCCATGACAGGGTTGGTTTATGGGAGCAATCGGGCAGGTCGTGGCACGGCGGGCGGGTTCGCCGCGCGTCGATGCCCTGCTGCGTCAGCGATCCCTGGGCGTCCCTGTCCGGACGGCCACATTGAGGGGTTCGACGGCGGCCGACACCCTCGCGGGTAGCTCTCGAGGCGCTGGGCTGCTTCCCGGATTGGAGTCATTGAGCGGCTTACCGGAGTTCAGCACCGGTGACGGCGTGAAATCCTTGGATGCTGTGCCTGGTTTGCCTTTAGTCTTGGCCGCTGACATCAAGCGCAGAGCAAGTCTGATCGAAGGCGGCCGGCCTTCACCAGGTGCTGTGGGCGAGCCGCTTGAGCAGGCGAGCGAAGCCCTGGGGTCGCTTCGTGAATCCGTAGTCGATGAGGCGCGGTTGTTTGGTTTTGTTGAGGCTGCCGATTTCGCGGGCAGGGTCGAGGAGATCTCCCGGTCGTTGGAGTACTTGCAGGTCGTCGCGGCGCAGGCGGTGGAACGGACCCGGAAAGAAGCACAGCAAGCGTCGCCGGGGGCGTCCGAGTTCGGGGCCGGGCCGGGATGGCGGACGGGGTGGACTGAACCAGAGCCTGGATCCGAAACCCCGGCAAGTTCTGTGAACGCGGCGATGTCCTCGGAAGTTTGCAGTTCCCCAGATGCGGCTACAGCGGCCGCCGATTCAAAAGTGAGCCCTTTGGATGACGGGTACCGGACTGCCGCTGAGTTCCTTCGGGCCCGGTTGCGGATCAGCGTCGGGGAAGCCCGGCGCAGGCTCGCCCTCGCGGCCGATGTCCTGCCCCAGACCGGAATCGCAGGGCAACAGATCCCGGCCCGGCGCGAAGTCCTGGCCGACGCCCTCGCCTCCGGCGACCTGCCTTCCCGGTCCGCGACGATCATCAGCACCGCCCTGGACACTGTCCGGCAACTCACCGATAAGGACACCATCACCCGGATGGAACACGCCCTCACCACCACCGCGATGGAATCCGACCCGGACTTCGTCACCAAAATGACCAAACGCTGGACCGACGTCATCGACCAGGACGGTACCGAACCATCCGAGGAAGTTCTCCGCCAACTCCAAGGCGCGTTCCTCCGCCGCCGACGCCGCCACGGACTCCACCACCTCGAAATCTTCGCCACCGCCGAACAATACGAAACCCTCACCACCGCCATGAACACCGCCACCAACCCCAGACTCACCACCGGCACCAATCCCACCGGCAACAAGCCCACCGGCCCGGACCTGGACCGCCGCAGCCGGGCCCAGAAACTCCTCAACGGCCTCGTCGGAGCCTGCGCCCTGGCGATGACCACCGGGAAACTGCCCTCCAACGGCGGCCTCCGACCCCAACTCACCGTCACCATCGACCACCGCGACCTCTTCAAACAAGTCAACGACCACCAACAACTCAGCACCGGCACAGCAACCTTCACCGGCCCGATCCACCCGAACACCATCCGCAAAATCGCCTGCGACGCCGACATCATCCCCGTCCTGCTCGGAACCGACTCCCGCGTCCTGGACATCGGCCGCACCACCCGGATCTTCCCACCCCACATCCGCAAAGCCATCACCGCCCGCGACGGCGGCTGCGCCTTCCCCGACTGCACCATCCCCGCCCCCTGGTGCGAAGCCCACCACACCACCTACTGGTCCCACGGCGGCACCACATCAACCAACAACGGCACCCTGCTCTGCAGCCACCACCACCACCTCATCCACAAAGAACAATGGCGCATCGACATCACCACCGGAGTCCCCTGGTTCATCCCCCCACCCCACCTCGACCCCCAACAAACACCACGACGCAACCACCACCACACACCCCAGAGAACATAGAGATGTCGTGATTTGTCAGCTCTGCTGGTCTGCCAATTCTGCGATCTTCCGCTCCAGCGCGCTCCGTTCGGCGGCGTTCGAACACAGGCTGAGTGCTTCGACGAGGGCTGCCTTGGCCTCCACGAGACGGCCCAGCCGGGCAAGGAGTTCGCCTCGCACTGTCTGCACGAGGTGTGAGCCATGTAGCTCACCCCTGTCTGCAAGGGCTTCCACGAGGTGAAGCCCTACGGCCGGACCCGCAGCCATGGCAACCGCGACTGCATGATTCAGTTCAATGACAGGCGATGGAACCAAACGCCCCAGTGCCTCGTACAGGATGACAATTCGTTGCCAATCCGTGTCCTCTGCTGCCCGCGCCACCGCGTGGCATTCCGCAATGGACGCCTGCAATCCGTAGGCGCCAAGACCGCGGCCGGCCGCCACCGCCGTCGAAAGTGCCGCCCGGCCCCGGCGTATCGCAGACTGGTCCCACCGGCGCCGATCCTGGTCTTCGAGAAGGACAGGCTGACCGGCTGCGTCGAGCCTGGCTGGGAAACGTGCAGACGTCAGTTCCATCAGGGCCAAGAGGCCAAAGACTTCGGGCTCAGGGGCCAGCCGAACCAAAACCCGTCCCAGACGACGTGCTTCGCTGGCCAGTTCCGTGCGCATCCACGAGTCACCACCGGACGCAAAGGCACCTTCCGAGAAAATCAGGTAGAGCACCTGCAGCACTGATCCCAGCCGCTCCGGTATATCAGTTTTCTCGGGCACCACAAACGGCACGTGTGCCGCCGACAAGGTCTTCTTGGCTCGTGTAATACGGGCTTGGACGGTGGGAACGGGGACCAGGAACGACTTGGCAATCTCCTCCGTGCCCATACCGCCCACAACCCGAAGAGTCAGCGCAATTCGCGACTCTTTGGACAACACGGGATGGCAGGAGACGAACATCAATGCGAGGACGTCGTCATCGATGGCATCCGGATTGAACAAAACGTCCATGCCCGGTTCCTCCTCTGACAGGTCACGGGCCAGCAGGGCGTACTTGTCGTCGCGAACAGCACGCCTCCGGAACGAATCGATTGCCCTGCGCCGGCCGGTAGTCAGGAGCCAGGCCGCCGGCTCTGCGGGGATGCCGTTGACGGACCAGGACACGAGAGCCTCTGCCATCGCTTCCTGTGCCAGGTCCTCTGCCAAAGTAAAGTCGCCGGTATAGCGGGCAAGGGCGCCGACGATGCGGGCGGATTCGCTCCGCCACACCGCTTCGACGGCGGCCCTTGCCTCATTGCTGCTCACGCCGGTCGTTGATGACCGGGGTTCCGGCGGCGAATCTCAGAGCTGGCCGGTCTGCTCGCGCCATGCGCGTTCCTTTTGAATCCATTCGTTGTCCTGAGGGAACTCGTCAATGCTGGTGACGCGACGGATTTCGGTCTTGGTACCTGCAGTCATTGGCGCACGCTTCGCCCATTCGATGGCTTCCTGCTTGGAAGCTACGTCCAGGATGTAATAGCCGCCGAAGAGTTCCTTTGTTTCACCGTAGGGCCCGTCAGTGACCACCGGGGTTTCACCGGTGAAGTCCACCACCACTCCGTCCTTGGCGTCGTCCAGGCCTTCGGCGGCCAAGAGGACTCCGGCGCGGATCAGCTCGTCATTGAATTTGCCCATTGCCTCGAGGATCTCGTTGAAATCGATGTTCTCCAACTTGGCGTAGGAAGCGTCGTCTGCCCGCATAATCAACATGTATTTCGCCATCTGACTCAATCTCCTGTGTCGTGGAAAGCCGCCCTTCGACCTTCTCATCCATAGGTCGAACCGCGCGAGCAGAAATCGACAACCGGTTGAAAACAAATTCCTGGCTCTTTGTTGGCGTCACCGGCGTACCCTGAAGGGACGGTGGGAAACGATTCTGTTGAGTCCACCGGTAAGTGGTTCGAGGCATCATGGCACCGGAACGTTCGTCCGATGGAATTCAGCCGGACCGGGGTGCCGCCCGGACGGTCCTTTCGTACTCCGCACTCCTGAAGTCTGTACGTAGTGCCGGACTGCTGAAGCGCCGCAGAGGGTTTTACATCACGGTCTTTGTGATCCTGATGGTGGCGTGGGCGGGAACTTGGAGTGGGTTGATTTTGCTGCGGGACACTTGGTTCCAGCTTCTTATTGCGGCGGGAATGGGCGTGGTCCTCACCCAGTTCGCGTTCCTGGCCCATGAAGCCGCGCATCGGCAGGTGTTCAAGTCCAAGGGAATGAATGAGTGGTCCGCGCGGCTAGTTGGTACAGGCCTGGTGGGTATCAGCTATTCAATGTGGGCGCAGAAACACACCCGTCACCACAACTTTCCCAATGTGATCGACAAGGACCCGGATATCCATACCGGAGCAATCGCGTTTCATCCCGAAGCGGCAAGCTCGCGCCGGGGGGTGATGGTTCATGTCACGCGCAAGCAAGGCTGGTTGTTGTTTCCCTTGCTGTTCTTCCTGGGCGTCAGCCTGCACATTGATTCCCTGAAGTATCTGCTGCACCAGAGACAAGTCGATCACCGCTGGGTGGAGATCCCTGTCATCATGCTTCGACTCCTCGTGGTTCCGTTCCTGGTTTTCTCGTTGCTGCCGTTAGGTATGGCGTTCGCTTTCCTCGGAGTTCAGTTAGGTGTCTTCGGTTTCTATATGGGCGCGTCTTTCGCCCCAAACCACAAAGGCATGCCAATACTGCCCGGTTCAACCAGGGCAGACTTCCTCAACCGTCAGGTGCTCACTGCCCGGAACATCTCCGGTGGCCGGTTCATGGACACGCTGATGGGCGGACTGAACCGGCAGATTGAACACCACCTCTTCCCGGACATGCCTCGCCCCTACCTGCACCGCGCGTCCGGCATCGTGAAGGAGTGCTGCGGCGAACTGGGCATTCCTTATACCGAAACCAGTTTGTTGGCGTCTTACACGGCGGTAGTGAAGTACTTGGATGACGTCGGACTCTTCGCGGGTGAACCTTTCGAGTGCCCGGTCATGGACCAGTTCCGGCCGCGATAAGGGCTTCCCGGCGCGCCGCGATAAGGATCCCCCGGATACGTCCGGGGGATCCTTATGTGGACGGCTTTCGCGCAGTGGTCTTAGTGCCCGCCTCCTCCGATGACACCGGCTTCAACGGCTTTGGTCACGGCATCAGCTTCGGCTTGTGTGAGCTTGCCGTCCGTGACCGCCTTGTCCAGCTTGGTCTTCAGGGCCGCGGAACGTTCAACTTGGCCCGCGGCTCGGATTTCTTCCAGTGCAGCGGTGACCTTGGCTTCGTCTACGCCCAATGCTTCAGCGAGCGATTTCGCCAGGGCGGCATCCTGTGCCGTACGGTCCGGCTTGGTTCTTTCCGCTCCTTCGGCGGGCGGCGTGGTGGGTTTGTTTGCCTCACGGAACGCCTTCAAGGCTTCGGTTACCTTGGCCTCGTCCACACCGAGCTTGGTGGCCAATTCAGCTGCTAATTGTCCCCGATCGCGTCCGTGCCCGCCAGGCTTTCCCCCACGATCTGAGGGGGTGGTTGCATCCCCGGACGACGTGGTGCCAGGGGTCGACGTAGCGCTCGGCGACGGCGTGGTGGCCGCCGTCGCGATGCTGGTTGCACCAAGTCCTGCGCCTAGTGCCAGAGCTCCGGCTGCCATGCCCAGGCTGATTCTCTTGATTTTCAACATATGCCTCTCCTCAATGAGCCGCTAGTACGGCTGGTGTCTGAGGGACGGTCAACGGTTCCGTCCTGTTAACACGATGAGAGACCCACCACAGCCCCGGCTGTTTCGAACCTGTCATTGGGCTGTGAAAATGAACCGGTTTCTGTGAGGGCTGTCCTCAGCGGACGGCGGGCTCAGCGGCCGCGGTCCAGCGCGTCCAGCAACCTCTTAACCGATCCGCCCAGATTCCAGTCCTTGGCCAGTTGCTCAAGTTCAGTGCGAGCCTCTCCTGTGACGGGGCGCAGTTCAGCGCCTGCTTCTTCCAGCGTCGGCACCTTCAAGTCGCGCACGACATTCACGACGGCGGGCGCCACCTTGAGATAGTCAGCCGCCGCGGACAGCTTGGCCCGGACGGAAGCCGACAACCCGCCGTCGGGGGCTTCCGCCGCCTCAAGAAGTCCTTGCAATGAACCGTGCGTGCCAAGCAACGACGCCGCCGTCTTTTCGCCGATGCCGGCGACTCCGGGCAGCCCGTCGGAGGCATCGCCCCGGAGTGTTGCGTAGTCGGCGTATTGCTGGGGCAGGACACGGTACTTGCCCACCACTACGACGTCGGTGAGGACTTCCAGGTTCTTCATGCCGCGCGCCGTGTAAATGATGCGGATCCCACGGTCGTCATCCACGAGCTGGAAAAGGTCGCGGTCACCGGTAACCACGTCCGTCGGGAAGGTCGCCAGGCTCGCATAGGTCCCTATGACGTCATCAGCCTCATGCTCGTCAACTCCCACCACAGCTATTCCGGCAAGGTCCAATACTCGGCGGATCATGGGAATCTGCGCCTCAAGCGGGTCAGGGACAACCTCTACATCCGGACCATCCGCAACGATCTCCGCGACCCTGTGCGATTTATAGCTGGGAATCAGGTCAACGCGCCATTGCGGGCGCCAATCGTTGTCCCAGCAGGCGACCAAGTGCGTGGCTTCGTAGTCGGTGGTGAGGCGGGCGATCATGTCCATCAGTCCCCGCACTGCGTTCACGGGCGTTCCGTCGGAACGGCGGATTGAGTCGGGCACACCGTAGAAGGCGCGGAAATACAAGGAGGCAGTGTCCAAGAGCATCAGGCGCGGCATACCTGATCCTGACATGCCCATGGTTCAATCCGCCGGAAGCTACACAAGGTTCCGTCATATGGCTCTTCAAGGACTTGAACACGGGTGTGAGCCGCATTACGATTATCTGAGCGATAATCGAACACGTTGTTCTATTATCGAACACCCGCAACGAGATAGCCCACAAAGAAGTGAGGAAAGCCTGTGCAGTTCCACCACCACGGTTACGTATCCGGTGACCCTCGAGTCGAGCCGGCCGACGGCGTCGGAATCAACCGCCCAGCCGAGCTTCCCGACGAAGTTGACGTCCTAATCGTGGGCACGGGCCCGGCGGGCATGCTGACCGCGGCACAGCTATCCCAGTTCCCTGACGTCACCACACGTATCATTGAGCGCCGCCCCGGGCGGTTGGCCATCGGCCAAGCCGACGGCATCCAAGCCCGCAGTGTCGAGACTTTCCAAGCCTTCGGCTTTGCAGAGCGGATCACGGCCGAGGCGTACCGCATCACGGAAATGGCGTTCTGGAAGCCGGACCCGGCCGACCACTCCCGGATCGTCCGGGCCGCTCGGGCAGTGGATGATCCCGCCGGGATCAGCGAATTCCCTCACCTGATCGTCAACCAGGCCCGGGTCCTGGACTACTTCGCAGAATTCATGGCCAACTCCCCCACACGCATGACACCGGACTACGGCTACGAGTTCCACAGCCTCAACGTCACCGGCGAGGGCGACTACCCGGTGGAGGTGACCCTTGGCCACACATCCGGGTCCAACGAAGGCCAGGAACGGGTCATTCGCGCCAAGTATGTGGTGGGCGCAGACGGAGCGCGCAGCAAGGTCCGCGAGTCCATCGGGTGTCACCTCGCTGGCGACCAAGCCAACCACGCATGGGGGGTCATGGACGTCCTTGCCGTCACCGACTTCCCTGACATCCGCACCAAGTGCGCCATCCAGTCCGGCGCCGGCGGCAGCATCCTGCTGATCCCCCGCGAAGGCGGCCACCTGTTCCGCATGTACGTCGACTTGGGCGAAGTCAACCCCAATGACAAAGGCGCCGTGCGCAAAACCACTATCGAACAGATCATCCAGAAAGCCAACGACATCCTTCACCCGTACACCCTGGACGTGCGCAACGTGGCCTGGCACAGCGTTTACGAGGTAGGCCACCGGCTCACGGACAGGTTCGACGACGTTCTGCCGGAGGAGCGCGGTACGCGCACCCCGCGGGTGTTCATCACCGGCGATGCGTGCCACACCCACAGCGCCAAAGCCGGACAGGGCATGAACGTGTCCATGCAGGACGGCTTCAACATCGGCTGGAAACTCGGCCACGTCCTCGAGGGCCGCAGCCCCGAAAGCCTGCTGGATACCTACTCGGCTGAACGCCAGGTAGTGGCGAAGAACCTCATCGACTTCGACAAGCAGTGGTCCACGCTGATGGCCAAGAAGCCCGAAGAATTCGAAGACCCCGCAGAACTGGAGACTTTCTACACCAGTACCGCCGAGTTCCCGGCAGGTTTTATGACCCAGTACGCCCCCTCAATGCTGGTAGCGGAGGCACGGTATCAGGAGCTCGCCACGGGCTTCCCTGTGGGTAAACGCTTCAAATCGGCTCCCGTCCTGCGGGTCTGCGATACCAACCCCATGCACCTTGGGCACCACGCCAAAGCGGACGGCCGCTGGCGCATCTATGTCTTCGCTGACGCGGCGCAGGCTGGATCCCAGGGACCGGTGGCGGACTTTGCCGAGTGGATCGCGAACTCGCCGGACTCGCCGCTGGCCGCGACGCCGTCGGACGCTGACCGTGACGCTTGGTTCGACGTGAAGGTGATCTACCAGCAGGACCACACCAACATTGATATCAGCGCTGTACCTGCAGCGTTCAAACCCACCGTAGGGCCGTTCAAGCTCACCTACCTTGAGAAGGTCTTCGGCACAGACCCCAACAACGACATCTTTGAGCTCCGAGGCCTCAGCCGCGATGGCGTGGTTGTAGTCGTTCGGCCGGACCAGTACGTCGCCCACGTGCATCCGTTGACAGCGACAGCTGAACTCGGCAACTTCTTTGCCCCGCTGCTGTCAGCAGGGCGTACTGAGGTCACGGCGAAGAAGCCGGGCCTGGTGAGCAATCAGGCGTAGCAATCAAGGCTACGGGCGGGAAGTCGAGGCCATCCTCCCCGCCCGTGCCAGCGCCACACCGTGACTGCTGTTCTATAGTGTCGGAGTCGTCAGGCAGAATGTGATTCATGGGGCGTTGGAGCGAAGAGACAGTAATGAAGGCCGCCCCGGACTCGTCCTCGCTTGCAGCAGCACGGAAACTTGCGCATCCCGGCCCGTGGTCCGACTCAGGCAGCAACGATGTCCTTGTATGGGGAAAGTGCCAAGGCAGCGGGAAAACGCCATATCAAGTGAGCGTGGACATCATCGCACCCGCCTACCGGTGCTCGTGTCCCAGCCGGAAGTTTCCCTGCAAGCACGCATTGGCACTGCTGCTTCTTTGGTCCCGGGGCGAGGCAGCCGAGGCCGGAGCCGCCACCGCTGATTTCGCAAAGGAATGGGCCGATCAACGGGCCGATCGTGCCACGGCAAAAGAACGGCGACAGGCCGAACAACCCGTTGATCCGGAAGCACAGGCAAAACGGCTCGCCGCCAGGCTCGCCCTCATGGATGCCGGGATCGATGATTTCTCGCGCTGGCTAACGGACCTCGTACGAACCGGACTTGCCGCTGCCCGCAATCAGCCATATTCCTGGTGGGATGGCGTGGCAGCCCGCTTGGTGGACTCCCAGGTTCCCGGTTTGGCCGAACAAGTGCGGGAAATGGCATCCCAAATCCACGGCAGGACGGACTGGGCAGACCATCTTCTCCTTCACGCGGGCCGGTGGTGGGCCCTGACAAAGGCCTGGGCAGCAAGAGACGCACTCACACCGGACGAATTCGCTGACGTCAAGGCTGCCCTCGGCTGGGCCACGGCGTCTGCTGACGTACAGGACACCGAGTCGCTGGTGGGCCCGTGGCTGGTGCTCGGAGCCCACCGCAGTGACGACGGACGCGTCCAGCAACAACGGACCTGGCTTCGCGCACCCGACGGCACGACGGTTGTCATTCTGGACTTCGCCGGACAAGGCCAGGGGCTGGCTGCGCCGCAACTCGCGGGAGCGCAGCTTGATGTCACAGTTGCCCGTTACCCCGGCTCAGCGCCACGGCGTGCATTGTTCACCGGACCCATCACCCCGCAGGGCGTGGCCACAAGCCTCGGCACCGGTTACAGCATCCGGCAAGCGCTCGAACAGGAGTCAGCAGCAGTCGCGCGCTCGCCGTGGCGGACCAGGCATCCGGTGATGCTGGAAGGTGTCACCGTCAACCCGCAGGGCATGGGGTGGGTGCACGATCCGAGTGGCGACGCACTTCCCTTGGTGGATGCTCCCCTCGACTCCCTGCTGGCACTGACAGGTGGCCATGCTGCGGATGTTTTCGGAGAACTGGAAGATGGCCGCCTGCGTCCGCTGACCGTCGTCGTCGATGGAACGGTGGTGACCCCATGATCTGGTTGGCAGAACTCCGAACAGCGGCCTTGGTGGGAACCGCTCGGCACGACGCCCCCGAGCCGCCCGTCGCGCTCGGTTTTCGTGCGCCGGATAACCTGAGCCGCGAGGAATCCCTGCTGGATCAAGCAGCACTGGCCGACGCCGTTACCCGTGCGTCCCGGACAGCATCGTCAGCCCCAGCCACCGGCCTGGCTTCGCCTGCCCCCGCTGACACGGAGCCCCAAGCCAGCGGCGAGGCCGCCCGGCTCTTGGAGCTATTGCTGAACCAGCCGCCCGTGAGGCTTGAGCTGAAAACCCAGCTGGTACTGGACTGGCTGGGGTTTGCCGAAGAATCACGACGGCGGGTCCCTCACCGGCTGCTGCCGGCGTTGCTCAATTTGGCGGAGACCAGATCCGCTGTTTTCAGGAGTCTTGAACCGGCAATCGGAACCCGTGGCCGCTGGTTGCAAGAACTCAAAAGTCCGTCCTCACACGAACCGGCAGAAGAATGGTCTGAACTTGGGAGCGCCGCCGCTGCAGTCGAGCTGGACCGGCTAAGAGGCCGTGACCCGGCAGCTGCGCGCGAGCAGCTCCGTGGGCACTGGACGTCGCTCAGCGCCAGGGAACGCGCGGGCAACCTGGCGCTGTTTGCCGGCAACCTCGATGACGACGACGAAGGTTTGCTGGAACATGCCTTGGACGACAAAGCGAAGAGCGTACGGGACGTTGCGCTCCGGCTCCTCGACCAACTCCCCGGGAGTGCGCGTGCGGGCCGCATGGCCACCCGGCTCCTACCCCTGCTGCACGTCAAAGGGCTCCTGAACAAGCGCCTGGACATCGATCTCCCTCCGGCCCCTGACCAAGAGGCACTGCGCGACGGAATTCCCGCCGATCCTCGCAGAGGTGAACCTGATCGGCTTGCACGGTTGGATGTGATCATCCGTGGCGCACCGCTTGAGGTTTGGACATCGGTATCCGGCCGGAACCGGGCGGGCACCGCGGCCCTGCTGCAGGGCGAACCGCGCATCATGGAAGCGTTGATCGCCACCACTGCCGCCCGCGAAGATGCTGAGTGGGCACGCGCGCTGCTGACTGTCAGGACGGACAGAAGGCTGCTGGGTTGCCTCCCTCCCGACGAGCGGGAACATTGGCTGGTGAGGCATGTCCGGGAAAGCGGCGACGAACCGCTGACGCTGGCTCCTCTACTGCAGGACGTGCCGCAGCCTTGGTCCGCGCCGTTGGCGGAAGCGGTACTGACAGTGATTTCCGGCAAGGACGGCGGCCGCTTGGCAGCGACGCTGGCCGCAGTCCTTCCAACCGCCCTTCCGCCGGCTGCCACCGAACAATGCCGGCAACTTTTGGCACGAACAGACGACGACGCCGTCCGGCGCCGGGTGCTGCGCGATGCCGTCCAATACCAATCATTCAGACAATCCCTGACGGAGGCTTTCAGATGACCGATGCCCAGAATGCAGCGGAAGTTCTTCGCGCCCACGCCGAGAATGCGTATGCCGATGAGCTCAGCGCCCTGGCCGCTGTTGATGACCGCCCCCGTCCGCCCAGTTGGCGTCTCTCCCCTTGGGCTGTCACCACCTACATCCTCGGTGGGACGTTGGCCAATGGGGCCGTGATCACTCCAAAGTATCTGGGCTCCGAACGCTTGGTGGAAATCGCCGTGGCGTCACTGGCCACGGACCGCGCCCTGTTGCTGCTGGGCGTTCCGGGAACCGCGAAAACATGGCTTGGAGAGCATCTGGCCGCAGCGATCTCAGGCTCGTCCACTCTGGTGGTTCAGGGCACTGCGGGTACACCGGAAGAAGCCTTGCGTTATGGGTGGAACTATGCGCGTCTGCTCGCGGATGGACCCTCCCGTTCCGCCATGGTCCCCGGTCCCGTCATGCGGGCCATGAAGACGGGAAGCCTGGTGCGCGTGGAGGAACTTACCCGTATCCCCTCCGATGTGCAGGATTCCCTCATCACCATCCTTAGCGAAAAGACCCTGCCCATTCCCGAGCTCAACGAGGAAGTCCAAGCACGGAAGGGCTTCAACGTGATCGCCACCGCGAACAACCGCGACAAAGGCGTCAACGACCTCTCGTCCGCCCTTCGCCGCCGTTTCAACACTGTGGTCCTGCCGCTCCCGGACAGCATCGACCAAGAGGTGGAGATTGTGACTACCCGTGTTCGCAGTCTCGGTGAGTGCTTGGAGCTGCCGGCGGACTTGGCTGCACTTTCCGAGATCCGGAGGGTGGTCACTGTCATGCGCGAACTGCGGTCCGGCGTAACCCAGGACCAGCGCACCACCATCAAATCGCCATCGGCTACGTTATCCACGGCGGAAGCTATTTCCGTGATGACCAACGGCCTCTCCCTGGCGGCGCACTTTGGAGATGGCACCGTCCGGGCGGACGATGTAGCCGCGAGCCTGGTGGGCGCAGTAATCAAGGATCCTGTCCAGGACCGCGTGATCTGGCAGGAGTACTTGGAGACCGTCGTCCGGAATCGGCCTGAATGGAAAGACCTCTACCGGGCCTGCCGCGACCTCGAATCGCCCAACTAAGTCATGACAGACGTCCACATTCTGGGGATCCGCCACCACGGTCCTGGTTCGGCCCATTCCGTTGCTGAAGCCTTGGCAGCCCTTCGGCCTGATCTGGTGTTGGTCGAAGGGCCGCCCGAACTTGACCAGGTCATCCCGCTGGTCACGGATCCGGACATGGTTCCGCCGGTCGCCGGGCTGATTTACGCTGTGGACGAGCCCCGTTTGGCCTCCTTCTACCCGATGGCCGGTTTCTCGCCTGAATGGGTAGCAATCCGCTGGGCCCTGACCACCGGTAAGTCCGTGCGTGCCATCGACCTGCCTGCTGCACACACCTTTGCGCTCCGGGTAGCGGAGGAACGTGCATTATCGGCTTCGGTGGAGGATGACCCCATCGCCGCCACTGAGGACGACGGCGGCACCCCCGACACTGTCGAGGAACCTCCAGCTGTCCCGCAGCAGGCTTTCCGGCCCGACGCTATCGGGATGCTGGCCGAGGCTGCGGGGTACAGCGATGCTGAGCGCTGGTGGGAGGACGCGGTGGAACACAGGAACTCGGACCCTGTTGAGCGGTTTGATGCCCTCCTCGATGCGATCTCGGAAATCCGCGGCATGGATCAGCGTCCCGCTGACCATCCTGACGTGGTGGAGAACAATCGCCGGGAAGCTGCCATGCGGCGCATCCTGCGGGCTGCCATGCGGGAAGGGCATGAACGCATCGTTGTAGTGTGCGGTGCCTATCACGCACCGGCATTGGTACCCGCCGGTTTTCCTTCAGCTTCGGCCGACAACAAGGTACTCGCCGGTTTGCCGAAAGCGAAGGTGGCCGTCACCTGGGTTCCCTGGACCTCGAATCGGCTCAGCTTGGGCAGCGGATACGTCGCAGGGGTCACTGCGCCGGGCTGGTATCAACACCTGTTCGCACATTGGATGGGGAACGATCCCACGAGGGATGTGGCAACCACTTGGCTGGTTCGGGTAGCCCATGCGCTTCGTAAAGAGAACCTGGATGCGTCCACTGCGTCGGTGGTAGAGGCCAGCAGGATGGCTACCGCGTTGGCCGCCGTTCGCGGAAGGCCCAGCCCTGGCTTACCTGAATTGGACGACGCCGCGCAGACTGTTCTTTGCGACGGTTCTCCCCTGCCGCTGGCCCTGGTTCATCGCGACCTTACTGTTGGCCGCGAGCTGGGGAACGTTCCGGACTCTGTGCCAACCCTCCCGTTGGCCGCCGACCTCGCCGCTACCCAGCGCAAGCTGCGCATGAAAGCCAGCGCCATGGAAGAAGTCATGGTCCTGGACCTGCGTAAGCCGAACCAGTTGGCACGTTCGGTGCTTCTCCACCGCCTTGCGCTGCTGGGGGTGGACTGGGGTCAGCCAACGGACACCGGCCGGACCACCGGCACTTTCAAAGAAGCGTGGACCCTCCTGTGGAAGCCTGAATTGGCTGTTTCGGTGGTGGAAGCCAGCCGCTACGGCACCACCGTTGCCTCAGCCGCAAGCACTTTCGTCTCGGAGCAGGCGCAGGCAGCCGAAGGCCTGCCGGTCCTTGGCAAACTGCTGGAAGGCTGTCTCCTGGCCGAACTGCCCGACGGTATTGCCGGCGTCGTGTCCGTCCTGGCGGAACGCACCGCACTTCAGCAGGACACTGCTCCCCTTTTGGAAACCATCGCCCCCTTGGCCCGCACTTGCAGGTACGGCAACGTTCGAGCGGTAGATGTGAGTGATGTTCGAAAGATCCTCGAAGCTACGGTGGTGCGCGCCTGTGTGGGACTGCCCACGGCCTGCGCCGGCTTGGATGACAATGCTGCTGGCGCGATGCGTCGGGCCATTGATTCGGCGCAGGATGGTTTGGCCCTGCTGGCTGAGCTGCCGTTGGATGACTGGCATGCAGCGCTTGCCGCAGTGGCCCGGTCAGACACCATTCATGGTGCGGTGGCTGGCCGGGCCACCCGGCTTCTGATGGACGCGGGGTTGGTGGAAGGAGACGACGTGGCGGCACGTCTTAGTCGACGCCTCTCCATCGCCACGCCCGCGCCGGAAGCCGCTGCGTGGCTGGACGGTCTGCTGTCCGGGGACGCCACATTGCTCATCCACGATCCGCGCCTCCTGCAGATCGTCGATGACTGGGTGGAGGGTGTGGGCGACGAAGTGTTCGAGGACGTCTTGCCATTGGTCAGGAGGACGTTCTCGGCTTTCAGCAGGCCTGAGCGGCGGGAAATCGGCGAGCAGCTAAGCCGGGTCGGGTCTGACGGCACCAGCGCGGAAGCCATCAGCATGGACCTGGCTGGAGCTGGCCCGGCAATACAAACGATGGCAGGAATTTTGGGATGGGAGGCGATCGCATGACGGGTACTTCCGACCAGACGGATGGCTCAGGCACGGCCGATGGTTCCGGCAATGCTTCCGCCGGTGCGGGCCGGGACCGGTTGAGCCGGTGGCGTCTGGTACTGGGCGGGCAGGACGCGGACGGCATTTCAACAGAGGACGGTGTCCCCGTCCAACTATCCGATGATGATGTTAGACGGGACCAGGCGCTGGAAGAGCTCTACGGTGGCGGGTCCGGGCAGCGTGGAGGGCTGGGGTCGTCGAGTCCACGCGTGGCCCGCTGGCTCGGGGATATCCGCGGGTACTTTCCCTCCTCAGTGGTCCAAGTGATGCAGTCTGATGCTATGGATCGGCTCGGCCTGAGGCAGTTGCTGTTGGAGCCGGAGATGCTGCGCACTGTACAGCCGGACATTGGCTTGGTGAGCACCTTGGTGGGACTGGGGCGGGTGATCCCCGAAGAGTCCCGGGAAACCGCCAGGTCAGTCGTTCGTCGGGTCACCACGGAACTTGAGGAACGGCTGCGCGCCAAGACGATCCAAGCAGTCTCAGGTGCCCTCAATCGTTCCGCCAGGACCCGCCGCCCAAGGCACAGGGATATCGACTGGAACAGGACCATCGCCGCCAACCTCAAGCATTACCAGCCCGAGTACCGCACGGTGGTGCCTGAGCGGCTGCATGGCCATGCAAGGCGCAGCACCGAGATTCAGCGCGAGATTATCCTGTGCATTGACCAATCAGGATCAATGGCTGAATCCGTGGTGTACTCCAGTGTCTTCGGAGCAGTTCTCAGCTCTCTGCGGTCCGTGAGCACCAGGTTAGTGGTTTTTGACACCGAAGTTGTAGATCTCACGGACGACCTGGATGACCCCGTGAATGTGCTGTTCGGCGTACAGCTGGGCGGCGGGACCGACATCAACCGAGCCCTTGCCTACTGCCAGGATCAGATAACCAAGCCCGCCGAGACCATCCTTGTCCTGATCAGCGACCTTTATGAAGGCGGCATAGCTGAAGAGATGCTGCGTCGAGCCGCGTCAATTGTGGGTGGCGGGACCACCATGATTGCTTTGCTGGCGTTGAGCGACAGCGGCCATCCGTCCTTCGATTCACGTCATGCAGCGGCTCTGGCCGGCATCGGCGTGCCGGCTTTCGCGTGCACACCGGATCTCTTTCCGGACATGATGGCTGCGGCCATTGAGCGCCGGGATGTCAGCGAATGGGCAGCCTCCCAAGACATCCCCACAAGTCACGAAACGTAGTTCTCCATCCACGGAGCTCTGGCGGAGGACGGGCAACGGCGCGAGAATTAGCTGGTGGTCCCTCCTCGCACCGGCGAGGGCGGCGACACCCTGAATGACGCCGCCCGAAAGATCCAGCGCGTCTATCTGACATTGACGCTGGGCAATACCGTTGCGGCCTCCTTCATCTGGGGAATCAACACCCTGTTCCTGCTGGATGCCGGTTTAAGTAACCTGGAGGCGTTTGCCGCCAACGCCTTCTTCACCGTAGGCATGGTGCTGTTTGAGGTCCCTACCGGAGTGATCGCCGACGGGTGGGGCCGGCGGGCGTCATTCCTGCTGGGAACGGTGACGCTGGCCGTGTCCACTTATCTGTACTTCGTGATGTGGCAGATCTCCGCGCCGTTCTGGATGTGGGCTGTGGTCTCGGTTCTCCTGGGTCTCGGCTTTACGTTCTTCTCCGGTGCTGTTGAAGCATGGCTCGTGGATGCCCTGCGTTTCTCGGGCTACGAAGGCGGGCTGGAGTCTGTGCTTGGCCGAGGCCAGATGGTGCAGGGTGGCGCGATGCTCGTGGGCTCAGTAGCAGGAGGGGTGATTGCCCAGGCCACCAATCTTGGCGTGCCCTTCCTCCTTCGTGTGCTGGTGCTGCTCGCCATGTTTGCGGTGGCCTTTGGACTCATGCACGACGTCGGCTTCACGCCTGAGCGTTCGACGCATCCCCTCCGCGCGACACGGGCGGTGCTATCCGCATCGATCGAGAACGGCTTGAAAAACCCGCCCGTGCGTTACGTGATGCTGGCCGCCCCCTTTAGTGCCGGCGTCGGAATTTACGTCTTCTATGCACTGCAGCCCTACCTCCTTGACCTGTTCGGCGATCCCAGGGCTTATTCCATCGCGGGCTTGGCCGCCGCGATTGTTGCGGGATCGCAGATCCTGGGAGGCTGGCTCGCCCCGCACGCCCGGCAGCTATTCCACAGGCGCACCTCCGTGCTCATCCTTGGAGCGACCGTGGGTGGCGTCATCCTGCTGGTCCTCGGTTTCACGCGTATCTTCTGGGTGGCTCTGATATTGCTCGCGCTCTGGGCCGTCGTCGGTTCTGCCGCCACGCCAGTCCGGCAGGCCTATGTCAACGACATGATCCCTTCGAAGCAGCGGGCCACAGTCCTGAGCTTCGATTCGCTGATGGGCTCCAGCGGCGGCGTAGTTATCCAGCCGGTCCTGGGCCGGGGAGCTGACCTTTACGGCTATCCGGCATCATTGGCCATGGCAGGATTCATTGAGCTCATCGCGTTGCCGTTCCTGCTGGCCAGCCGGAAGCAGGGCGCAGCAGCCGACCGGGCCAGCACAACTGAAACCTCCCCGGACACGGAATCCTTGCCGTGAGTAGGGTGTTCGGGGGCATGGCTGCCAGCTTGGACGGATACATCGCGTCAGAGAACGGCGACCTTTCATGGCTGAACGACGCCATGGCCAAGGACGAGGACTACGGTTTTGAAGCCACCGAGCGCAGAACCGGGGCTTACATCATGGGGGCCAACACCTACCGCGAGGTAGCAACCATGGGCGGCGGCGGGACGAAAGTCCCAACGTATGTGGTCACCCACGATCCAACACTCGCTACCAAGGGCAACACGGAACTCTTCTCCGGCGATCCGCGGGAACTGGTTGCCCGTATCAAGGAAACCATTGGCGTGGAGAAGGACATCTGCCTGTTCGGCGGTGGTCAGTTGGTCACGGAATTCGTCGAACTGGGGTTGATCAATGAGCTGGGTATCTCCGTGATCCCCGTGATCATGGGCGGCGGCGTTCCGTTCTTCGGCAGGGTCAGCCAGTGGACGAAGTTGGAACTTATGGAGTGCCGTCATTACCCGTCCGGAATCGTCCTGCTGAATTACCGGTTGAAGGGCCCGGGGACTGAGGGAAATCGGTCAGCGCAGGGCATCTGAGATTGACTTCGCTCCTCCGTGGCTGCTCTGTCCACCGTCAACCGGCAGGTCCACTCCCGTGACGAAAGCGGCCATGGGGCTCAGGAGGAAAAGCACGACGGCGGCCACCTCCTCCGGCGTCCCGGTCCGGCCCAGCGGGGTTTCGGCAATGGTGGCTCGGCCGATCGGACCACGCCTGGAAGGTTCGCCCTGAGGCGCAGCGGTGCGCCGAACCGCCGTCGTCCTACCTTCAGCGGATCTTCTTCGACTCCCTGACGCACGGGCCCCGCGAGCTGCGCACCCTCGTCGAGGTCGCGGGCCCCGGGCAGGTGATGCTCGGCTCGGACTACCCGTTCGACATGGGCTCCGACAATCCCGTTGGTGAAGTCCATGCGGCCGGTCTCCCCGCGACCGATGCCGCCAAGGTTCTCGCTGGCAACGCTGCTGCCTTGGGCATCACCGCTGCGGCAGCCCTCACCGTCCGCTCCAGAGCGTAAGGAAAAGACATGGTCAAGATCGCCCGCTGGAATGACGACGGCGGTACTCGCGCCGGGTTCGTAGCTGACGGCAGCTGCTTCCCGTTGCCCGAGGGACAAACCGTGAACCACCTGTTAAGTGCAGGCTTGGCCAAAACGCTGGAAATCGCTGCGGAAACTGTTCGAACGGCATCTTCCGTTCCCCTGTCCGAGGTACAGTTGCTGGCGCCCTTGGTACCCGCCACCATCCGCGACTTTGTGGCGTTCGAGGAACATGTGGAAGGCGTGCGGAAGAGCATCGACGGCGTGGCCGGCGTGGTGCCCGAGTGGTATGAGGCACCCACGTTCTACTTCACGAATCCGCATACTGTGACCGGTACGGAAGAAGTGATCGGAATCCCCGCCGGTTGCAACGAGCTGGATTTCGAGACCGAAGTAGCGGCCGTCGTCGGTCATGTACCGGGAAGTGAAGGCAGAAACCTGTCGGCGGCCGACGCGCACCAGCACATCTTCGGCTACACAGTCCTCAACGACTGGTCGGCGCGCGACCTGCAAAGGCGTGAGATGAAAGTCAGTCTGGGTCCTTGCAAAGGCAAGGACTTCGCCAACACCTTGGGCCCGTGGATCGTAACTGCTGATGAATTTGAGCACCTGCACGACGCCGAAGGCTTCCTGCCGGTCTCCATGGCCGTTGAGGTCAATGGCGAACATATTGGACAGGATTTGCTGTCCAATATGGGCTGGCCGTTCGCCGAACTCGTAGCGTACGCATCGCAGGACTCAGTAGTGCGACCCGGCGACGTTTTGGGCTCCGGGACATGCGGTAGAGGATGCCTCGCTGAACTTTGGGGACGGAACGGTGCCAAGACTCCCCCACCCTTGAAGACCGGAGACGTGGTCCGGATGACCGTTGAGGGAATCGGAAGCATCGAGAATACCGTGGGCGAGCGGCGGGCGGCCATCACCAGGGTCCCTGCGCTGAGCCGGCCGCGTCACCGTGTTGCGGCCACTGCTGAGAGACTGTAGGTAACAATCGTCGAAAGGGCGGAATTCTTGATTTCCCTGCAGCAGGACGCGCAAGGTTTTATCCGAATGAACAGGCACTTCCCGGGAACCGTGTCAGTGAGCGTGGTTTTCGCCGACGGAACCACGGAAGTCTTCACCGGGCGGCGGCTCAACGAGATTTATGACCAAGCGCTGGCAGCCTACCGTGCCGGCAACCACCTGGACGCCAAAGGGTTCAACCGAGGCCCCAGGAAGAAGGTCCAGCAGGGCATTGAGTTCGTGCCGGTTTCGCCGGGAATGTCCAGCTGACTCAGCTTCTTCCTGAGGCATGGTTGACGCAGAACGGCGTCCACGGCCTCGCCTCCAACCTGCCCTCGGGTATGGCCACGCCGCACACCGCGCACAGTCCGTAGGTTCCTGCCGCTATCCTCGCCAGTGCGTCATCGATCTGCTCCAAGCCAACCTGGCTTTGGCTCATGAGGGCGGACGCTTGGGAGAGCTCGAAGGCGATGGTGCTGCCCTCGGGATCGTGTTCGTCGTCCACATTGGAGTCTTGCCGGGCGAGGCTCACCGAGCTGATGTCGCTTCGCAGCGCCATAAGCAGTTCGAGTTTGCGACTCCTTTCCTCCTCCAAAAGGATCCGAAACCGCTCGACGTCAACCATGGCGGGTCATAGTTCCACTGTGCCGCTTTCGCCCACGCTGAAGCGGGAGTGGGTGACCTTGGACTTGACCCATTGAAGTACCGTTGCTGCCGTTCCGCCCGGGCTCGTCCAGTACTCTGCCGAATCCGAATCCACGTGAATCAGGCAAACTTCCGGGGTGTCCGGACCGTCAGGGAACCATGCCTCCACAACCTGGTTCCACATCTCGTGGATCTTCTGTCGGTCCGTGACCACGTGGGCAGTCCCGGCTACAGACACCCACTCGGTGTTCTTGCCGAAGGAAACATTGACTCGCGGATCCTGTCTCACGTGGGCAACCTGTGAGGTCCCCAGTCCCGTAAAGAACCACATGTCGCCGTCGTCCTGCACTTCCTGGACAGCCAGCGGCCGGCTGACCAGCGCACCTTCTTCATTGACGGTGGTCAGCATTCCGATCTTGGAATCGTTGATGATGTCCGTGACTTTGCTGATGGGTTGCTCTTCAGTCATGCGGGCCTCACTTCTCTTCGCATCCGGGGGCCTTCCCCACAACCACCCTATTAGTAAGGCTACTGATTTGCTAGGCGGCCAAGGAATGACGCGGCTAGAAAGCAAAAACACCGTTTTTCAGGGAATCATGCTGCTGCTTCATCCGTTCTGTTTGATAGTGACATGCCGACGGCGGTCCGGCCTGCCCATTCGGGTCAGGCAAAGCGACGGGAAGTTTGGGGACTACCATGACGTTGAATGAAACTATCGCCCGCCTTCGGGCCGCGCACCTCATGGTCCGCGATGCCCACGAATGGGATGCTCTTTCCGCCGCCCTCTCGGACGCCTACGACAGCGACGACGATGACCTGATTGAGCAACTGCAGCAGCCCTTTGTCCAGTCCTGGCGCACGGTCACGCACTACGTCCTGCGGGATACCTTCGATGCTGCCGGCATCTCCGTGACCGACCCAAGCCACCCTTGGGGAATTGCCACCTTGACCGCCAACGGCTTCAGCCGAGAACCTGTTCTCTGCCACATGGACCTGGCAGACCCGCAGGGCTCGGCAGTTGCCGCCGCCGGCGGACCAAAGTTGCTCACTTTCGCGGAGGCCATGACCTATTACTCTGATTGCCTCGCTCCACTGTTCGAACACGTTAGTGAAGGTCAGTCACTGAACGTTAGCTGAGGTACGCGCTCATCATTGGCGGGTCATGGGCGGGAAGCAGGCTGATCGAGAAGGGCGCGGAGCCGGGCGTTCGGATCGGAAATCCCGGCCCCATGCGAGAACAGCATCCTGTTGGGCGATACCTCGGTGAGTTTTCGGAGCGATGATTCAGCCTCCACTGGGTCGGCAGTGAAGGGAGCGGGAGGGCGAACCATGACCCCGTTCATGGTGCCTACCGCATCACCGACGAACAACAAGCCGTCACTTTCATGCAGCAAACTGATGTGCCCTTGCGTGTGCCCGGGAGTGTGGATGACGCGCAGCCCGCGGATTGAAGCACCGTCGGCTGCGGCCCGGGCGTGGGAAGGCAAGGCGCTTAACTCCGCCTCGCCTGCCCACAATAGAGCATCCCCCGCTCTCGAAAGGACATCGTCCAAACCGCCCACATGGTCTGCATGGGAGTGGGTGAGCACCACATCGGAGACGTCACCCCAACCGGCGCCCAGACGTTCCAGCGCCTGGTTGATATCCATGGCACTGCCTCCCATTCCCGTGTCAATCAGAACAATCCCACCGGAAACAGGCAGCACGAAGCAGCGAACATCGAAACTGATCTCTGTGGGGCCCGCAACCCCTGCAGGCAGCTGCACCTGCTGGACAATGACTTCGGGCAAGGGCCCGGCTTCCGGTTGGGATTCAGGTAAATTCGGAATTGGTTCGCTGCCTGCACCCATGTGGACTCAACCCTGCCTTGCTGGTGGCGGGCCCTCGATGACAGTGGGTATGTACTCCAGTAGCTGCGAGCGGCCGTCGAACGTCCGGCTGTCCACCAATTCCAAGGCGACATCCGGGTAGCCGTCATAGATTCGCTCACTACCGGTCCTCCCGGTGATCACGGGAAAGATCACCAAGCGAAACCTGTCCACCAGACCGGCCGTCAGCAGGGAACGGCAAAGGCTCAAGCTGCCCAGAGTGCTCAACGTGCCGGTTCGGGTCCGCTTTAGTTCCCGGACGGCTTCCACAGCGTCACCCGAAATGAGTTCTGAGTTGGGCCATGCCAAGGGCTCCTTCAGGGTGGAGGAAAAGATGATCTTGGGCATGGCAGCCAACCCGCTCAGACTGGCGCCCTCCTCCTCTGAAAACCCCGAACTGTCTTCAGAGGCTTCCTCCGACATACTCGACATCACCCGGTACGTGTTCGCGCCCATCAGTGTGGTGAAGTCCTTCTTTCCCTCTTCATCCAACCAGGCCAGGTACTCCGGACCTTCCAATCCCCACCAACCAGGCCAGCCTTCGGCAGAAGCGTAGCCGTCCAGGGAAATGATCAGGTCCACCATCAGGCTTGCGGTCGTCTCACTCATAGCAGTCTCCTAGGTTTACGGTGCGCGTTGACCGTGCGCGCAAATGCTAGCCCCGGAGCAATTGGACGTTCAAGGGGTTCGCGCTAGAGAAGGAGAAGGACGAACCCGCCGAGGGTGCTCAGTATCCCAACACCAGTGAGGATCCAGCCGAGAATCAGAACAGTGTTGTCGTGGCGCGGCGGATGCAGCGAGCATCGGGAGGGGTGGCAGAGGTCGTAGTGGACCAGCACAGCGCCTGATTCAACGCTCCCGTCGCGGGCAGGGATATCCAGCAGGACCTTTTGTTCCTCGTTCGCCCGATCTACCCAATGCAGTCCCAGAAATCCGCCTGCGGCGAACTGTTCTCCCTCAGCGGTGGTCCAAACGCATCGGCGCCGGGCAATGACCCATGCACATAAAAGCAACGGCACGCCGGGGACAAACCCCACCCACGTCATCATTTCCAGGATGGGGCCAAGAACATCCAGTGAACCGGCCATGAGTCGATCCTATGTGCAGAAGCCGCTCGCCGGCAGACGGCATAGCGGACAGCTTAGACCGTGCGGTCCACCCGTGAACGCCAGAGCAGATACACAAAGTAGGGGGCGCCCACCAACGCCGTCATGATTCCAGCAGGTATCTGGGCCGGTGCTATGACCGTGCGGCCAATGACATCGGCCAGCACCACCGTGCAGGCTCCGATCAACGCTGCCACGGGCAGGACCCTTGAGTGCCGTGCGCCTACAAGTGTGCGGGCGGCGTGGGGTGCCACAAGTCCCACGAAAGCGATCACGCCCACCGAAGAGACGGCACCAGCGGTCAAAAGCACAGCCACCGTAAGCAGGAGCACCCGGGATCCGGATAGCCCTACGCCCAGCACGCGCGGAGAATCGTCATCCACGGCAATCAGATCGAGATCCCGCCTCATGCCCGCCAGCACAGGCAGCGCAAGTACCAGGGCCAGCAGCGGTGGCAGGACAGAGGCAAAGTTGCGGCCATAGGTAGAGCCTGACAACCAAGTGAGGGCCTTTGTCTGGTTGAACGGATCTGTCGTCACCAGGAGGACGGTGATAGCGGCCGCCAGCCCCGCGGAGATGCCGATGCCGATCAACACCAGCTTGTTCTGTTGAAGCCCGCCGCGGAAAGCCAATCCGAAGACCAGCAGGGCAGAAAGTGCCGCTCCACCAAGCGCGGAGCCAGTGATCACCCACGAGCCCGCCGACGGGACTGTGGTGATGACGATGATTGCTGCGAGTCCGCCACCGCCGGAGACGCCAAGAATGCCGGGCTCGGCCAGGGAATTGCGGGACACCGCTTGGATAAGTGCACCGGCGAGAGCCAAGGCCGCGCCGGCGAGGACCGCCGCCAGGACACGCGGCATTCGTGTACCCAGGACGGCGCTGACACGATTTCCCGACTGTCCGGTGAGCCAGTTGACGAGATCCCCGAGCAGGAGCTTCGCATCGCCCAGTAGGGCACCCGCTACCAGCAAGCCGGTGAGCAGGACAAGGAGCCCGATCAATACGGTGAGGAAGAACCTGCGGGTGCGAAGTCTTGCCAGGGCATCACCGGCAACACTCAACCCGGCGTCGGACATCCGCATGGCCAGGATCACCAGGAATACGGCCCCGAAGACCGTAGTGACTGCGCCGGTGGGGACTTCAACGCCTGCTTGGGCACCGAAAAGACCACGAACAAGGACGTCCGCTCCGATGACCACCACTGCACCGGCCAAGCCGGAGATGGGCAGCAACGCCCTATGCCGGCCAAGGCCGCGAAGACGGGAAGCCAGAAGACGCACGATTGCAGGGGCACAGAGTCCAACAAATCCGATCGGGCCGGCGATCGTCACCGCCGCTGCCGACAGTACGACGGCAAGCACGACGGCGCCCACCCGGGCCAGGCGCGGATCCGCACCCGCCAGCCTGGAGGCGTCGTCACCCAAGCCGAGCAGGTCCATCCGACGTGCGAGGAGAAAGAGTGCGGCGATACCCATGAGGACTATGGGCGTGAACTGGATCAACTCGTCGGTGCGGGACTGGGCAAGACTTCCCTGCCCCCACGCATACAGACCCGTGGTTTCCTGACTGAACAAAAGAAGGAGTGCGCTGGTGGCCGAGTGCAGGCCCAACGCCAGCGCTGTGCCGGCGAGCACCAGGCGGATGGGGCCTCCATTGCCATTGGAACCACCGCCCGACAGCGCAAGCACCAGCACAGCCGCGGCGAGGCCGCCGATGAAGGCGATGCCACCGGACAGGAGTGCCGGAAGCGTCAGGCCGAATGCAGCCACTGCCACTATCGCGAAATGCGCGCCGGCATTCACAGCCAGCGTGTCAGGGGAAGCAAGGACGTTGCGGGTGGCCGACTGCAAAGCCGCGCCAGCCACCCCCAACGCCACGCCGACCAACAAACCGGCGAAAAGTCGCGGTACCCGCGAGGCAACCAACACTGCGGTTTCCTGGTCCGTTCCGCCTCCGGTGAGCAGCCCCAACAGCTGGAAAGGGCCGACGTCGGCCGTTCCTTGTGTGAGGTGGATCAGCGAAAACAGAGCCAGGATGACTACCCCGGCGCCAGCCACCAAGACCGGTCCGGAGCGACGGCGGACATTTCGTCCAGTCGACTCGGCAGGGACGGGAGCACCCGCCACGGCCGTGGGAACGGTCATGGCGGGCCTCTTCACAGTGTCGGTCATGCGGGTGGGACTACTTGGTGAGGGACGCGACGATTGCGTCGACGTACTGGGTCATCGACGCTGGGCCACCGAACATCCAGATGCCGTCAGAGAGGCGGTGCACCTTGCCGGCTGACACGAACGGAAGCGACTTCCAGACTGCGTTGTCGGTCAACTGCTCGGTGAAGTCGCCATCCGCGCTGTTAGTGATGTAGACGAAATAGTCGGCGTTGACGGCGGTCAAGCCCTCGACGTCTGTGGAGCCCAGCCCGTAGGCTGGGTCGCCTTCAACCGTCCACGGGTTCACGAGACCCAGCTCGGTGTTGATATCAGCCAGCAGGGATCCCTTGGTGAACGGGCGGACGGAAACCTTGCCATCAGCAACCCAGCCGTCTGCGAACGCTACGCGGGACCCGCCCAGGCCGGCTTTTTCAAGATCGGCCTTGCCCTTGGTAATGGCGGCGTCGAACGCTGCGATGGCCTGATCAGCTTTCTTCTCAGTGCCGGTTGCCTTGGCGACAAGCTTCAAATTGTCCTCGGCCTGCGCGATCTGGCGGCTGCCATCGGCGGACTTCACCACAACAACGGGAGCCAGCTCTTCGAGCTGCTTGATCACAGGCTCGGTGAGGTCGGTGGTGGCAACGATCAAGTCAGGATCAAGGGAGGCGATGGTGTCAAAGCTGGGCTCGTTGCGTGTTCCGATGTCGGTGGGAGTACTGTCCAGCTTGCCGGCCGTCACCCATGCGCTGTAACCCTTGACGTCCGCAACGCCTACCGGCATGACGCCGAGGGTAGTCAAGTTCTCCACCACGTTCCATTCGGTGCCGACCACGCGCTTGGCGGGGCTATCGAGCTTGACCTCGGTGCCGCGGGCGTCGGTCAGGGTGATGGCTTCTCCTGCACCGGCGCTGTTCGAAGCGGAGCTCGCGGGTCCTTCAGTGGTTCCGCAACCGGTGAGCAGGACCGCCAAGGCAGCGGTGGCGGCCAGGGCTTTATGGATCTTCATGGACACAGTGGTCCCTTTCGTGTTTGGGGGGCTTACGTTTATGAGGGGGTGTTCAGCTGTCGCTGTGCCGGCCTACAGCGCGGGTGCGCAGCCTGCCGGTGAGCGGATCAGTGTGAGTAACAATGGGAATTGAGTAGACGTCACTGAGGAGTTCCGCATCGAGTGCCTCGTGCGCCGGTCCGGCGGCCGCGATCCGCCCTTCCGACAGAACCACCACGTGATCGGCAAGTGCGGCTGCTTCGTCGAGGTCGTGCAGAACCACGCCAATTGCCACCCCGTGGATGCGGGCGAGGTCGTAGACGAGATCGAAGATCTCCACTTTGTAGCGGAGGTCCAAGTGGTTGGTTGGTTCATCGAGCAGCAGCACCGAGGTGTCCTGCGCAAGGCAGCTTGCCAGCCACACCCGTTGCAGTTGCCCGCCCGAAAGTTCATGGACGCCCCGGCTGGCAAGCTCCGCCACACCGGTCAGCTCCATGGCGCGGTCGACGGCGGCCGGCCCCTCAGGATCGCCAGCGCGCCACCGTCCGCGGTAGGGATGGCGCCCGAACTCGACGACGTCACGGACGCTGAGGCCGTGCGGCACCGGCCGGCTTTGCGAAAGCAACGTCACGTGCCGGGCGAAATCACTGCGCTTCATCATCAACGCATCTGACACTTCGCCGTCGGCAGGTTTGACCGTTACGGTGCCGGAGGAAGCCTCGTGCAACCGGGCCAGCGCACGAAGCAGGGTGGACTTGCCACTGCCGTTCGGGCCTACCAGGGCAACTATGCGCCCCGGCTCCAAGCGGAGCCCTGCTCCATGGACCACGTCCTTGTCCCCATAACGGAGGACCAGGTCAGTGGCCTCCAGCCCCGAGAGTTCAGTCAGTTCAATCACAAAATGAAAGATTAGCTTAGGCTTACCTAATTTTCGAAAACGTGTCAGAGAAAGTCAGCGCATGCCTGCCTGGGTTGGAGTCAGCGACGTGCAAGGCTTGTTCCATGGACCTGGAAATCTCCCCTTCGCTGACGATCCCCGCCGCGGAACTCCATTGGCGATTCTCCCGCTCCTCCGGACCGGGCGGTCAACACGTCAACACCACGGACACTCGGGCCGAACTGATGTGGCACGTTACCGGTTCTGCCACCCTGACAGATGAGCAGCGGTCGTTGCTGCTCAAACGCCTGGGGCGAAAACTCGTCGGCGGTACCATCACTGTGACCGCATCCGAGGAACGATCCCAGCTGCGTAATCGCGAGATCGCCATGGCCAAGCTCGCTGATCTGATAAAAGCAGGCCTCGTCCCCGAGTCCGTCCGCCGTGCCTCAAAACCCACCCGCGGTTCCGCCAGGCGCCACCGAGTAGCCAAAGAACTCAGGTCTGCCACCAAACAACAACGACGTCGACCTGCCGCCGAGTAGCCCCGGGCGTTCCTTCGGGCGAACGTGACTAAGTACTACTGATTTCGACCCACTGCGAACGCCACTCCGGGGCCTGGAATGCCTCACTCCAGTAGGCAGTCTCCTTGGCTATCCTTCCATCGCGAAATTCGAAGATGAAGACTGTTTCATAGGCGGGTCCGCCGTAGTCCAGCAGCGCCTCAGCCACCACCAGGTTCCCACCGCTGAGCAGGCGCCGGGGTGTGATGGTGGGCAGCTGCGGAAAAGCGTTATAGATTCCCCTGCGATTCCCGGCGCCGCGTACCACTTCCCCGGATTGGGGCCAATGCATCACGGCGTCGTCGTGGAAGAGCTCATCCATGACTTCGATGTGGCGAACGTTGATGCACTCGATCAGCCGCTTGACTATTTCTTCGTTGGCGTCCTGCTCATTGACGCCTTGTTCTTTGACTATTTGTCCAGCCATGATCGGCATTGTCCTCTTGGGGACCGGATTGCGCCATGGCTTACTGCCGCCGGTTCAGGTTTTCTTGATCAGGCGACGCGTCGACTTCTCCAGGGCGACATGGGTTAACTGGATCTGAAGCTGACCTTGCCGCTGAAACCGAACCAGCTGATGCTACCTCCCTGGTAGTCCTGCATGACGGTGCCGGCTGCAACGTACTCATCGGAGATCGGGTAACCCAGCTTGCCCTTCTCGAACCCGTGCTGGGCCCAGAGGTTGCGAATCGCACCCATGCTGAGGTGTGCGCCGCTGGCAGGCGAGTAGTAGATGGTTCCGTTTTCGTACGCCTGTCCGACGCCACCGTTCACCATGCCTCGGATTTCGTCCGTGACCGGGTACCCCAAAATCCCCGCCTCGTAGCCGAGGGAGGCCCATTTGCGGCGGATCAAGCCAGTACTGACGTGCGCTCCGGTTGCCGGCGTGAAGTAGATTGAGCCACCTTCGTATGCTTGACCGATGCCGCCTTTGGCCATGCCGGATATCTCATCCGTGGTTGGGTAGCCGAGGTAGCCTCTTTCGTACCCGGCGGCACCCCACGCAGCACGGATGGCACCCATACTGACGTGCACCCCTGTGCTGCCGCCCCAGTAGATGGATCCGTTCTGATATGCCTGGCCCAAGGCTCCCCGGGTCATCCGTATCTCATCGGACGCCGGGTAACCGAGGAATCCGTTTTCATAGCCTGTTGAACCCCACTTGCCGCGCATCACTCCTGTGCTGAAGTAGGTGCCGGACAGCGGCGAGTGATAGATGGAGCCATATTGGAAAGCTTGGCCGGCTCCACCATTTTTGAGGCCATACATCTCGTTGCTGATGGGATCACCGGCGTAAGCGGGCCCACCGATTGCGGCGTACTTGTTGGTGATTGCCCCGAACGGTGAGCTGCTGTAGGGAGTAAAGACGTCGTCCACGGCGCCCATGATGATGCGGTCACCGGGCCGGTTGGTCCTCAGGAGTTGGGTTACGGTCCCCAAGTGAGTTGAAATGCAGCCAGCGCTCGGGACGTTGCCGGCGTGGAAGAAGATGGCATAGGACGCCCCTTGGACAGTAGGCATGTCCGGGTATCGGTTCCAGTTGATCACCGCGGCCTGCTCATAGAACCCTTGATTCATGTATGTCCAAAGGTTCTCGTCCGATTCGCCGCCTGGCCCCTCAAAATACTGGTTATAGGTGGGTCCGTGTTCACCTCCCCAGCGGGAACTGGGATTCACTGTGTAGTACTTCAAAGCTGTCCCCGGATTGGACCGGCCCAAGGCCTCCGTGAAACTGAAGCTTCCGGTGGGAGACTTCCAAGTGTCTTCCCACGCCAGATTCTGCGCCGAGAACCCCTTGGAACCGGCGAACCCGGTGGTTTGCCACTCCTGTGCGTACCCGCTCCCCGCCCGTACACAACCCGTGATGACAACAGCCGACTGTGAGCGATCTGTCGCAGTGGCGAACGTGACACGATTGGCCGCGTATGACGGGAACTTCACCTGCCCGGCACTGAGCCGCTGACAGGGGTTGTACACCTGCGGGCCAGCCTCTGCTGGAACCGCGAACACCAGCGACGACGCCGCCAGAGTTGCCGCGAGGAACCAGGCGGACACTATTTTTCTGATCACGAGTCTTCCCCCAACGAGACAATCAAGCGAAAGATTCACAATGAAACTTTCAAGGCAGCGCGAACGCCCCCGGACAAAAGGTTATGGGACCGCCTGGCAAGTTCCCCACATGGCCACAGCGAATCGCGTTGGTTACTGGCGCCGGATAGAGTCGTTCCAATGGACAGCAAACTGACAATTGCCCGGCACCAAGCTTCCACCCAAGGGTCAGCACAGTCTGCCGACACTGAGGATGGGTTCGTCAGGGTCCGAGGAGCCCGCGAGAACAACCTCCGTAACGTGGACGTGGACGTGCCCCGTGATGCAATTGTCGCCTTCACAGGAGTTTCAGGATCCGGGAAATCGTCCCTGGCGTTCGGCACGATCTTTGCCGAAGCCCAGCGCCGCTACTTCGAGTCCGTGGCCCCGTACGCGCGGCGCCTCATCCAACAGGGCCACAATCCCAAGGTGGAAGCGATCACAGGGCTGCCACCCGCCGTCGCCCTCCAACAGCGCCGGGGAACGGCCACCGCCCGTTCCAGCGTTGGCACTCTGACTACGCTGTCCAATTCCCTGCGAATGCTCTTCTCACGAGCCGGGAGCTATCCGGAAGGGGCGCGGCCATTGGACTCCGACGCCTTCTCCCCCAACACTTCCGCCGGTGCTTGCCCCGAGTGCCACGGAATGGGAGTCGCCCACACGGTCACGGAAGAGTCCTTGGTTCCTGACCCGTCCCTCAGCATCCGTGAGGGTGCCATCGCCGCGTGGCCCGGGGCTTGGCAAGGCAAGAATCTCCGCGACATCCTCACGCATCTTGGTTACGACGTCGACACGCCATGGAGGAAGCTCCCCAGGAAGGACCGCGACTGGATCCTCTTCACCGAAGAACAGCCCGTAGTGGAAGTAACGCCGCAACGGGACCGCGTCGCCAAGCCCTACAAGGGCCGGTTCTGGAGCGCCAAAAGCTATGTGCTCCACACCCTTGCAGACTCGAAAAGCACCACGATGCGTGACAGGGTGCTGCGCTTCATGGAAAGCGGGCGCTGCCCGCAGTGTGGCGGCAGCGGGCTCCGGCCGGAAGCAATGGCTGTCACCTTCGCCGGCAGGACCATCGCTGAGCTCAATGCGCTGCCGATGACCGACCTGGCCAACATCATCCGCCCCACCACGGAATTGACGGCCGCCGGCACAGCCTCACGGACCGGGACCTCCGGTGAAACCAACGAGGTAGCCGTCGCCATAACCCGCGACCTACTAAACCGGGTCACGGTACTTTTGGATCTGGGCCTGGGTTACCTCGCGCTGGGTCGTCCAACACCAACGCTCTCTCCCGGCGAGATGCAACGCCTCAGGATCGCCACCCAGCTGCGTTCCGGGCTTTTCGGCGTCATATACGTGCTTGATGAACCATCTGCAGGACTGCACCCGGCCGATGCCGAGCCGCTCCTCGCTGTGCTGGACCAGCTCAAGAGCTCAGGCAACTCTGTGTTCGTGGTGGAGCACAACATGGACTTCGTTAAGGCAGCCGATTGGCTTGTCGATGTCGGACCCCGCGCCGGTGATGGCGGAGGGCAGGTCCTTTACAGCGGTCCCGTGGCTGGACTTGCTGACGTGCAGGATTCCATCACACGGCCGTTCCTGTTCCCTGATAGCCACAACCCGAATCCACCAAAAAGGACCAGTCCGCCAAAAGAGCCCCGCCAGCCGAAGGAGTGGCTCAAGCTTCAGAACATCAACCGCCATAACCTTCGGGACTTGGAGGCTGAGTTCCCGTTAGGCGTGCTCACGGCAGTGACTGGCGTGTCCGGCTCGGGCAAGTCCTCCCTGGTCAGCCACGTTCTCGCCGAGGTTGTCGGGGCCGAGCTGCACCCCGAAGGAGATGCTGCGCACGAGGCGAACACTGTGGGCCTGGTATCCGGGCTCCACCAGCTCGACCGGCTCGTCAAGGTGGACCAGAAGCCCATCGGGCGGACCCCTCGCTCCAACCTGGCCACCTACACCGGGCTCTTCGACGGCGTCCGGAAGGAGTTCGCAGCCACTGAGGAAGCCCGTGCCCGTGGCTTCGGGGCCGGCCGGTTCTCCTTCAATGTGGCTGGTGGCCGTTGCGAGACCTGCCTCGGAGAAGGGTTCGTGGCAGTGGAACTACTGTTCCTCCCCGGGAGTTACGGGCCCTGCCCCGAATGCCACGGGTCGCGGTTCAATCCCGAAACCCTGGAAGTCACCTACCGTGGACACAATATTGCCGACGTCCTGGGCATGACAGTGAACGCGGCTTCCGAATTCCTGGCTGATCTTCCCGGCGTTGCCCGCAGTCTCCAAACCCTTCGCGAGGTGGGCTTGGGATACCTCCGCCTGGGCCAGCCGGCCACCGAGCTTTCCGGCGGCGAGGCCCAGCGCATCAAACTCGCCACCGAGCTGCAGCGCATCCAGCGTGGCCACACTCTTTATCTGCTGGATGAGCCCACTACTGGATTACACCCGGCCGATGTCCAACTCCTGATGGCCCAGTTGCACAAGCTGGTGGACGCCGGAAACACGGTCATCGTGGTGGAACATGAGATGGACGTCGTAGCAGGCGCCGACTGGGTGATCGATTTGGGTCCCGGCGGTGGCGACGCCGGCGGCGAGATCATGGTCGCAGGCCCGCCAGCCGTCGTCGCGCGTTCCCGAACAAGCCGGACAGCGCCCTACCTCGCTGCTGTTACCCGGCGGAGCTAACTACCGCCGAGGAATGTTCCGCAGGTTGCTTCGCGCCATGCTGACAGCCTCCCCGGCACCGCGGTTAAGAACCACCTTGGACATGGCTGTAGCGAATCCAATAACCTGCGACCCCGAAATTTTCGGCGGGATGGACAGGGCATTGGGGTCGGTGATGAGCTCCACCAAGGACGGGCCGGGGTGCGCAAAAGCCGCCCGGTACGCTGCCTCGATGTCCGCCGGATCCGTGACGCGCACGGCATGGAAACCCAGGGCTTTGGCCACCTCTGCGTAATTGGCATCCGGAACGTCCACTCCGAAGTCGGGCAGCCCGTCTACCAACATTTCAAGCTTGACCATGCCCAACGTGGAGTTGTTGAACACCACCACATTCACGGGTAGCTTGTGTGCGGCAACTGTGATGAGTTCGCCCATCAACATGGATAGGCCGCCGTCGCCCGACACGGAAACCACCTGTCGCCCGGGATAGGCCACTTGCGCGCCAATGGCGTGCGGAAGGGCGTTCGCCATGGATCCGTGGAGGAAGGAGCCGATCAGCCGACGGGTGCCCAGCGGGTTGATGTAACGCGCAGTCCAGACGTTGCACATGCCGGTGTCGGCCGTGAAGATGGCGTCTTCCGCTGCAACCTGGTCCAGGAGCGAGGCCGCGTATTCGGGGTGGATGGGCTGCTTTTTCTCTACTTTGCGCGTGTAGGCGCCCACGGCTTTGTTCATCAGGCGGTCATGCTTCTTAAGCATCTGGTCAAGGAAACGTCGGCTCTTCTTCGGCGTCACCAAAGGCAGCAAAGCCGTCAAGGTGGGGCGTACGTCGCCATGGACTGCGATATCGACGTCGGTCCGTCGCCCCAGCCGCTGTGCGGCCCTGTCAACCTGGGCCGTGCGGGTGTCCGGCAGGAACTGGTCGTAGGGAAAGTCAGTGCCGAGCAGGATCAGCAGATCCGCGTCTTCAATACCCTCGGCCGCAGCTCCATAACCGAGCAGCCCGGTCATTCCGATGTCAAAAGGGTTGTCGTATTGGACGAAGTCCTTGCCCCGCAGGGAGTGGCCTATTGGCGCGTTGACCAGTTCCGCCAGGGCGATCAGTTCATCATGCGAGCCTTCGACGCCGGCCCCGGCGAAAATAGCCACCTTACCTGCGTCGTTAATGGCGTCAGCGAGTTCCCTGACGCTGGCTGGATCAGGCACCAGGGCCGCCGGACGGAAGGCGGCCGGCATAGGGGTCGGTGCCGTAGCTTCAAGCCCGGCGATGTCGCCGGGAAGGGTGACAACTGCGACTCCCCCGAGGCCTACAGCGTTCTGGATGGCGCTGTGCATGACCCGCGGTGCTTGCTCGGCCGTACTAATCATCTCCGAATACACGGAGCACTCGTTGAAGAGCCGGTCCGGATGAGTTTCCTGGAAGAATCCGCTGCCAATCTGCTTGCTGGGGATGTGCGAAGCGATGGCAAGCACCGGGGCTCCGGTGCGGTTGGCGTCGTACAGCCCATTGATCAGGTGCAGATTTCCGGGTCCGCATGAGCCCGCGCAGACCGCCAATTTTCCCGTCAACTGAGCCTCTGCAGCGGCAGCAAATGCGGCCGCCTCCTCATGGCGCACATGGATCCAGTCGATGCCGCCCTTCTTGGAGCCTCCAGTTTGCCGGACGGCGTCCACAAGCGGATTAAGGCTGTCGCCAACGATTCCGTAGATCCGCTGCACGCCGGCAGCCTGGAGTTGTTCGATGAGTTGGGTGGCAAGTTCCTTGGCCATAGTGTGCAGGCTCCCTCAATGGTGGTGTTGGGCTGACAGAGCCAATATAGTCGGCCCGTCCCGTCCCCACCTGTGAAGGCCCCCTGCTTAAGCTGCCAGCCGGGTCTCGAACAGGCGCTCCGCCAGACTCAACAGATGACCCGGCACGTCTGCGGCGGTCCCGCTGCTGCCGTGACCGAGGAAAACGGCAGTGCCACTAACGGTGTCGTCCATTGGAGTGCCCGCTTCCCGAATCAGGACCTCGGCACGCGGGTTCAGAGGCAAAGGAATGTGAATTGCCTGGTCGTTCAGGAGAACGTGCCAGCCACGGCCGGATATTGCTTCAACATTTCCCTCCGCGAGTGACTGTTGTATTGCCATGGCGGCCTCAATGCGTTCCACTCGAATTTGCTCATTGAGGCGCGCAGGAATGATGAGCGCAGCGACTAATTTCCGCATTGCTGTGATTTCCTTTTCTGCTGCTGGTGGCCGCCCTACCGCTGGTTCTTCCTTGGTTTGGAAAAGAGGTTTTCGCTGCCCTCAGCTTTTGCCCTCTTTTCGGCCCGCTTTTCCAGAATAGTCTTCCCCGACTTCTTCGACTTGGCACCGCTGGGTGATTTACCGGACATTTTGCACTCCTCTATATTTTCGTTATGACAACACCATACCTACTTATATTTTTAAAGCCAGTTGCAGAATTTTGCCTCCAGGTTGGAATCCTTTTATGCCTTTTCGTTGAACGTGGCTCTGGCTGGGAGGGCTATTGGTTGCTAGCGTGGCCGCATGAACCCGTCGAAGTCCCCGGCCGAGATCCTCGACATTGCCGGCAGCGAGGTCCGCATCTCCAATCCGGACAAGGTGGTGTTTCCCGAGCCCGGGCTGACGAAGCTCGATCTGGTGAACTACTACCTCGCAGTGGCAGAGGGGGCCCTACGCGGTGCCGGCGGCCGTCCGATGGTGCTCAAGCGCTTTCCCAAGGGCATCGACGCAGAACCGTTCTTCCAGAAGCGCGTCCCTGAAAACCATCCTGGCTTCATTGACACAGCAACTCTCCACTACTCGTCCGGCACCTCCGCCGAGGAGACGGTCATCCGCGATGCCGCAGGCTTGGCGTGGGTGGTGAATCTCGGATGCTTGGACCTCAACCCGCACCCTGTGCGTGCGGAGGATCTTGACCACCCGGACGAACTGCGGGTGGATTTGGACCCTATGCCCGGCGTCGACTGGTCCCGGATTGTGGACACCGCCTACGTTGCACAGGACGTCCTGGATGATGTCGGGTTGGTGGGGTGGCCAAAGACAAGCGGCTCCCGGGGGCTCCATATCCTGGTCCGAATAGCACCGCAGTGGTCTTATCGCGATGTGCGGCTCGCCGCCGAGACCCTTGCCCGTGAAGTGGAAAACCGTGCTCCCGGGCTGGCAACCGCCAAATGGTGGAAGGAGGAGCGTGGGGAGAGCGTATTCGTTGACTTCAACCAGAACGCCAAGGACCGCACCGTAGCTTCGGCTTACTCTGTCCGTTCCCGTCCCGACGCCCGCGTCTCTACCCCGCTCACGTGGAATGAGGTGCGCTCCGCCCGCCCGGAACAGTTCACAGTCCACTCAGTACCCGAGCGTTTCTTGGATCTTGGCGACCCCCACGCGGGAATCGACGACGCGGCCGGCTCGCTGGATGGGCTTCTTTCGCTGGCTGCCGAGCTGGGCCCGGCCGAGAAGGCGCCCAGGAGCGGCGACGGCTCGGGTCGCCGGATGTCAACGATGCCGCTGATCGAGGTGGCCCGCACCAAGACCAGGCCCGAGGCCGAGGCAGCACTCGATGAGTGGAAGGCCCGCTACGCTGATGTTGTTTCACTGCTGCACCCTGCCGACGTCCTCGTCGACGGGATGCGGGGATCGAGTTCCCTTTGGTATCGGGTGCGGGTAAACCTTCAGCACATCCCTGAAGACAGGCGCCCGCCCCAAGAGAAACTCATCGCAGATTATGACCCGTGGGCGGGCAAGGAATGGCCCGGCCGGCCAGCTTCCTGACGCTGCCCAAAACCTGAAGACGCGCGGCTAGTCCTGACCGATGGTGATGCCCGTAATCGGCGCACCGGCACGCTCGTAGGAGAGCAGTACCGCTCCTTTCGGGAACGCCCGCGGTGGTTGCGCAAAACGGAATGCCGCCGGGACTCCCGAGCCGTCGGCAAACAACCGCTTTCCCGAGCCAAAGGTGAGCGGGTAAAGGAAAAGGTTGAGTCGGTCGAGAAGGTCGGCCTCCAGGAGCGAGCGAATAAGGTGTCCGCTGCCGAACATGTGGACATCCAGGAACCGCTCCTTCACTTCAGACAGCTCCGAGACTTCCGCAAGTGCAGTGGTGCCTTCCCATTCCGGGCGGGTCAGTGTTTGTGAGACGACAAACTTTGGCAAGGCGTTGAACGTCTCACCGATGTGGTCTTTCTGATGCGGCCAGAACCCCGCAAAGATGTCGTAGGTTTTTCGTCCAAGCAACAAGGCGTCCATGCGGTCAATCCCCGCCCCGATGGCTTCGCTTGTCTCGTCGTCAAAATATGCTGCCTGCCAGCCTCCGAATTCGAAGCCACCGCCCCTGTCCTCTTCAGGGCCGCCGGGTGCCTGGTAGACGCCGTCAAGCGTAACGAACAGGTTAGCGGTGAGGATTCCCACGGTGCCCTCCTTCTTCTGGCCCCGGCCGGATGCCGCGGTGCTGTGGCGCCTTCCTCGAATCAGTATGCTGCTTCACCGTTCCCTGCGGAACCCGGATCCGGTGGTTCAGGGCAAGGACTTTCGGCGAAGGACTTCTGGCGCACGGGGAGAGCTGGCGGTAGCTTTGGAGTACTTTTCCTTGAAGCGGCCGAGGTACCGGAGGCACTGCCGATGCAAGGCTTGTCCACGTCACTGGTCCTCATCGCCGTCCTGGCTGTGGTAGCACCGATTGCCACCCGACTCCTTGACCGTTGGGTCAAAGTGCCGATCGTTGTCTTTGAAATTGTTCTTGGCATCCTGTTCGGTCCCAGCCTCCTGGGATGGGTGCAATCCACCGCTTTCACAGATACTCTGGCTGACTTCGGACTGGCCATGTTGTTTTTCGTAGCGGGCAACGAGATCGATTTCACGGCAATCCGCGGCCGTCCCATTTACCGCGCTTCCGCAGGCTGGGTCATTTCCCTGGCCGCAGGCATTGGGGCCGGTTTCGTTCTGGTCCCCTCACCGGAGGCCGCCGTGATTATCGGAGTTGCCTTGTGCTCCACGGCTTTAGGCGCTTTGCTGCCTATCCTCCGGGACGCCGGCGCTTCCAAGTCGCCGATCGGTGTGGCCGTAACCGCCTTGGGTGCAGCCGGCGAGTTTGGACCGTTGATTGCTATCTCGCTGTTCTTCAGTGGCAAACAACTGGGCGTGGCATCGGGTGTCCTGCTCGGCTTCGTTCTCCTGACTGGTGTGGCAATCTATCTTGCTTCCCAGGCGCGGCACACGTTGTTCCATGCCCAAGTCACAGCCACACTGCATACCAGCAGCCAATTCGCCATGCGTTCCATCCTGTTGATTCTTAGCGGGCTGGTAGTGCTCAGCATGGTCCTGGGACTCGATATGCTGCTCGGTGCCTTCGCCGCCGGGGTCCTCTGGAAAGTCACCATCGCGCGCGCTCCTGAAGTAGACCGGAAGGTCATTGAGACGAAGATCGACGCCGTCGCCTTTGGCTTCCTGGTGCCCATCTTCTTCATCGATACCGGCATTGATTTCGATCTGGGCGCCTTGACCTCCAGTCCCGTGACCCTGGCCATGGTCCCGCTGTTCCTTGCCCTATTGCTGATCATCCGAGGCCTCCCGTCATTGCTCGCCGCGCCTCCTGGCTCCACCCGAGCGGACAAACGGGCCCTCATGCTGTTCGGGGCCACAGCTTTGCCAATCATCGTTGCCGTGACAACCATTGGCCGGGAGCATGGGTTCATCAGCAGTGGAATTTCCTCGGCACTCGTAGGCGCAGGGATGCTCTCAGTACTCCTGTTTCCGCTGCTGGCACTTCGCGCACTAGGCCGTACAGAAACGGCAGACCGTACGCTGCTCCCACCGAAAGCGTGACCCAACCCGGCTGCCCTGAAGCAGCCCCGGCAAAGGCAACAAGCAGACGACGGCGCCCTCCCGCCGTCGGACGTTCTTCCCACCGATGCCTACGCGTCTCCGCAAATGTGTTGCCCCAAGCGGAACCGGCCCATAGGCTCGTATCGTGAGTGGCAGGGACGGCAAACCGACCAGCGGGACCGACCAGCGACCGGGTGAAGGAAATAAAGGCATGGCAACAGGAACAGTTAAATGGTTTAACGCTGAAAAGGGTTTCGGATTCATCGCCCCGGACGATGGAGGCCCCGACGTGTTTGCTCACTACTCAGCGATTACGTCGAGCGGATACCGCTCGCTGGAGGAGAACCAGAAGGTCCAATTCGACATAACGCAGGGTCCCAAAGGTCCACAGGCGGAGAACATCCAGCCCGCCTAGGTTCACAACACCAGATTCACTAACAGAGACCGGTCCGGCCAACAGGCCGGACCGGTCTCTTGGCGTCCTACGCGCGGCCTTTGAGGATCAGGTGCCAGTAAACCTGCGGGAACATATCGCGGTCCACCCACCAGGAGAGCCTGCTTTCCTTCCAGGTGGGAACCTTTGGGATGGTTGGCATGGGCCGGTATTGGGGGTCAAACTCGGCGAATACCACGGTGCTCCGCGAAACGGTGAACGGACATACGGAGTAACCGTTGTACTTTTGGCTGAGCGGTTCGCCTTTGCGGGCCGAGACCAGATTTTTTGCCAGAACCTTGGTCTGCTTGCGCAGCGCCCCGCCGGCTTTGGAATTGGTGGTTCCGGCAGCGTCGCCCAGTGACCAGACATTGGGGTATCTGGGGTGGCGCAGCGTGTGCGTGTCCACCTCCACAAAACCGTATTGGTCCCCTACTGCGGGCAAGTCCGTGGTTTTGAGCCAATCCGGTGCAGACTGGGGAGGGACGGCGTTGAGGACATCGTATGGCAAGTCCTCCGACGTGTGGTCCGCATTGTTTCGGATAGTGGCCGTGCGTCCGGCGGTATTCACCGCCACCAATTCGCTGTTTGTCCTCAGTTCGATTCCGTACTCGGCAATCTTGCGGTCAAGCTCCCGGTCTACCTCGGGAATTCCGAAAACTGTGGGATAAGGCTGGACCATGACAACCCGGATGTTCTCCAGCACGCCTTGTTCCCTCCAGTAGTCACAGGCCAAGTACATCGGTTTCTGGCTGGCCCCGCCGCATTTCACAGGTCCCGAAGGCATGGTGAAGATGACGGTGCCCGACTTCATAGTGCTCAAGAGGGTCCAGAGTTTCGGCGCAAGCTCGAACTCGTAATGAGAGGAACCGTACGGCGATTCCACCGCTTCAGACAGCCCCGGTACGGCATCCCAGTCGTACTGCAGCCCCGGGCACACAACAAGGTGTCCGTAGCTCGCTGTGGAACCGGACGCCAGCGTCACTGAGTTGGCATCAGCATCCACGTTGACGGCCCTGTCCTTGATCCACGTGACGCCCTTGGGCGTCACGGACTCCTGGCTTCGGACTGCTTCTTTGACCTGGGCCCGGCCACCGGCGATATGCGAGAACAAGGGCTGGTACAGATGATGCTCCTTGGGCTCGATGAGGGCGATGTCCTTGACGCCATATCGCTTCAAGCGGGCAGCCAGTGACACACCTGCATTACCGCCGCCGATGATGACTACTTCGTGTTGCGGTGCCATGCCACTAGCTCTTTTCAGTCAATGCGGAGCCCTTGTGCGCTGCCCTGGCACCGGTCTTCCCTGACTCCACTACGTACTGCGGCTCGTCCTCGCTGGCCACATGTTTGTTGCCATCCAGTACAAAGTCACTGGTTTTCTTTTCCACGATCTTTCCGTGCGTCTTGCCCTGCGGGGTGTTCCACTCCACGTGTGTTCCCTTGCTCAGTGCCATGTCCGCTCCTAGTGTGGTGTCCCTCTCCGACTTCGACTGCCCCACAATAGTAAGCATGATGATCATCTGGCGATACCCGGCGGGGCGGCCGGATACAAAGTGCCGAGGAAAGGATTCCTGATGCTGATCTGCGCAACCTGCGCCGTGGAACGCGACGAGCCTACGCCGGACGTTTGTCCCATCTGCGCCGACGAACGGCAATACGTGCCCGAGGACGGACAGCAGTGGCTCACTCTGGACGAACTGGCTGGTGCCGGGCGGAAGATCGTGCTGGAGCAAAATGAACCCGGCCTCATAGCAGTCAGCACCGAGCCCAAAACCGGTATCGGGCAGACTGCCCAGCTCGTGGTGACGCCCAAGGGCTCGCTGCTGTGGGATCCCGTGGGTTACGTCGATGACAACGCTGTGGCAGCGGTCCTCGAACACGGCCCCGTTGCAGCTATCGCCGCCAGCCACCCGCACATGTTCGGCGTTCAGGTGGAATGGTCGCGCCGTCTTGGCAACGTCCCGGTCCTGATCGCGGAGGCCGACCGCGAATGGCTCGGTCGCAGCGACCCAAGCGTTACCTACTGGTCTGGAAGCACAACAATCGCCGATGGATTGGTCCTGCATCAGACGGGTGGGCATTTCCCAGGCAGTGCGGTGGCGCACTGGGCAGCAGGAGCCGGCGGCAAAGGGGTACTGCTGACCGGCGACACCGTGTTTCCCAATCCCGATCGTCGCACGGTCGCCTTCATGCGCAGTTATCCCAATCGCTTACCTCTCTCCGGCGGAGTGGCATTACGTATTGCAGCTCAACTGGAAATGCTGACGTTCGACCGAATCTACGGCAACTTCAACAACGTCATCGATTCCGGAGCGAAAGGCGTACTGCACGACTCGGCCCAACGGCACGCAGCATGGACGCGGGGAGACTTCGACCACCTGACCTGATTTCGGGTTATTCCTCCGGTGGCTGCTGTCGTCCTCGGCTTTCCGTATCCGCCTGTGCTCGGGCTGGTTCTCCCCCTCTGGTGTTGGTCTTCCTGGTGATCAGCCAGGTGATGAACCACAGCACCACGCCGATGGCCATGAGGCCGCCAGCCACTTGGTACTGGACGGGGTTCCTGCCCACCCATGGACCAGCGAGGAAGGCACACAGTACGGCTGCTACCAACGGCAGTTGTCCCGGGGAAGTGAAGAACACCTTCCGGTGCGGGTCCCGCTTTCGGCGAAGGACGACGCAGGCGACGTTTACCAGCGTGAACACGCACAGCAGCAGGAACGCCGTGGTCCCGGAAAGATTGGCCACGATGTTGCTTGAGGGGTCGATGCTGACGTACCAAATCAGCCCCATGGCAAGGACGGTAGAGAACGCGATGCCAGCCCACGGCGAACGACGACCCGGCAATACTCGTCCCAAGGAGCGGGGCAAAACGTGCTGGCGTGCCATGCCATAAATCAGCCGGCTGGCCATCAACATGTTGATCAGCGCCGTGTTGGCCACTGCGAACACGGCGAGGAAGGGAAAGATCTTGTCGATGGGGAAATCCGGTGATCCCTTGTGCACCACTTCCAGGAGCGCCGCACCTTCAGCTTCCCTGATCTCCCCCAGCTCTGCCGGGGTCAGCACACTCACCACGGACACAGCCACCAGCATGTAGAGGATCACTGCGATGCCGAGGCCAGTCAACATGGTGCGGGGGAAAATCCTCTCGGGATTCCTGGTTTCCTCAACCATGTTCACGGAGTCCTCGAAGCCCACCATGGCAAAGAATGCAATGGACGTAGCTGCAGTGACCGCCAGGAACAGCCCCTTGTCCTGATAGTCGGTAAAAACGAAGATCTCCTGGACATTGCCGGTTCCCTGGGCCATCACGAAGAAGCCAACCCCGATCACCACGCACAGTGCAAGCACCTCAACGGCGGTGAGTATGACGTTGAACTTAACGCTTTCCCCCACGCCGCGCAGGTTGATCACCGCAAGCAGGAGCATGAAGCCCAATGCGACGGCGGTGATCACGCCACGGTCCGGTACATCCATCCAGCCGTTGACCTCCAAGCCGCCAAAAAAGTTCTGGGCAAGGACATTGGCGGATGTCGACGCGCTGGTGATGCCGGAGCAAACAACAGCGAACGCCACGAGGAACGTGACGAAATGGATCCCGAAGGCCTTATGCGTATAAAGCGCGGCGCCTGCTGCCTGAGGGTATTGCGTCACTAACTCAAGGTAGGAAAACGCGGTGAGGGTGGCGACGACAAAGGCGAGCAGGAAGGGCAACCAGACGATGCCACCAACGGTCCCTGCCATGGTCCCGGTAACCGCATAGACCCCGGCCCCAAGAATGTCGCCGACAATGAAGAGCAGGAGAAGTTTGGGTCCCAGCACGCGTTTTAGCTCTGGTTCCTCACCTGCAGGCGTTGCTTCCAAGGCGTTGTCTGACGTGGTGCTCATGGTCCACCCCCGGCCCGTACACGGCCCCCCGGACCATGTAAGTGATCTGATTTATCTCACTTTGATCCTGCGGTTAGGGTTTGGCAACACTGATCCGGTGAAAAGGCAGAACCGCTCTTCCGATCCCGGCCTGTTTCCCTATGGCCGGATACTCGAACCGTAGTACTCGGCCAGCCTGGCCAGTCCTTCATCGATCGAGACAGCAGGTGCCCAGTCGAGGAGGTCACGGGTCACTCGCTGGTCGAACCAATGCGCGGTGGAGAGCTGTTCGGCGAGGAACCTGGTCATCGGCGGTTCCTCTTTGCGCCCCGCCCAGGTCCAGAGTTTTTCCACTACTGCTCCGACTGCCCGTGCCGCACCGCCCGGCACAGACCACGACGGCGGGGCCACGCCACCCGCTGAGCAGATGCCGGCCAGCAGCTCGCCGATGGGCCGGGGCTCACCGTTGCTCACCACCACGGCCTTGCCGTGGACGTGCTCCATCCGGTGCAGCGCAGCAACGATGGCGGACGCGGCGTTGTCCACGTAAGTCGTATCGATCAGGGCAGCGCCGGCGTCGAGCAATGGCAGACGACTGTGACTGGCGCGAGCCAGGACGCGTTCCACCAACTGGGTGTCGCCGGGGCCCCACACAATGTGGGGCCGCACTGCTGCCACCCGGAATTCCGGTCGATCCGCCGCGAGGGCCAGCAATTCTGCCGCGGCCTTGGTGCGGGCATAGTCGCCCCGCGCATGATGTGGGTCAGCCTGCTCCGCCCCCAATCCCACGATGGCCGCGCCGGAGTGGGCCACCGACGGTGACGAAACATACACGACGTCCCGCACCCCCGCCGTCCGGGCCTCATGGAGCAACCGGCGGGTTCCCTCCACATTCACTGCCTCAAACTCGGTCGCGCGCCCTGTGATGGACACTTTGGCGGCGAGGTGGATGATTCCTTCCGCCCCGGCGACTGCGTTGCGGAGAGCCGCAACGTCGTCAATGGAACCGCAGAAGTCCTTCGCGCCGTCCACGCCCGACGGGCGGCGCTGAAAGGTTGCGACGGCATGGCCTTGGCGAAGCAGTTGCCGTGCAACCTCCCCTCCCAGGAGCCCGCTGGCACCGGTGACCAGAACCCTCATGGCTTCCCCGGACGTCCGCCAGCCAGCACCCGTGAAGCCCAGCGGGCCAGGCGGGTCCTGTCGATCTTGGCGTTGTGCCGGATGTCGGTGGGCTGCGCGGGGACCACCAGCACGGCACTGACATCGACCCCGGCTTCGGAGGCCGCGCGTCGGACACGCCCCGCGAGTTGCGGCCCGGCGGGGCCGGCTTTGGGAACGGGAGGCGCGGTCTCCACCACTGCAACCACCGCCTGGGTTCCCGACGGTCCAACCCCGGCGATGGCAGCCACCCGTACGCCGTCCAGGCGTTCGATGGATTGTTCTGCCCCGACTGGCGTCACCACAGTCCCAGGTGCCGTCACAACATGGGCAAGGCGTCCCTCCACCCAAAGTCGGCCAGCGGCGTCGAAGTGTCCCACGTCGCCCGTGCGGTGCCATCCGGTAACGCCGGCACTCTCCCGTTGGGTCAGCCAGAGCCTGTCATAGGCCTCCTTGACGTGCGGCGCGCTGACCAGGATTTCGCCGGTGACCCCCGCCTCTGTCACAAGGTTCGATCCGGTTGCGGTTCCATCCGCCGCCAACGGAACAACAGCCAGATCGGCTCCGTGTACCGGCTTCCCCACGCAAACCCCGTTCCCGGCTCCGATCACGGTCCCGGCAGCCGCGTCGGCTTCCGCCGCTTGAATTTCTTCCAGGCTGATGTCCGTGACCGGAAGCGCCTCCGTCATCCCGTAGGGAGTATGCAGGGACGCTTGGGGCATCAACTGCTGCACCTGTGCCAGGAGCCGCTCAGGGACGGGCGCGCCTGCGGACAGGAGCAGCTCAATGTTTTGAAGAGCAATGCGCCCTGTCCGGCTCAGGCCATCCCGGGTAGTAGTGACATTACGCAACGCTGCGGGCGAGGCGAAGACCACGGTAGCGTCGATGGCAGCGACAGCGTCCGCCAGTGCCCGGGCCGTCAAGGTGCGGGGCGCAGTAACGTCCATGGCCGGGGTCACCGAAACCGCTCCGAGCGCCGGGCCCAGTAAAGCAAAGGGGGCGAAGCCCGCTACAAGGCGGGCACCGGAACGGATCCCGAAAGTCGCGGCAACCGTATCCCGCATCGCGGCCAGCTGCCCGTGGGTGTACAGCACGCCCTTAGCGGGGCCAGTGGAGCCGGAGGTGAACAGGACAGCGGCGGGGGCAGCCGGGTCCACACTCGTCCTTGGCACCTCGCCGCCGCGCCCGGCGCCGCCTGTTGCTCCACGCCGCCCCAAGGCCGCGAGCGAGGTCTCAACCCCCAGGAATAGACGGCGGGTGGCGGGGAGGTCCTGCACGCTGATGCGCCGCCCCGGCCAGCCGAGCACCGAGGCTGCCGCAAGTGCCTTGTCGATGCCAATGAGGAAGTCGGCCGTGGCACCCTTCACGGCGCGGCTCATGCCTTTGGTTCCCAGTCCGGCGTCGGCCACCACTACTACCGCACCCAATTTCAGGCAGGCGTAGAGTGCCACGGTGAGCTCAGTGCCGGGCGGGACCATCAGGCTCACACGGCTACCGCTCCCTACACCGACTTCCCGCAGGCCATCGGCCAAATCGAGGATGTTCCGGTCCAGCTGTTGCCAACTGAGCGCCCGACTCACGCTGCCGTCGGGCGACATTTCGGCCACAGCGATGTCGTGCTTTCCTGGACCACCAGCCAGCTCGCGCAGCGAGTCCCACAGTGGACGGAATGCTGGATCCTTCTCTCCGGACACATCCTTGACCGGCTCTCCGCCGACGGTAGCAACGGCCACGTGGGAATCGTCGCCAATGATGACGGCACCATGTACAGCAAGCCAGTCAAAAACAGGCGTGGCAATGTCCCGGTCCTCCGGCAAGAGGTGTCCTGCCCCTTCGAAGCGATGGACGTCAGCATGCGGAAGCCGGCCGATGAGATCTTTGAGGTACCGATCGGAAAATATCGGATCCTGGGGGCCCCAGAGCATCAGGACCGGCGCCTTCAGCCCGCGCAGGCCTTCCGCTACACGGGTCAGCGCAGGGAAGCTGGGATGGTCCGCATCCGCGGGGATATCCGCAACAAAATTCCCCACCCCTGCCCGGCGTCCGGCTCCGCGGTAGGGGGCCATGAAAGCCCTTCCGACGTCGGCCGGCAGCGGCGGGGTTGCCAGCGAGTGCGTCACGCGCAGGAAGGCGTCCGACGTCGTGGTGCCCCACCGGTGCACGGCGGGGTGCAAGGCGAGCCGCAGTGCCGACGGGATGGGCGAATCCGAGGGCTGATGGACGGCAGTATTAGTCAGCACCACACCCCTGACGAGCTGAGGGTGCTCCAGCGCCCAGCCTGTGCTGATCACGCCACCCCAGTCGTGGCCCACCGTCACAACCGGCCCCTCCAGGCCCAGCGCATCTGTGAGATCACCCAGGTCATTGATCCTGTCAGCCAGGCGCCGGAATGTTCCGGTGCGCTCTGAATAGCCCATGTCCAGCTGGTCCACAGCTACGACCCGCCACGGATGGGCGGCGTCTCCACCCGCGCTCAACAGCGTCCGCCATAAATAAGACCAAGTGGGGTTGCCATGCACGCACAGCAAAGTCCCGAGCGGAGTCAGGCCACGGCGTGCCAGCTGGGCACCGTTATCCAGCACATGCCAGCGGCGAACAGAGCCCGGCGCGTCCACCTCCGACGTGGAAACTACACGGATTGTCCGCGACCATTCCGGGTCCACACCGGGCCAGTTGGTGGCTACCAAACGATTTCCACCATTCCGGCATTCAGTCCCGAGCCCACGCCCATGCACAGGACCCGGTCACCCGAGGTCAATGACTGCGCCTGGGCGGCGAGCGTCATGGGGAGCGATGCTGGCCCCACATTGCCCCAGTGCGGGAACGTAATGGGAACCTTGTCCGGGTCCAGGTCGATGGCATTGATGATCGCCTGGGTGTAGGCGTTACTGACCTGGTGAGTGACGTAGCGGTCCATGCTGGCCCAGTCCCATTCAGGCTGGGCTTCATGCCAAGCGTCCACCACAAGCTGCAGGCCGCCGTCGAGCAAGCCCTTGGTGTCGGTGGACATGCCATCGATACCGCCAACGCACAATTCGTGGTGTTCCGTGCCGGCACGCATCACGCCGCCCACAAGCCGGTGCGCTCCCGGGTGCTCGTCCACCGGACCCAGGACGGCCGCGGCGGCCCCGGACCCAAGGGTCAACGTGGCAAACTCCCGGTTGAAGTCTTCGCGCGTGGTCTCAGGCCTCTGGAGTCGCGCCAGCGTAGCCTCTTGGGTGCCCTGCGCGTCCTCTCCGTTGACGATGACCGCATACCGGATCTGGCCCGAGTCGATCATGTTTGCCGCCAGGATCAAGCCGTTCACGAATCCGAGGCAGGCGTTGGCCAAGTCAAAGTTCATGGCCGACGACGGCAGGCCGAGTTCGTGGTGGATTTTGACCGCCACGGACGGCTCAAGGTTGCGCCTGGTAACCGAGGTGTTGATCAGCAAGCCGATTTCCGAGGCTTCGACGCCGGCTTCAGCCAGGGCTTTTGCGCCCGCCTCCACCGCAGCGTCATCGAACGATGTCCCTGCCGCCCACCAGCGGCGGTGCGTGATGCCGGCAACGCGCTCGAGCAATCGTGGTGGAAACTTCAGCCGCTGCAGGGTCGAAGCCAATCTCCGGTCGAAATCCGTGGAGCTCACTATCCTCGGAGCCTCGACGCTGCTCACCGAGAGCAGCGCGGTGTTGCTGTGCCGGAAGGTCGCATTCCCTGCCAAGTTAAGCCCCTGTTCGTTTCTGTCCTGCCTTCATGCGGTGACTGTACCCATAAAGTGCAACCCCAAGACGTTAACTATGCCGGTGTGAACCGGTTCCTGCATATTTGGCGTATGTCGGACCAACCCAAGACCAGGCGGGATGACCGGGGGCTAGCCTTCCCGAGCCTTTCGCGTTGCGGCGTCGTTGGCCTTCTGCAGCGCTTCCACCAGCTCGTTCTTGTCCATTATCGAGCGGCCCTTGATATTCAATTCCCGCGCCCGCCGGTAGAGGTGCTCTTTGGAGGCATTGGCATCCACACCCCCGGCCGTGGGTTTGGCTGAATCCACGCCCTCCTCGGCGTGGGCATCGGAAGGTCCGCGTTCCTCTTTGGGCTCCCAGTGGTCGCCCACCTTTTCGTAACTGTGCTTTAGAGCCGCAAAAGCCGTGCGGGCAGCCCGACTCGGGTCATTGTCATAGGACTCCATGGCCGAATCGTAGGTCTTGGCAAAAGTGTCCTGGGCCTTCTGGTCCGAGCGCTGCAAGGTGGACGGCAACTCACCCTTGCGGGCGTGATCGTTTTTTCCGGTTTTCGGCATGGCACTCATCCTCCCGATGTCTTGTGCTCTGACATAAACCATTTGACCATCGAAAGTTGACTGCTACCATCGAGGGAGAAAGTATGTCCTATCAAGCGAACAAATGGCTACATACCTTGAGCATCCGCCAGGAGGCAAGAGGTTGCGCCTGAAACCCGGGGTATTCCAGTGGTTACAAAACTTGGTCTTAACATCGACCGCTCTTCTCCTGTGCCTCTCTACCACCAAGTTGTACAGGGTATCGAGGCCGCCATCCACAGCGGAGTATTGGAACCCGGCAGTCGCCTTGAGAACGAAATCGACCTCGCAGCCCAGCTCAACCTGTCCAGGCCAACCATGCGTAAGGCCATGGACGAGTTAGTCCGCTCCGGTCTCCTGGTTCGCAAACGCGGGGTAGGTACCCAAGTGGTATCCAGCCAGGTCCGTCGACCCTTGGAACTTTCCAGCCTTTTTGACGATCTCACCAATAATGGCAAGAAGCCCACAACTACAGTGCTCAGCTTTTCCCACGAGGAAGCCGACGCCGCCACCCTCGCTGCGCTTGAGCTGCCCGCTGGCTCCAAGGTCTACCACTTCACGCGTCTTCGTAAAGTTGGGGGCAAACCACTGGCCCTGATGGAGAACTGGGTGCGGGATGACATCGCCACCATGGACGAAGCCATGCTTGCGGCAGAGGGACTCTACTCAATCCTGCGCCGTGGCGGCGTCAACTTCCGTCTGGCCACGCAACGTATCGGCGCCATGATCGCCAATGACTACCAGGCACCACTCCTTGAAACCGAAGTCAATTCCGCCTTGGTCACCATGGAACGCACGGCTGTGGACGACACCGGCCGGCATGTGGAAACCGGCCACCACGTCTACCGCGCCGATTCCTACAGCTTTGAAATGACACTCGTACAGCGCTGATTAGGCCAAAACAACTAGTACAGCTAATACAAAGGACCCCCCTTCCATGACGAATTGGGTTTACCCCTTGGGTTCCGCCGCCGACGGCGTGTGGGACATCTCGCTCGGCACTTCTGATTCCACCCTTGCCATTGATGGCTGGGAACACACGGGCCTCAAGGTCGCCACCATTCCGGCGGGCGCCGCCGTCGAGCTTCCTGCTGTTGGTGAGGAACGCATTGTGGTGCCCCTCAGCGGCGCCTTCACCGTGACCGTCGACGGCGTCGATCATGCCCTTGAGGGCCGGGCCTCCGTGTTCCACGGACCCAGCGACATCCTGTACTCCGGTACCGGAAAGTCCGTCAGCATCAGCTCGGCAGACGGCGGGCGTGTTGCCATCGCAACCGCCCCTGCGCACACCGCCTACCCGACCCGCCTCGTCACTGCTGCCGAGACGCCCGTGGAACTCCGGGGCGCCGGTAACTGTTCGCGGCAGGTACACAACTTCGGCACCCCGGCAGCACTGGAGGCCGACCGCTTTATCGTGTGCGAGGTCATTACTCCCGCCGGGAACTGGTCCTCCTATCCCCCACACAAGCACGATGAGGAAAAGGACGGCGAAACCCACCTTGAAGAGATCTATTACTTCGAGACACAGGTAGCCGTCGGCTCAGGTGCACCGGCAGACGCGGACGCAATCGGCTACCAACGGGTCTACGCCTCGGACGAGCGTCCCATCGACGTTTCCGCCGAAGTCAGGACCGGCGACGTAGTCCTGGTCCCCTATGGTTGGCACGGCCCCGCCATGGCAGCACCGGGCTACGACATGTACTACCTGAACGTCATGGCGGGCCCTGGGCCCGTTCGCGAATGGTTGATCAGCGACGACCCCCACCATGGTTGGGTACGGGAGAGCTGGGAAGGCCAGGACATCGACGCGCGGCTGCCGTTCGGCGTCTAGTTTCAAGCATGAAAGTGCCCCTTCTTCGAATCCAACAGATTCGAAGAAGGGGCACTTTTGGCGGAAGCGTCAGCTGGATACTTTGAGAGCAACCCTCACAGGCGTACCGGTTGCCAGCGATTCCTGGGCCGCATCTGCCACACGGGAGGCTGCTACTGCGTCTTCCGGGGTGCAGGGATTTTCGCGCTCCCCCATCACCAACTCCACAAAGGCAACCATCTCGGAGCGGTACGCCTGGTCGAAACGCTCGGCGAAAGTCTGATGCGGTTCCCCTCCAGGGAAAGTGACCTCAGCCTCAGCCGACGTCAATGCGGTCTTCTCATCCAAGCCCACCATGACCGAACTGTTGGACCCCTGAATCTCCAACCGCACATCGTGGCCGGCCCCGTTGTAGCGGCTGGCAGAAACCGTGCCCACCGTGCCGTCGTCGAAAGTGATGAGGGCCAAAGCCGTATCCACGTCACCCACGTTGCCGATGGCCGGGTCTCCATTGTTGGAACCCCTGGCATAAACCTCCACGATTTCGCGGCCCGTCAGCCACCGAAGGATGTCGAAGTCATGGACTGAGCAGTCCCGGAACAGTCCCCCGGATGTCGCCAGGAACTCGACCGGGGGTGGCGCCATATCGCAGGTAACTGCGCGCAGGGAATGGATCCACCCCAACTCACCGGCCTGATACGCGCGCTTGGCCTCCAAATAGCCTGCATCGAAACGTCGCTGGTGGCCGATTTGCACCACGCCGTTGTTCTCGCTGATGTAGTCCACCACAGGCAGCGCATCGGAGACGTTCATGGCCACGGGCTTTTCGCAGAACACAGGAACGCCTGCATCCACTCCGGCGCGGATCAGTTCCGGATGGGTTGCCGTTCCCGTGGCAATCACCAAGCCATCCACACCGGAGTCGAGCAGCTCCGACACCGAAGTCGCAAACTCTGCACCCAATCCAGCCGCGACGGAACGTGCATGCTCGGTAGCTACGTCGGTCAGCTTCAGGCGGATATTGACGCCCCTGCGACCCAGCGTTTCCTTGAGGGCGACGATGTTGTTGGCGTGCATGACGCCGATGCGTCCTACGCCAACCAAGCCAAGAATGACATCACTCATGATTTTCCTTTGAAGGTAGAAGGGTGACTGGTACCGGGAACACCACGCCCAGCTGGCGTCGAATCTCATCGGCGACTTCCAGGGTGCGGATGGAGGCCGCCAGCGTCCGTTCGCTGGATTGCGTGCTGCCGGCGGCAATGGCCCTGGCCACGGCCGCGGCCTCATAGTGAAGGCCTTCGAAGTGTCCGCCTGCTGGTTCATCGTGGCGTAGTCGGGAACCGTCGGGAAACCTGATCTCGAATGCGCCGGGCATGTTGAAGGGACCGTCGATTACCAAGGTCGCCTTTGAGCCAACAATGGTGGCTGCGGTGGGCGTGAAGTTATGGACGTGGGTGTTCACGACAGCCTGTGCACCGCCGTCGAACTGCATGACGGCGGACAGTTGCGCATTAACCCCGGATTCGTGGGGCTGGCCGACTGCCCGCAGGTAGCGCGGACTGCCTAACACCTCTGTAACCAGCGCCAGGGGGTACGTGCCGAGATCAAGCAGCGGACCACCGGCCAGATCCGGATTAAAGATTCGATGCGAAGGATCAAAGTGCTCACCGTACTCCGCCACCACCGTGGTGATGGTGCCCAGCGTTCCGGCATCGAGTATCTGCCGGATCACATCGAATTTTGGCAGGAAGAAGGTCCACATTGCCTCCGCGGCAAAGACACCTGCAGCCTCCGCCCGCGCCGCGATGTCCCGTGCCTGATCTGCGTCGAGTCCAATTGGCTTTTCGACCAAGACGTGCTTGCCGGCGTCGATGGCCAGGACCGCGGCCGCGTGGTGGCCGGTATGCGGCGTACACACGTAGACGATGTCTACGTCCGGGGCGGCCGCCAGTTCCTCATAACTGCCATAGGCGGCGGGAATGTCGAACGCCTCCGCAAACGCCTTGGACCGGTTCAGGGAACGGGAGCCGACGGCGGCGATCACCTGCCCGGTGTGTGCCTGGATGGATTCGGTGAACCGTTCGGCGATCCATCCGGGGCCCATGATGCCCCAGCGCAGACTCGGAGCATCGCGGGATTCCGGTACACGGGAGTGCGGAAGCCCTATTGACGTCACGAGTAGCTGACTTTCGTAGACGTTCCGTCGCTATGCAGCGACTGGATCATGGCTTGTGCAACGAGGGAGGCGTTGAGTCCGTCCTGTGCACCGGCAAGGGGAGTCGGCTCTCCGCCCGCGAGTGCAGAAATCCAAGCCTGCAACTGAATCCGGTACGCGTCAGCGAAACGGGGGCGCCAGTCCGCAGGGATTAGCTCCTGCCTGGCTCCGTCCTGTTCGATACCGAGTAGGGCCGGCTCCTGAAGGGACGTGGTACCGAGCTCCGAAACCACTTCGCAGCGCGTGGTGTAGCCGTACTGGGAATTGAGGTACAGCTCCAGCGTGGCCAGTGTCCCGTCCGCCGTGCGCAACGTCATGAACGCAGGATCTTGCAGCCCGGCTTCGGCACGGCGGGTGCTCTTTCCGGCCTGCCATGAAACTTCCGTAATAGGAGAATCCAGTAGCCATGGGACGATGTCCAACTCGTGGATGGCTGAGTTGGTGATGGCCGATTCCGCGGTTGTTCCTGGCGCTGCTGAGCCGTTCCTGCTGACGCAGTGAACCATAAGGGGTTCGCCCTGCTTTCTCCCGCGCACGGATTCCCGCAGAGCCACATAACCCGGATCGAAGCGTCGCATGAAGCCAAGCGAGAGCAGCGAGGCGCCCGTTGCGGCCACGATGTCGGCGTCAGCCGCAACTACTTCCAGGCTTTCAAGAAGTGTTGGTGCCAGCGGCTTTTCGCAGAGCACAGGGGTCATTGCTTCGAAGCATTCAAGGACCAGGCCGGCGTGCGTGGAATCGTGCGAGGCAACGACGACGGCGTCCACCTCGCTGGCATTGATCAGCTCCGATGGGTCTGAGGTAATACGCACGGTGGGCGGTGCCGCCGCGGCGGCACGGTCGACTTCGAGGTCTGCCACAAAGGTGACTTCGGCACCGCCGATGGTGGTGGAAAGGTTCCTGATGTGGTCCGCGCCCATGATTCCGGCGCCAATCACACCTACCCGGATCGACATGGTGTTCCCTTCTTTTCCTAAGTGTGTGCGTAGTGTGCGCACAGTGTGGCGGGGTGTTCCGGGTAGACCGGAAGCACCCCGCCGATGCTGCTACTGGGCCTGCTGTTACTGAGCCTGTGCTGCTGCTACGCGTGCTTCGGAGCGCCGGCGTTCACGCTGTCCGTCACGTCCGCAACTTCCGCTTTGACCTCCTTCACCACGTCGCCGTGGCCGCCCAGCTGCTCCAATTCATGTGCGAGTTCAGCCAGTTCAGCGCCACCGGCCATCTGGGCAGTGAGTTCGTCCAGGGTGATGTCCTTCTTGTCGTAGTAGCCAATGGATTTGCCGCGCTTGAGCAGCAGGAAACGATCCCCGACCGGGAAGGCGTGGTGCGGATTGTGGGTAATGAAGATGACGCCCAGACCACGGTCGCGGGCTTGGAGGATATAGCGCAGGACCACGCCTGACTGCTTCACGCCCAGCGCTGCCGTGGGTTCGTCCAGAATCAGGACCTTCGCACCGAAGTACACGGCGCGGGCAATCGCGACACACTGGCGTTCACCACCGGAGAGCTGACCAATGGGTTGCTCCACATCGCGCAGGTCGATGCCCATCTCGGCCAATTCCTTGAGCGTGATGGCCTTCATCTGTTCGACGTCCATGTACTTGAACGGTCCGAAGCCCTTGGTGAGCTCTGATCCGAGGAAGAAATTCCGCCAGATCGGCATCAGCGGTACCACTGCAAGGTCCTGGTACACCGTGGCAATGCCGGCGTCCAGGGCATCTCGGGGAGATCCGAACTTCCGTTCCTCACCCATGATGTTCAGGACGCCTTCGTCGTGCTGGTGGAGGCCGGCGATGATCTTGATCAGCGTTGACTTACCCGCGCCGTTATCTCCCAGAACACAGGTGACACGGCCGTTGTCCACGGCCATCGTGACGTCGCGCAGGGCGATGATGTTGCCGTAGTGCTTGCCGACCCCTTCCAGGGAGAGGAGATGGACGGGCGTGTGGGTGAGGGGATCGCGCTCATTCTGGAGCAACGTTTCCTGGTCGATCGCTTTGGCATTCATTTCCCGGGCCCCTTACTTGAGTTCCGCGCGTCGCTTGACGATGAGGTTGACGATGGTGGCGAGCAACAGCATCAAGCCCAGGAAGAACTTGAACCAGTCCGGGTTCCATTGCGCGTAGACGATGCCCTTGTTAGCCATGCCAAAGATGAAGGCACCAATAGCGCCACCCACGGCCGAGCCGTAGCCGCCTGTCAGGAGGCAGCCACCAATGACGGCCGCAATGATGTAGAGGAACTCGTTGCCCACACCTTCGCCGGACTGCACGGCATCGAAAGCAAAGAGGTTGTGCATGCCCAGGATCCAACCGCAGAAACCAACCGCCATGAAGAGGCCGATCTTGGTCTTGGTTACAGGGACACCAACTGCGCGGGCGGCATTGGCGTCACCGCCCACGGCGAAGATCCAGTTGCCAACGCGGGTGCGCAAAAGGATCCACGATGCCACTGCCACGAGGACGATCCAGAAGAACACCGTGATCTTGACTTCCACGCCGCCGATGCTGATGGAGGAGGCGAACACCGCCCGTGCTGATTCGAATCCGTCCAATTTGGAGATCGACGGCGAGGAAACACTGCCGCCGATAAGGCGGGTCAGTGCCAGATTGAGGCCAGTCAGCATGAGGAAGGTAGCCAGGGTAACGATGAAGCTGGGGAGCTTGGTCTTGACGAGAATCCAGCCGTTGATGAATCCAATGCCGAGCGAGACCACCAGAGCCAGCGTGACACCAACCCAGGCATTCAGTGAGAAGTTCCAGCTGAAGAGCGAGGCAGTCAGGGCGGAGGAGATCACGGCCACACCAGTGGAAAGGTCGAACTCGCCACCGATCATCAGCAGTGAAACCCCTACCGCCATGATGCCTATGGTCGATGAGCCGTAGAGCACAGTTGCGAGGGCGTTCGGTTGGGTAAACGTCTGGGAAACAGAAGCGAAGAAGATGAACAGGACAACTGCTCCGACCAGTGCACCGACCTCGGGCCTCGCCAGGAACTTTTGGACTGGACTACGGCGTCCGACCCGTTCGTCGCCAGGGGCCGAAGCCCCCGCCGGCGGCAGAGTTGTTGTATTTGCCATAGGAATGACTCCTTGTTGGTCAGGCTGCGTGGCGGTTCTCCGCCACGCAGCCGGATGCCTGGATCTAGCGGACGCCCTGCTGGGCGAACTTGAGGACGTCTGAGGCGTTGGCCTTGTCCACAATGGTTGGACCGGTCAGGACGGGCTGGCCGCCGCCGATCTTGAAGCCGCCGCGCTTTGCCTGCCACAGGGCATCAACTGACATGTAGCCCTGAAGCCATGGCTGCTGGTCGACTGTGAAGATCACTTGGCCGTCTACGATCTTCTGGGCAAGTTCGGCATTCAGGTCGAAGCTGGCTACCTTGGACGAGCTGCCGGCATCGGTAACTGATTTGAGCAAGGTAAGGGTGATGGGAGCGCCGAGACCGATGATCACATCAGCATCTTTGGACGCCTGAAGTTTGGCCGTGGCCGTTGACTGGACAGCAGTCATGTCCTTGCCGTCGACGTAGAGGATTTCCGTGGCCGGCACCTTGGCCTTTACGCCGGCGCAGCGCGCTTCCAAGCCCACGTGGCCCTGCTGCTGGATGACGCAAACCGGGTGCTTGTAGCCTTCTGAGGCGAGCCGGGTGCCGACTGCCTCGCCGGCAAGCTGTTCGTTGGACCCGAAGTGCGTGAAAGCACCGAGCTGGCTGGAAACAGATTCACCGGCATTGAGGCTCACCACGGGGATACCCGCATCAGTGGCTTTCTTCAATACATCCTTCAACGCATCCGGAGTTGCCACCGTGACAGCAATGCCGTCAACCTTCTGGTCGATGGCCTGTTGAACAAGCTGGGCCTGGCGCCCTGCTTCGGGATCGCTGGTGTACAGAAGTTCTACATTGTCCTTGCTTGACGCTTCTTCTGCCCCCTTGCGGACAATGTCCCAGAAGGTGTCGCCTGCCGCTGCGTGAGTAATCAGGGCCACCTTAATGCGGTCTGTGCCGGCTACCTGTCCAGCGCCTGCACCCCCACCGGAATCTGCAGGTTTGCCGCCCTGGCTGGAACAGGCGCTCAGGGCCACCAACGGAACCACTGCTGCGACGACTGCCGCTTTGCGCCACGAGAATTTTGCCACCGTTATCTCCTTTGATGTCAGCTTCGGGCGTCCGGGGACTCGTTCCCGGATCGCCTGCTACCTCGATCATGGTGACCGAACTCACAAATGTCAATAGTTTGTCCTGACATTAGTATGTTTGTACGTGGCATCCTCCTCCAGCACTCAGGATCGTGGCGCCGCCGTAGTGCCCCGAACTACCAAAATGGGGTCAATCAGCTTGCGCTGCGATACCGGGGCAACGCCTTGGATGCGATTCAATAGCGCTTTGGCAACATCCACCCCCACCACATCGCTGCGGTTGTCCACGGACGTCAGTTCGAGATAGCGGGACTTCGCCAGCGCTGAATTGTCATAGCCAATCACCGTGATATCCGTTGGGACCGACAAGCCGCGGGCCTTGATCGCGCCAAAGGCGCCCAGCGCCATCGTGTCATTGGCCGCAAAAATTGCCGTCGTGTCCGGGTGGCGATCAAGGAGCCAGCAAGCCGAAGAGTACCCGTCCTCCTCCGTGGTATCACCCTCCTCCCCCACGATCAGCGGTTCTACACCGGCTTGATGGAGTCGGTCCCGGAAGCCGTCCCTGCGGTGGGCTGCAGCGCCGCCGGAGCCCGAAAGGTGCCCGATCCTGCGGTGCCCGAGTTGCAGCAGGTGGTCTGCCGCCATTGCGCCGCCACCGTCGTCGTCGTTGGTGATGAGGTCAGCGTCGTCCGGAACTCCATTCCGCCACCCCGCAACCACGGTGGGAACTTCCGTGCCGCCCAGCGCCGTGGCGCCAGGTTCGGCTGCAATCACCAAGCCGTCCACATGCATGGCCAGCAACCCGTCAGCAGCCTCCTTGATGCGGTTTTCGCCCGGGCGGGAATCGGCGAGCATGACCTGATAGCCATGTTCGGTCAACACTGATTCCAGTCCGCGCAGCAGGTCAACAAACCAAAGGTTGCGGTAGTCGTCAATGACGAGGCCGATGCTCTTGGTCCGGCTGCTCGCCAGCGTGGTGGCCGCCCGGCTGGGGCGGTATCCCAGCTCGGCGATGGCAGTTTTGACCGCCTCGCGGCGCTTCTCACTGACTTTCGCGGGGTTCTGGAGGACCAGCGAGACCAGCGACGGCGAAACGCCGGCCAGCTTAGCCACATCATAAATCGTTGGGCGCCGCGCCTGCGGCGTACTTGTGCTCATGGGGCCAACTTCCGTAGGGGCGGTCTGATGGGGATGAAGGATTGACAGGACATATAGACATGGCTAATCTCGAATCCAACCTACAAAATTGTAGCGCTACAAAATGCCGTCGAGTCTCCCCGCCGCGGCAGAATTTCAAAGGAGAAATCATGGCTGAAAGCCTTGGCGTCGCGGTCATCGGCGCAGGCATGGCCGGCAAGGCCCATGCAGCGGCTTACCGGACTGCGTCCACCCTCTACAGCCCAGTACTTCCGAATATCCGTTTGGTCTCCATTGGTGACGTGAACGCCGAATTCGGCTCGTTGGCGGCCCGCCGCTTCGGCTACGAACGCAATGACACCTCATGGCAGGCAATTGCAGCAGCGGACGATATTGACGTTGTAAGCGTTGTCATTGCGAACTCATTGCACCGCGAAGTGGTTGAAGGCCTCCTGGCCGCCGGCAAGCACGTGCTGTGCGAGAAGCCGTTGAGCGATTCGCTGGAAGATGCCCGTGCCATGGCGGACACCGCCCGGAACGCCAACTCCATCGCCCGTATCGGATTCACCTTCCGCCGCACCCCGGGTATCGCCTACATCCGCGACCTTATCCAGAACGGCACCTTGGGGAATGTCCTGCACTTCAGCGGCCGGTACTGGACCGACTACGGTTTCAGCCCCGAAGCGCCGATGAGCTGGCGCTACAAAGGCGGCCCCGGCTCCGGTGCGCTGGCCGACGTCGGAAGTCATCTGACGTACGTCTCCGAGTTCCTGTGCGGTGACATCAAGTCCATCAGCGGCGGCCGGCTCACCACTGCGATCCACAAGCGTCCGTTGCCGCTCAGCGCCGTCATGGGCCATGACCATGTGGCCGTCAGCGACACCTTCGAAGCTGTTGAGAACGACGACTACGCGGCATTCAACGCAGAGTTCGCAAACGGTGCAGGAAGTTTCGAAGTCTCACGTGTAGCGGCAGGACACGCCAATAGCCTGCAGTTCGAGGTGTTCTGCGAAAAGGGCGCAGCCAAGTTCGACCAGCGCCGCCCATCGGAAATCCAACTGTTCCTCAATGACGGATCCGGCAATCAGAACGGCTACCGCCAGGTGATCCTCGGCCCCGGCCACCCGTACATCACCGGCGGCCTCGCCATGGACGCTCCCGAGGTGGGTTTCGGCCAAAACGACGCGTTCGGCTACCAGGCCCGCGCGTTCCTCGAGGAGGTTGCAGGCCTTGGCGAAGACACATCCCTGCCTCGCTGCGCCACCTTCGACGAAGGCGTGCGCAACATGGAACTTCTCGGTGCCGTCACCGAATCTGCCCTCAACAACGGGAAGAAGATCACACTATGAAACTCGGCGTCTACAACGCAATCCTGCACGACCGGCCACTCCCGGAGGCGCTCAAGGTCATCGCAGACCTTGGACTGACCGGCATTGAAATCAATACCGGAGGCTTCCTGCCGGCAGCTCATGTACCCACCATGGATCAGATCCTGGAGAGCGACGCGGCCCGCGATGATTACCTGGCGCTGTTTGAGGGGACCGGCGTTTCGATCGCCGGCCTGAACTGCAACGGCAATCCCCTGCACCCTAAGCGCGAAATCGGCGAAAAGCATGCGGAAGATATCCGCCGCTCCATTCGACTGGCGCATCGGCTGGGACAGAAACGGGTAGTCACCATGTCCGGGCTGCCCGGCGGCGAGCCCGGTGCTACTACCGTCAACTGGGTGGTCAATGCCTGGAACTCTGCGGCACTTGACGTGTTGGACTATCAATGGGGCGTCGCCGCCGATTTCTGGAGGGAAACCGACCGCCTTGCTGCGGACCACGACGTCAAGGTGGCACTCGAACTGCACCCGCAGAACATCGTGTTCAACACTGCGGACGTCTACAAGCTCATCGAACTCACCGGCGCCACGCATGTCGGTGTGGAACTGGATGCTTCGCACCTCTTCTGGCAGCAGATGGATCCAGTTGCGGTGGTCCGCGAGCTCGGTCCGCTGGTGTTCCAAGCGGCCGCAAAAGATGTCCGGGTGAATACCGGCAATGCCGCCCTCTACGGCGTGCTGGACAACAGTTTCCGCCGGCTCTCTCCGGATGAGAACCGCACAAACCTTGGCGGCGACGAGTGGGCCAATGAATGGCCGAAGAAATCCGCATGGGACTTCGTGGCCCTGGGCCGCGGGCACGACACCGCCTTCTGGACTGAGTTCCTGCGTGCGCTCCATGAGGTGGACCCGGACATGCTGGTCAACATCGAACACGAGGACGTTTCCCTGGGTCGCATCGAAGGGCTGCAGGTGGCAGCCCAGGTCCTGCTGGATGCTGATGCGGCACTCTCCGCGTCGTTGAACCCGACGGCCTGAGGCTTTACGCCACCCGGGACTACTTACCGGGCCCGGATGGGGACGGCGCTCAGGCGCCGTCCCCATCTTTTTATCGCCACACAGCACCACTCAAGGAGGGTCCTCAGTCAAGCGGTGACTCCAGCCTTCTCTTTGAAAAGATGCTCCAATTCCTCAAGGGACTTGCCCCTGGTCTCCGGAACAGTGCGCTTGACCCACACAATGGCGCACAACTGCAGGGCCACGAAAATAAAGAATGTCGCGGAAACTCCCATCAGCGAGACCAACTGCGGGAAGAAAAAGCCGATCAGGAAGTTGATCATCCACAACACGAAAACGCAGATGCCCATGCCGATCCCACGAACATGCATCGGGAAGATCTCGGACATGGTCAGCCAGGTAACGGTTCCAATGCACCCCTGCATGGAAGCAAGGAACGTCACCATAAACAGCAACACCAGATAGCCACGCAGAGTGCTTTCCGGCAAGGCCAGGGAGATAAGCGCAATGGCCGTCAGCGATGACGCGGTACCGATCAACCCCACAATGAGCATGGGTTTCCGGCGCACGCGCGTCATCAAATACATGCCTACGATGACGGCCGCCACAGACGTCATGCCATTGAGGACGTTGGCAATCAAGGCCCCTTGGTCCCCAAAGCCGGACGAGGACAAGATGGTGGTCCCGTAATACATGATGGCGTTGACGCCGCTGATCTGGTTGATGACGGCCATACCAAGACCAACCACAAAGATCCTGCGTATCCAGGGCACGGTGAGGTCCTTGAACGTCCCGAGTTTTGACTGATAGTCCTCCCTGGCCGCCTGACGCACCTCGTCGAACTCGGCCCCGACCTCTCCCGCACTCCGTGTGGAGCGGAGGACTTCCAGGACCTCGCCGAAACGTCCGGCCGATGCGAGCCAACGGGGGCTCTCCGGCAGGACGAGCATGCCGAACCACAGAATAACGGCAGGAAGCGTGGCAATCACCAGCATCCAGCGCCACACATGCAGCTCTTCAGGGAACAGGTTGCCCAGGACCGCGTTGAACGTAAAGGCGAGGAACTGGCCGGTCACGATCATCAGCTCGTTCTGCGTCACGATCCTCCCGCGCTGGGCCGCCGGAGACATCTCTGCCAGATACACGGGAACGATCACTGAGGCACCGCCGACGGCGAGACCCAGGACTGTGCGGGCAAGGACAAGGAGCTCAGTGCTCGGTGCCAAGGAACAACCCACAGTGGCAAAGGCGAAGATCAAGGCAAGACCCATAATCGTCTTGCGCCGTCCAAAGCGGTCGGACAGCCGTCCTGCGCTGATCGCCCCGAACGCCGCACCGAAGAGCAGCGTCGAGGTGACCAGGCCTTCAGTCAACGGCGTCAGGCCAAGGTCCTTCTGCATGAACGGCAGGGCGCCGTTGATTACACCGGTGTCATAGCCGAACAGCAATCCGCCGAAGGTAGAAAACAAGGCCACCTTGCGGAGGAACTTCTTGGGGTTGTCCGGTTTGCCGGTCTTCCCCGATGGTGTCGGAAGAGTTTCAAGCTGGTTCGTGTTGGTCTCGATTGACGAAGACTTGGTCATGGCTTCCTTTTCCCGCTACCGCCTTTAGTTAGTCCGGGCGACGTAGTCGACCATCGATTTGAGCTGGTAGCGGGAAACATCTTCCGCGTTCTCATCCTCAGCGAAAACCGACGAGACCATCACGGTGTTTTCCTTGTCCAGGAAGCCGATCTCCTTCAGGCCGCCAAAGAACTCGTCCCAGTTCACGTCGCCGTCGCCGATCTTGAGGTGCTGGTGAACGCGGACGGCATTGCCGGGCGGGTTGGTGATGTAGCGGAGGCCGTGGGAGGCATGATGGTTCATGGTGTCCGAGACGTGCACCAAGCGGAGCTTGTCCCCCGCTGCCCGCATGATCTCCAACGGCTTGTTGCCCATGTGGAAACTGTGCGAAGCGACGTAGACCATCCCGATGTTCGGGGAGTTAACGCCCCTGATGACACGGAGAGCGGCCAGGCCGTCCTCCACGAAGTCGTCCGGGTGCGGATCAATGAGGACGTCCAGACCCTCGCGTTCGATGATCGGGAGCAGTTCCTCCATGGAGCGGTAAAACGCACGCTCAGACTCCTCCGCTTTCTCCGGACGGCCGCTGAACTCGGTGTTCATGGTCTGGACGCCGAGGTCTACCGTGATCTGGATGGCGCGCTTCCAGTACCGGACTGCGGCTTCGCGGGCGTCCTCGTCCGGACCTGACCACCGCAGGACCGGCAGGACCGAGGCGATTTCGACGCCGGTGTCCTTGCAGGCTGCCTTCAGCTTTCCTACGAGTTCGTCATCGGCCTTTGGGTGGTTATAGAACGGGATGAGATCCGCGTGCGGGGTCATCTGAAGGTATTTGTAGCCGAGATCGGCTGCCACGCGCGGGAACTCCAGCAGGGTGTGGCTGTGGTGGAACGGTGTGGGATCCAGTGCAATCTTCATGGTGAATGTCCCCTACTTATACAGGTCCGGCTTGGTGTTCAGCTGAACTTTGACCTTTTCGCCCGACTTCTGGGCATCGACGCCGGCCTCGCAGCAGGCTGCGGTAGCGTAGCCGTCCCAGGCGGTTGGTCCGCCGATTTCGCCGTGAAGTGCGGCGTCTACCCAAGCCTGCACCTCGACGTCGTACGCAGCTCCGAAACGCTCTTCAAAACCTGGGGTGACATTACCGCCCCACTTGCCCGCGGACTGGATGTACGGGCCGTTGTCGCCGCCGATACTCACAATGCCCTCTTCAAAGGACGCTTGCGTGGCCACCTGATAACCGAATTTGGCGTTGACGTAGATTTCGACGTCGGCCAGCACACCTGACTCGGTTTCGAGCAGCACGTGCTGCGGGTCATGCTGGCCGTTCGGCGCACTGCGCGTGGGCTTGCCCAAGCGGACCTGCACGGAGGTGATTTCTTCACCCGTGAAGTAGCGGATCGCGTCGAACTCGTGGACTACGGAGTCGTTGATCAGCATCTCGTTGGTGAATCCCTCGGGCGTGCTCGGGTTGCGGTGCTGGTGGTGCAGCATCAACAGCTCCCCCAATTCGCTGTTGCGGATGATCGCACCCAAAGCCGAGTACTCGGCGTCGAAACGGCGCATGAAACCCACCTGGATGCGCTTGTGACCCAAAGCCTGCTCGGCCTGGACAACTTTCCAGGCGCTATCAGCGTCCGGGGTCAGCGGCTTCTCACACAAGATCGGGAAGTCTTTCTCCAACGCCTTATAAAGGATTTCCTCGTGGAGGAAACCAGGCGTGGCAATCAGGACGGCGTTGACGTCACCGTTGTTGAGCGCCTCTTCGGCACTGGCCAACGCCACGGCGCCGTCGATCCCCTCAATGGCGGCCTGCGCACGGGCAAGGTCGACGTCGACGACGGCGGCTACTTCAGCGCCGTGGATGCGGGTACTGAGGCGCTTGATGTGGTCCGCACCCATGCGGCCTGCGCCAATGACGGCAACGCGGAGAATCTTGGTCACTGTATCTGTCCTTCGTGAAATTTTGGTTTGCTACTGAACGGCGTTATTGGACCCTGGTGCGGGATCCGCAGGAAAGCAGGTAGTTCCGGGTCCTCTTGGCGATCGGCATCGGCACATCGAACGCTACCGGGTACATATCCTGCTCCACGATGCCGAAGATGGGCCGGTTGAGGCTTTCCACGGCTTCGATGACAGCGCGCAGGTCCGGAAGGCCGTTCGGCGGCTCGGTCATGACGCCGGCGAGGTTGGCGGCTGCCCAGGTCATGTTCTTCTCGTTCACCTCGGCGAGGACCTCGGGGTTGATCTGCTTGAGGTGCAGGTATCCGATACGGTCCGGGTAGTTCTTGATGAGCTCCAGGCTCGATGCGCCGCAGTACTCGGCGTGCCCCGTGTCCAGGCACAGGTTCAAGTACTGCGGATCGGTGGCCGCCAACAGCGTTTCGATATCCTTTTGGGCACCGACGTGCGAGTCGGCATGCGAGTGGAACTGCTGGTGCAATCCAAAGTCCTCCAGCAGGACCTTGCCCATGCGGTTATGGCCAGCGAACAGGTCTGCCCATTGCTCGTCCGAGAGTTCACCGTTCTCAACGGCTTCACCGGTGACGTCGTCCCGCCACATGGCGGGGATGACCACAATATGTTCTCCGCCCATGGCTGCCGTCAGTTCGGCAACCTTTCGGGCTGGTTCCCATGCTTCGTCGTATTGCTTGGCACCACGGTGGAAGGCCGTGAAGACCGTACCTGCGGTGACCTGGAGGTCGCGCTGCTTCAGTTCCTCAGCCAAGCGGGTGGGGTCGTTCGGCAGGTAGCCGTACGGACCCAGCTCGATCCACTTGTAGCCGGACTCCGCAACCTCATCAAGGAACCGTTCCCACGGAGTCTGCTGCGGATCATCAGGGAACCAGACGCCCCAGGAATCAGGGGCGGTGCCGATGATCAGCTTGTTCTCAACATCAGTCATGACGGCGTTGTCTTTTCTAAGAGGGCCCACGCGGCCAGGGTTCCCCGGCCGAGCTTGCGAGGCGAGGGTGGCTGTGGGGATGGATTAGTTGGAAGGGAAGTTGTAGGAGGCGCCGGAGGCGTGGGTGGGTTCGGGCCAGCGGGAAGTGATGACTTTACCGCGGGTGTAGAAGGAGACGCCTTCGGGTCCGTAGATGTGCTTGTCGCCGAAGAGCGAGTTCTTCCAACCGCCGAAGGAGTGGTAGGCCACCGGGACGGGCAGGGGCACGTTGATGCCCACCATGCCGACGGTCACGGAGCGTTGGAACTTCCGGGCTGCGGCGCCGGACGAGGTGAAGATCGCGGTGCCGTTGCCGTAGGGGTTGGAGTTGATCAGCGCGATGCCTTCTTCGAGGTCAGCGACGCGGACCACTACCAGGACGGGTCCGAAGATTTCCTCGGTGTAGGCGGTCATTTCGGTCTTGACGTGGTCGATCACCGTGGGGCCCACCCAGAAGCCGTCTTCGTGGCCGGGGACCACCAGGTCGCGGCCGTCCACCACCATGGCCGCGCCGGCGGTTTCGGCTTCGGTGACGATCTTGACGATCCGTTCCTTGGAGGCCGGGGTGATGACCGGACCCATTTCCGCGTCGGGCTCGGTGCCGTTCTTGACCTTCACGGCCAGGGCGCGTTCTTCGACCTTCTTCACGATCAGGTCAGCAGCGTCACCAACGGCGACGGCGACGGAGATCGCCATGCAGCGTTCCCCCGCGGAGCCGAAAGCGGCGGCCGCGAGGTGGTCTGCGGCGTTGTCCAGGTCGGCGTCGGGCATCACGATGGCGTGGTTCTTTGCCCCGCCCAGGGCCTGGACGCGCTTGCCGTGCTTGGTGGCGGTTTCGTGGACGTACTGGGCGATCGGGGTAGAGCCCACAAAGGAGATGCCGTCAACGTCCGGGTGGGTCAGCAGCCCATCAACGGTTTCCTTGCCGCCGTGCAGGACCTGGAACACGCCATCGGGAAGGCCGGCCTGCTTCCACAGTTTCGCGAGCAGCATCGAGGCGGACGGGTCACGCTCGGAGGGCTTAAGGATGAACGCGTTGCCGGTGGCGATGGCCATGGGCGCCATCCACAGTGGCACCATGACCGGGAAGTTGAACGGGGTAATACCTGCCACGACGCCCAGGGGCTCGCGGAAGGAGAAAACATCGATGCCGGTGGACACTTGGTCCGAGTAGTCGCCCTTGAGCAGCTGCGGGATGCCACAAGCGAACTCGATGACCTCCAGGCCGCGGCCGATCTCACCCTTCGCGTCGGAGAGGACCTTGCCGTGCTCGGCGGTGATCAGCTCAGCGAGGTCGTCCACGTGCGCTGCAACGAGTTCACGGAACTTGAACAGCACTGCGGTTCGCTTGGCCAGGGAAACGTCACCCCACGAATCCGCCGCCTTGCGGGCCGCGGCAACGGTGGCGTTCAGGTCGGCCTCGTTCGCCAGCCGCAGCTCAGCGGACACCTGCCCGGTGGCGGGGTTATATACGGGCTGGGTGCGGTCGCCTTCGCCTGTGGTTTCAGCGCCGTTGATGAAATGGTGAATGGTGGTCAGTGTGGTCGTCGTCGACATGTGCGGACTTCCTTCTAGTCTTTGGTGTTTCTAGCCGAGCAGCTTGCGCTGGCGGTTCTTGTGGTCGGTGTACGTCTTGTAGGCCTGCCGGGTGGATTCGAGCTCGGAAACCTGCGAGACCGGAACGTCCCACCAGGACTCGGAGCTCGGGGCATCCAGCAAAGGATCAGACTCAACGTGGATCACGATCGGGCCCGTTTCCGGGGCCGCCTTTGCTTCCTTGATCGCGGCGCCCAGGGCTTCAATCACGTGCTCCCCCGGTTCGATCCGGATAACCCTCGCGCCCAGGGACTCTGCGTTGGTGGCCAGATCGATGGGCAGGTTCTCACCGGCGTCGAAGCTGTGCTGTTCCTTGTCCAGGACCCGGTACTGCGTACCGAACCGCTGCGAACCAAGAGACTCTGACAGCGACCCGATCGAGGCATAGCCATGGTTCTGGATGAGGACCACAATCAGCTTGATGCGTTCGGCGACGGCGGTGACCAGTTCGGTGTGCATCATCAGGTAGGAGCCGTCCCCCACCATGACAACCACATCCCGGTCCGGGCCGCCGGCTGCGGCTTCGGCCAGCGCTGCGCGCTTCACGCCCAAACCGCCGGGGATCTCGTAACCCATGCAGGAGTACGCGTACTCCACGTGGTAACCGAAGGGGTCCCGGACCCGCCACATCTTGTGCAGGTCACCGGGCAGCGAACCCGCCGCGCAGATGACCACGTCCTGGTCATCCATGGCCTTGTTGGTGGCGCCGATGATCTCGTTCTGCGCTGGCAACGGCGTGTAACGGGTTTCGAAGGCCTCGTCCACAATTCCGTTCCAGCGCTTCTTCTCGGCTGCGACCTTCTCTTCGAGATCAGCACCAACCCGGTAACCGCCCAATGCCTGGTTGAGCTTCACCAGGGCCTTGCGGGCATCAGCAACGATCGGCAGCGTGGTGCCGTGCTTGTAGGCATCGATCGGCGCGACGTTGATGTTCACGAACTTCACGTCCGGGTTCTGGAATGCCGTCCGGGACGCGGTAGTGAAGTCCTCGTAACGGGTGCCGATCCCGATGATCAGGTCCGCTTCGGCCGCGATGGCGTTGGCCGCCGTCGTGCCCGTGGAACCAATGGCACCGAGGGAGAACTTGTGGTCCCACGGCAGGACGCCAACACCGGCCTGGGTGTTGCCCACCGGGATGCCGGTCAGCTCAGCGAATTTGGCGAGTTCCTCGTTGGCGTACGCGTAGAGGACGCCGCCACCTGCGATGATCAGCGGACGCGTCGCGGCGCGGATGGCCTCGGCGGCGCGGCGAATGTCGTCGTCCTCTGCCTCGGGCCGGCGGATCCGCCACTCCCGCTCGGCCAGGAACTCTTCCGGAACATCCAAAGCCTCCGCCTGCACATCCTGCGGCAGCGAAATAGTCACAGCGCCGGTCTCGGCCGGGTCCGTGAGCACGCGCAATCCGTGGTGAAATGCAGAGAACATCTGCTCCGGGCGGGACACCCGGTCGAAGAATCTGGACAACGGACGAAACGCGTCGTTGACCGTGATGTCGTACGCGTACGGGAGCTCCAACTGCTGCAACACCGGGTCAGCCGCACGGGTCGCGAAGGTGTCGCTCGGGAGCAGTAATACCGGTAAGCGATTGGTTGTAGCCAGGGCAGCACCTGTCAGCAGGTTCGAGGAACCCGGACCAATGGAGGTGCTGATCGCGAAGGTCTGGCGACGACGCGTATGCCGGGCATAACCCACAGCCTGATGCACCTGGGCCTGCTCATTGCGGCCCTGGTAATACGGCATGATCGTGGGGTCCGCTGCCTGATACTGCTTCAGCGCCTGACCCACACCGGCCACGTTCCCGTGCCCGAAAATACCGAACGTCCCCGGAATCAACCGCTCGCGATACTCCACACCATCGATCGAATCCACGGTGTACTGCTTGGAAAGGAACTCGACCACAGCCTGCGCCACGGTCATCCGACGGGTTGCTGTACCCATTACTAGCTACTCCGATACTTTCACTGGGATACGGTCTGACATGGTCCGCACATCCGCCCCGGAGGGCAAGGGCGCAGAATTGTTAAGCAGCGAGGCGGCCGTCGCAACAGCCCCCGCCACATCGTCGTCGTGCGGGTAAAGCAGCGTCCTTCCGACAGTGAGGCCTCGAACACCGGGCAAGGCAAGGGCTGCCTGCCAGCTAGCGAAAACCTCGTCCTGGCTACCGTCGGGGTCACCGCCCAACAGCACGGTAGGCATGGTTGTGGACGCCATGACGCGTTCCATCTCTGCCACAACCGGCAATTTCATCCAGGTGTAGGCACTGGTGGAACCGAGGCCTTCGGCAATGCCGACAGATTTGATCACGGCGTCAGCGCGGAGATCATTGCGGACCTTGCCGTGTGCATCACGGACGGACAGGAACGGCTCCACCATGGCGATGAGCTTGCGCTCGGCCAACGAATCAATGGCTTTCGCCGTCGCCTCGAGAGTGGCTACCGTGTCAGGGTCACCCAGGCAGATGCGCGTGAGCATCTTGCCGCCATCCGCACCGAGCGCCTCCAAAGCAGCAGCAGTGTGCCCGGTGAAGCGATCGTCGAACTCGTTGACCAGCCCTGCCAAACCACCGCGGTTCATGGAGCCGAAGACGAGCTTGCCTTCCAAGGCACCCAGCAACAGAAGGTCATCCATGATGTCCGGCGAGGCGAGGATGCCATCAACTGCAGGGTTCGCCAACGCGATCTGCAGACGATCCAAAAGGTCCCTGCGATCGGCCATGGCCATTGGCTGAGCACCAACGGCGAGGGCACCCCGCGCCGGGTGGTCCGCGGCGACAATGAAGTTCTGCGCGCTGTGTTTCAGGCCAGGATGGCGACGGCGGGTGGCTGCTGCCCGGGCTACGGCCTCGGGGTCCTCCAACCGGATACGGCTCAAGTGCTCGTAGCGGCGGGGATCGTCATTAAGGCTCAACGAACTGCTCCTTCACTGAAGGTGTCGGCTGTGAGGGCGGCGGCTGACAGAGAGGCACCGGGGATGGGGCGGCCGCGTTCTGCGAGCAGCGAGGTAACTTCCTCCGGCGTCGGCATGGCATCTGCACAGGAGAGACGCGAGGCGACGATTGCACCGGATGCGTTCGCGTAATCCAGGACTTCCGAGAGGGGCCAACCGGACAACAGTCCGTGACAGAAAGCACCGCCGAACGAGTCGCCAGCGCCCAAACCGTTAACGGTTTCCACTGGTACAGGCGCCGAAACCACACGCTCGGTGCGGGTCTTGGCCATGACGCCGTCCGGTCCGAGTTTGACCACGGCAATTTCGACGCCGGCAGCCAGCAGGCGGTCTGCCTGCTCATCAGGCGTCCCCTCACCTACGGCGACAGCGCATTCCTTGTCGTTGCCGATCGCGACGGTAACGTGCGGGAGGACTTTGGCAACCTCGGCGCGGGCTTCCTCTTCGGAGGCCCAGAACATGGGACGGTAGTCCAGGTCCAGGATGGTGAACTGACCGTCTTTGAGGCCGGTTCGCGGACGGGCTTGGTGTGCTTTGATGTGGGCCCCACGGCTGGGCTCCTGGCAGAGGCCGGTGACGGTGGACCAGAAAATCCCTGCATCCCGGATCGCCTCCAAGTCCAGCTCTTCCGCTTTGATCTGCAGGTCCGGAGCAGTGGGAAAGCGGCCGTAGAAGTACAGTGGGAACTCGTCTGTTGCCGGCTTGATCGCGCAGAAGGTCACAGCCGTGGGGTACTCCTTGACCGGGGAGACAAAGGAATCGTCAACATTGAACTTGCGCAATTCCCGGTGAAGATAGGTGCCGAAAGCGTCGTCGCCGGTGCGGGTGATGATTCCCGCGCGGCGCCCGTGTCGTGCGGCGGCGACGGCCACATTGGAGGGCGAACCTCCAAGGTATTTGCCGAAGGAAGTCACGTCCTCCAGGTCCACCCCAATGTCGTTCGGGTAAATATCAACGCTGATGCGCCCGATAGTAAGCAGTTCGTGGGTCACGATAATCGTTGACCTTTCTCTTGTGAACTCTGAACCTTTGAGCGCTGGGCCCCAATGCCTTGCCACCCCTCAGTGAGCGGGGCCACATGACTACTCTGCACCAGAATCAATGTCCTGTCAAAGGTTTGTACTGACATATTTACAACATGACACGGACCACTCTACTTGCGCGGCACTGCGAGTTCCCCAGTGACGTATTGGCTGCGCCCGAATCCGAATGACCAGTCGCCCGGCGAGTTCTCCACATAGCCCACGAAGACATCTTCACCTGAGATCCCCACCTCCGCGAGACCGCCCGCAATAGCTTGGAAAAGGGAGCTTTTGGCCTCTTGGCTTCGGCCACCTTGGGTAAAGATCTGGATCATGACAACACCGTTGCTGCGCTCAAAGCCAAGGCCTGCGTCCTGGGCAATGATCTGACCCTGCGGGTGCTCGGTGAGGATATGAAAATAGTCCCTTTCCGGGATTCCATATTCAGCGAGGACTGCATCGTGGATCTGGCGGCTCAGCGCGGAGAGCTCTTCCGGCGAGCGACCCTGATTGACGTCGATTCGAACAAGCGGCATGTCTACACTCCTAAGTTTGTCCTGTCATACTAGCAAATGCTCAATGGAGAACTCAAGAAACATGCCAGTAACATGAAGGCGCCCGGAACGACGCCTAACCCCCAAGCTGGCTGGCGAGGGGGTTAGTAATGTCTGGACTGCTGTGTGTCGGTACTGCTATGTAAATCAGCCGAAGAGCGCCGGCGTCGGTATTGTCAGCAACCGGCGTGTCCACGCGAAGCCGCCCGCCCCATTGCCTGGATAGATCCACATGGAACCGGCGATGTCGCGGGCAATGACATCACCGTGACCGTCGTAATCGAAGTCGCCAGGGGCGGCAATGAGATCCATCTTGTGCCAACCCCAGCCGACTTGGACCCGGCCCATCCATCCCCCGGAGCCGTTGCCCGGGTAGAGCCAAAGTGAACCGTATGAGTCCGCCGCGAGAATGTCCGGCTTTCCGTCCTCATTGAAATCATGTCCGCTAAAGATGGACGCCATGATGTTCCAACCCCATCCCACCTACACACGGCCCACATGTTTGGAAACATTCCCGCCAATACCTGTACGCAAGTACAACCCGCCATCACTGCTGCGAAACATCCAATCGGCGCTGCCGTTTCCATCCCAATCACCGGGCGTCACCAGGGCATTCGCGTCAAGGACGACACTCGGACCGGGACCCAGGCCTTGGCCCTCCCAGGCGGTCTTTCCCTCGTAGACGATGACATTTCCGTTGTCCGTTATGGTGGGCAGATCAGCGTAAACCTTCTCAAAGTCCCACCAGATCTGAATGAAGTTGTGCCAGGAGTCGTCAGCGCGGGCAGGAGAAGCGACCACCGGCTGAGCAACTGTCAAGGCAACCACAGCAAGAACTACCAGGCGTATTCGGCGCACAACAGGCCCCCGACTCTTTGCGCATCCCCCAGTGGAACGCTCCTGGCGCGACCCTACTAGGGAGCCGGATCAACAGGCAATGACTTTGACGGGCTTCCCACGTAGGCTGCGCTAGCACCCAGGCTGCTAGAGCGCCGCCCTGATCTTCTTCAGGTGCAGCCCACGGCACGGAATGGCCGCAGAAACGAGGTCTTGGCTGTGCTGGTGCTGCGGATCTGAAAAGAACTTGTCCGTGTCGCTGAGCTCCACAAGGCGCCCTTGGTAGAGGACTGCGACCCGCTGGCACATGTGCCTCACCACATCCATGTCGTGCGTGATGATCATGAGGGTCAGTCCGCGGTCCCGGTGCAGGCGCTGCAACAGTTCAAGGATGGTCCGTTGGGTCAATGCGTCCAAGGCAGACGTTGCTTCATCACAGATGAGCACTTCTGGTTCCAACAACAACGCCCGGGCGATGGTGACCCGCTGCAATTGCCCTCCGGAGCATTGACCCGGGCGCCGGTCCAGGAGGGCGGGATCCAGCTCCACTTCTTCCATGGCCGCTGCGAGCCTGCGGGACCGTTCAGCTGCTGTGAGGTCCTTTTGCGACCGGAGCGGCGCTTCCAGGCTGGCACGCAGGGTCATGCGTGGGTCGAACGAATCGTGGGGTTCCTGGAACACCAACTGAACGGCCGTTGCTCCTGCGTCAGCCGCGATCAGCGTCCTGGTGATGCTGCCACTGCTGATACCTTCCAGACCAACAATGGCCCGAGCGAGAGTGCTCTTACCGCACCCGGATTGGCCAAGAACGCCCAGGATTTCGCCCTTTTTTACGTCCAGCGAAATCGAGTCCAAGGCAGGCCGCCCGCTGCGTTTGCCGGATCCGAACTGCTTGACCACATTTGTCAGCGTAAGGGCGCTGCGCTGGTGGGTCGGGGCAGCCGGGATGCTGGTGGGCGCCAAGTTGGACGCTTCGAGGAGCCTGCGCGTGTAAGCGGTCCTGGGGCTGCCCAGGACCGTTTCCGTGGTGCCTGATTCAACGATCACACCCGCATCCATCACCAACACCCTGTCTGCAAATGCGGCCACCGAAGCAAGGTTATGCGTGATGTAGAGGATGCCCAGACCGCGTTGGATTCGTTGCCGGTCCAGTAGTTCCAGGATTTGTTGTTCCAGCACTTTGTCCAAGGCCGACGTCGGTTCATCGGCCAGAAGGATCTCGGGCTGACCTGCCAAGGCCATGGCAGTCATGGCCCGCTGCGCCATGCCGCCTGATAGCTGGTGCGGGTATGAGCGCGCACCCCGTTGCGGATCCTCGAAGCCCACCTCTGCCAGCAATTGGAGAACCCTCGTCTTTGCAGCTTGGCCACGTAGGCCCGAATGCAGTTTAAGTGGTTCCCGGAGATGGGTGCCGATGGTCTTGTTGGGGTTGAACATCTTCTTTGGCTGCTGAAACAACATCCCTAGCCGGCCACCTCGAACGCGGTTCAGCTCTGCTTCGGAGGCTCCGGTTAAGTCAAACGCCCCAAGCCGGATGGACCCGGACTCGATGCTCAACTGTGGAGGCAACAACTGCAGCACCGACCGTGCAGTCATGGTCTTGCCCGAACCGGAACCTCCCACCAATGCGACAAACTCGCCGGGTTTCACGGCCAGGCTGACACCTGCGAGGATAGGGCGCCCCGTACCACCACTGCGGACCGTCAGATCCTCAACGACGAGCTCAGGCATGCTGTCCTTCCACCACAAGGACGTCCACCGGATCCGAGGCCCGACGTGATGCCTGTTGACCGATCAATGTCACGCACAGGGCCACCAGGAAGACGGCGAGTCCAGGGGCAATGATTCCCCACGGAGCCCTCTCTGCGTACGGTTGCGCCGCTGCCAGCATGGAACCCCAATCGGATTGCGGCGGCTGCACGCCGAGCCCAAGGTAGGACAGTGCTCCGACGCTGATCAGGAGCTGACCGAAGCGAAGTGTTGCCTGCCCCAGCATGGGGGCGGCCAGGTGCGGGAGGATGTGGCGGAAAATAATGAACGACGGCGAACATCCCACCACTCGCGCTGCTTCGACATAGCCGCGCGCCGAGACGTCATAAGCCAGGGTCCGGGCCAGTCGCGCAAACGGCGTCCACCCTGTCACGGTCAGTGCCACCAGCAGCGAGGTGAAGCCAGTGCCCATGGCAGCGACGATGAACAGCGCCACCACCATCTCCGGAAGTGCCAGCAGGACGTCGTTGGTGCGGGTGAAAAACTCATCCAGCCAGCCCTTGCGGCGGGCGCTAAGAACACCCACCACCAAACCGATGACTCCGGTCAGCACTGTGGCCAGTGCGGCAACCACCAGGGAGAAGCGACCGCCGTCGAGCAAGCGGCTCAGCGTGTCCCGCCCGAGGTGGTCCGTTCCCAGCCAATGCGTAGCGCTGGGTGGCGCAAGTCGTGCGGCGAGGTTCTGGTCATCCGGAGGAAACGGCGCCAACCAAGGCGCAGCGGCCACGGCAGCGACAATCAGAACGAGGATTACGACGGCGGCAGCGTCGATCGCTGAACGGTTACGCAAGGGCTCCACTCACCTTCGGGCTAAGGATCCGGTGCAGGAAATCGGCAAGCGTGGTGATTGCGACAGCCAGTGCCACTACCACCACCACGCCGCCCTGGGCCAACGGTATGTCGCTGTTGATTACGGCGTCGTAGAGAAGCCTTCCCATGCCGGGAATGGCGAAGATCACCTCCACAATGACCGAGCCCCCCAGCAGGCCCGCGAACCACACCGCGAACAGAGTGGACAACGGGACCAGGCCATTGGGCACAACGTGCCGCAGGATTGTCTGGACGTGGCTCAGTCCCCGGGCTCGCGCGGCGGAAATGTGTTCGGCTTCGAGGGCATCGACCATTCCTGACCGCACAGCCGAAGTGAAGAAGCTAATGGGCCGCAATGCCAGTGTTGCCGCAGGGAGGACGATGGACGATGCCGTGTTCCACCCTGCGGAAGGCAGCAAGGAAAACTTGAGGGCGAACACGAGCACTAACAGCGGGGCCAGCCAGTATTCAGGCATGGCGATGAAGGATTGTGTGACGGTGGTGATCAACTTGTCCGTCTTACTTCCTTGTTTCAGAGCCGCAACAATCCCCAAGGGCAGCGACACCAGCACTGCAGTGCCCAAGGCCACGAACACCAGGCTCAGGGTGATGCCCAAAGCGGGTAGTACCTGGTCAACTACTGGCGTTCTGCTGATATGGGACAAGCCCATATCCCCTGTGAAGAAGTCCCCCAGCCAGCGCAGGTACTGAACGGGAAGAGGATCGTTGAGTCCCAGGCTCTCGCCCAAGGCCCGAACGGTGGCCTCATCCACCACATCCCCGGCGACGCGGGAGCGGATGATTTTCCGTACAGGATCACCCGGGGTGACATAGGGAATAAGGAATACGGCGAAAGACGACAGCAGGACGGCGACCACGAGGGTCGCCGTCCGCTTCGCAAGGAACGTGATCATGCTTGTTTGTCTGTTGTCTGTCGGCCCCGGTTTGGTTGCTAGGAGCCCGACTTGGCCGTTTGCGCGGTCAGTACGTAACGGGAAAGCGGATCCTGAACGTAGGACATGACGTTGCTGCGGACGGCGTCGGTGGCCTGTTCATTGACGAGCCAGAGGTTGACCGCCTGGTCATCCAGGAGCTGACCGGCTTTGGAATACAGCTTGTAACGTTCTTCGGTGTTGGACGTGCGGGCTGCTTCGGTGATGACCGCGTCAAACTCTTCGTTGCAGAAGTGGCTGAGGTTGTAGGTGCCCTTGCACGTGTAGTCGGCCGTCAGGAAGCCGATGGGATCAGCGATGTCGATGAGTCGGTTGCGCTGGCTCAGGATCATGTCATAGTTCCCCGCCAGAACGTCCGGCTCCGCGGACGCGTATTCCTTGGTCTGGATGGCCACGGGTACGCCGATGTTCTTGAGGTTGTCCTGGATCACGGTTGCGACGTCTGCGAACTCGGCACGTTCTACAATCGCGATGATTTCCAACGGCTTATCGGCCGTGTATCCGGCGTCGGCGAGAAGCCTCTTCGCTTCTTCAGCGTTCTGCTTCGGCGAGCTCGCATTGCTCGATGCCCACGGCTCTGATGGCGCATAGGGTCCGGCTGCCGGAAGCGCTGCGCCCTCGTAGACGCTGGCAGCCAATGCCTCAAGGTCCAGTGCCGAGCGGAGTGCCTTGCGGAAATCGACGTTGTTGAAGGGCGCCCGGCCGTTGTTCATGTACAGCGTGGCCGTGCGTGGTGAGTCTGCCTTCAGTACGGAGACTTCGGGCGCATTCTCTAGCGAGGACAAGGCAGAGGCCGGGATTGAGAGGGAGATGTCCGCCTCACCGGTTTGAACCTGAGCCGCGCGTGTTGCGCCGTTGGTGATGAACCGCACTTCAGCTCCTGCGAGCTGGACATCTCCACCCCAGTAACTTTCGTTGCGGTCCAGTGTCAGGGATTGTTTCGCCTTCTCTGAAACCGGAGTGAACGGGCCGGTGCAGTGACCGAAGGGATTGACGGTGGCGCCTGCGTAAGCGGCAGGAGCAAGAACACCGGTGTTGACGCTTGCAAGGCGGAACGGTACCAAGGGGTTTTCCACGGGCGTAGTTACGCGAACAGTCTTGGCATCCCGTGCCTGGACAGCACTGACGACGCTTGGGCTGAACGCCCTGGCAGGCACCTTGGCCTTGAGGACATGGTTGAGGGAAGCGGCCACGGCCTCTGCGGTGAGATCGGTGCCGTCCTGGAATTTCACGCCTTCACGAATGGTGAAGTCCCATTCCAACGGCGAAGCCTGCTTCCACTCCGTAGCCAGGAATGGAACCACTTTTCCCTGGGCGGAATCATACTTGGTGAGCGTTTCCAAGCAGCCGGACAAGGACAGGATGTACGCAGCATCGGACTCAGGGGCCCAGTTAGCCACGGGTGCACGGAAATTATCCACAACGATGCGCTGGTTGGTATCAGCCACCTTCCCGGTGGAAGCGGGCTGGCCACCGCTGAGGCCACAACCGGAAAGAGTGAGGAGGGCCGCCAGCCCGAGGGCTGCCGTGTAACGGCTGGGAGTGCGCAAAAGGAACCGCCTGCTAGGTACGCCCGAACGGGTGGGCATGGGGAAAGTGAAGACTATTAGGTTAGCCTTACCTCTTGCTTCCTGAAAATTGACACCCCGAAGTCCCGTAACAATGTGCTCAGGTTCACGGCCGTCCAATCCCGTTGACAAGGATCAGGAAACAGGAACGAACCCGAGCCTCTTGTCCACGACGTTCTGCAATGGTTCACCCCGGCTGAACCGCCAGAGGTTCTCCACGAACAGCTTCCCTAGATCGTCGAGGTAGTCGTCAGTATCCCCGCTCATGTGAGGGGTAAGGATGACGTTGTCCATGCTCCACAGCGGGTGTTCCTCGGGGAGTGGTTCCGGATGAACCACGTCCAGGGCCGCACCCGCGATGGATCCCGAACGAAGCGCATCCACCAGTGAGTCCGTACGGACCAGTTCCCCGCGCCCCACATTGATCAGGTGAGCCGTAGGCTTCATGGCAGAGAGGACGTCCGCGTCCACCAAGCCTTTGGTGTCTTCGGTCAGGGGCGCGGCCAGCACAACGTAGTCGAAGTCGCCGGCCACCAAGGCCAGGTCCTTGGATGAATGGATCTCCTCAAAGTACTCATCCCCTGGCCGGCTGCTGCGCCCGGCACCGCTAACGCGCAAGCCAACAGCACGGAACAGGGAGGCGATTTCCTGACCAATGGACCCGGCACCCACTACCAAGGCGCGCTGTCCCTGAATTTTTCGCGTGACGCGGTGCTGCCAGCGCTGCTGCTGCTGAAGCTTGAACGAGCCCTGCGAGTCTTTGGCGATGTCCAGGACGAAGCCCAACGTGAATTCGGCTATGGCACGGCTCAGGACTCCCCGGGAGTTCGTGTAGACCACATCACTGTGGATGAGCTCGTCGAACAGGAGCTGGCTCACGCCCGCTGCTGTTACGTGGACCCACTTCAGCGATGACGCCGCTTCCCAGTTTTCCCGCAAGGCAGGGGAAAACGAATGCCACTGATACAGCACATCTGCACCATCCATCGCCTCGGCCAGTCCGTCTGCTTTGGTCAGCCGGACCTGGGCCAGTTCTTCGATTTCCTCCAACCGGGGCGGCAAGGCCTCCCGATACAGTGCCGCGACAACAGGCCTCTTGCGTCCGGGTGTAACTGTCATGACGACGCCGGTACTCCCGCAGGCCTGGTTGCCGTGCCGGCATCAACAGAGCCAACCACGTCAATGACATCGATAGCGGCCAGGACAGCGGCTGTGAATTCCGAGGTCGACGACGGCCCTCCAACGTCGCGGGTACCAAGACCCTCGCGCAACACCGACTCGAAGGCCAACTGCAGATGCTCGGCAGCTTCGGGATGGCCCAGGTGCTGGAGCATCATTGCTCCGGACCAGATCTGGCCCACCGGGTTTGCCAGTCCCATCCCTGCGATGTCCGGGGCAGATCCGTGCACCGGCTCAAAGAGGGATGGGAAATCACCGTCGGGATTCAGGTTCGCGCTGGGAGCCACACCGATGGAACCGGTGACTGAGCTGCCCAGGTCCGAGAGGATGTCGCCCAGCAGGTTCGAGGCAACAATTACGTCCAAGGTCCATGGTTTGAGGACCAGATGCGCAGCCAAGGCATCCACCAGTTCGCTGGTGAGTGTCACGTCGGGGTAGAGGCGGGTGGTTTCTTCCACTACCTCGTCCCAGAAGGGCATGGTGTGGATGATGCCGTTGCTCTTGGTGGCCGAGGTCAGGTGCCCCCTCCTCGAAGACGCGAGGGAAGCGGCGAAGTGAGCGGCACGCGATACTCCCAGGCGGGTGAAGATGGTTTCCTGGACAGCTGTTTCGTGCGGCAGTCCGCGGTACATCCGGCCGCCGACCTCCGAGTACTCCCCTTCGTTGTTCTCCCGCACGATCAGAATGTCGATCGGTTCCTTGGACGCCAGCGGCGACTTGACGCCGTCGAGCGTTTTTACCGGCCGCAGGTTGATGTACTGCCGGAATTCGCGGCGGATGGGGATCAAGAGACCCCACAGCGATTCAGCGTCCGGAACTTCCGGTGAGCCTACGGCGCCCAGGAAGATGGCATCGTGCTGCGCCAGCTGTTCCAGTCCGTCCAGGGGCATCATCCGTCCGTGCATGCTGTAATAGTCCGAGCCCCAGCCGAAGGGGGTGAACTCGAGGTTGATGGAGTGGAGCTGCGCGATCCGTTCGAGGCATTCGATGGCTGCGGGAACCACTTCCTTTCCTATTCCGTCACCCGCGATAACTGCGATTTTGTGGGTCGTCATGATGCATTCCGTTCTGAGGTGGCAGTGAGTTTCTGCCAGCGGGTGGCGGGCTCGGCCAATTTGATGATGGTGCTTTTGGGTTCGGTCATCTCACGTACCGCATGTTTGACGCCTTCACGCCCCACACCGGATTTCTTGAAACCGCCGAAGGGCATCGAATCGATCCGGACGTCACTGGTCTCATTAATGACAACGGCCCCCACGTGCAGCTTGTCGGCAATGGCCAGGGCCAGCTCGATCGACTCCGTGAACACGCCGGCTTGAAGCCCGTAGTCGGAGTCGTTGGCGGCGTGGATGGCGTCGGCGACCTGAATGAACGGCATGATGCTGACCACCGGGCCAAACACTTCTTCGCTGATGACCAAGGCCTCGGCGGGCACGTCAGTGAGCACGGTTGGCTGGTAGAACGCACCACTACGCCGGCCGCCCACCTGGACGCTGGCACCAAGTGTTTTGGCCTCCTCCACCCATTCCTCCACACGGCGGGCTTCGGCTTCGCTGATCAGTGGTCCGACGTCCGTGGTGCGATCGAATTTAGCCCCGACACGCAGCGCCCGGGTCCCGGCAACCACCTCTTCCAGGACATGTTCAAACAGGGAGACGTGAACGTAGACCCGCTGCACGGAAAGGCAGTTCTGGCCGGCCACGCCAAACGCACCGGCCACGATCGAAGCCGCTGCTGCTTTGGCATCGGCGTCCGCGCAGACGATCGTCGCATTGTTGCCGCCGAGTTCGGACAGAATCTTCTTTGCTCCCGCAGCGGCAGCGATGCGATCGGCAGTTTTCGGTCCACCAGTGAAGGAGATGAGGTTCACTTGTGGGTCCGTCACGATCGCTTCCGAGACGCCCGGGCCGGAGACAATGGCGGCAAGGCGACCGGCGGGGACGCCCGCTTCAAGCAACAGTTGGATGAAGGCAAGGCCCGTAAGCGGCGTGCGGCCCGAGGGTTTAAGGACGACGCCGTTGCCCCCGATCAGCGCCGGACCAAGCTTGTGTGCCACGAGATTGAGCGGATCATTGAAGGGGGTGATGGCCGCGATAATCCCTACTGGCTTGCGGTTGTACCAGCCGATTTTGTCAGCTCCGGCCATGCTGTCCTCTAAGGCGAGAGTCTCTCCGACGAGTTCGCTGGACGCCGCAGCGGAAAGCCGCAAGGTCTCTGCGCAACGGCGCACTTCGCGTTCAGCTTCGGTGATGGTCTTGCTACTTTCCGCGGCAATGATCTCCGCGAATCGTATGGCCTTGTCCGCGAGCAGCACTGCAGCCCGTTCCAAAGCCTCCCGGCGGTCCCGCAGGGCCCAATCGTCTTCCTGAAGGTGGCGATGGATAAAGGCAACCGCACGCCTGACATCCTGTGGGGTGGAGGAACACACACGTCCCAAGAGAACGCCGTCTTCGGGATCCCTGACTTCGAGGATCCTGTCAGCTGTCTCCCAACGGCCTTCCAGGAACGCACCTCCTGGCAGGACCGCGATACTTGCCCGCCTGTACGCCGTCTCCTGCCTTGTTTCCGGGCACGCTTCAGCGACTTTGGTTGATGAACTCATGTGATCCTTTACCCTGCCTATTTGATGCGGTCGATGATCTTCGCGGCTCCGCCAATAAACGGCAGGAACCATGGCGGGCCGAAATGGCCGGGCACAGGCGGGTTCTTCAGATCTTCCCAAACGTTGGCCTGCTTGTCCCCCGCCATGTAGTGGGCCATCCTCTTGCCCATGTGCGCAGCCATCTGAACACCATGTCCGCTGTAGCAAAGGGAGTAGAACAGGCCATCATGCTGGCCGGCATGGACCATCTGGTCCATGGAGAGGTCCACCAGGCCACCCCAGATGTAGTCCACCTTGACGTTGGACAGATAGGGAAAGAGTTCGGTCATGGCCTTGTGCAGGATCTCCGCACTCTTTACATCCGAATCCGGGCTGGACAGCGCAAAGCGTGCGCGGCCGCCGAACAACAACCTGTTGTCCGGCGTGATGCGGAAGTAGTACGTCAGCATCTTGCTGTCAGAGGCTTGGCGCCGGTTGGGCAGGATGCGGTTCAGGACCTCTTCGGACAGAGGCTCGGTGCAGATGATGAAGCTGCCCACAGGAATCACGCGACGCTGCAGCCACGGGGTGACGTTGCCGGTGTAGCCGCTGGTGGCGACCAGGACCTGCTTGGCCCGGGTAATTCCACGGGTGGTGTGAACATCGTGCACTGTGCCCGAGACCTTGTTCAGCTCGGTAACCGATGCGTTTTCGCAGATGACTGCGCCGTTATCAGCTGCCACCTTCGCCAGCCCGTGCACGAACTTCCCTACATGGAGACCGGCGCCCAGCGGATCCATCATGGCACCCTGGTAGAAGTCGGTGCCGATTTCGCCATGGATTTCGGACTTGGGAATGACCTTTACCTGGTGGTCAACCAGGTTGGCGAGCAGCTCCTGCGACTTCAGGAAGCCGTCGTAGTGGGACTTGTGGAACGCGAGGGAGAGCTTGCCGAAGCGCTTGAAGTCGCAGTCGATGCCGTTGTCGTGCACCAGCTTCTCGATGGTTTCAATAGCGTCGTTGTATTCGCGGAACATCTCAACGGCACGGGGAGCCCCGTAGCGCTTGACTGCCGTACTGAACCCAATGGCCAAACCAGTGGTAGCCATGCCCCCGTTGCGGCCTGACGCGCCCCAACCAACAGTGTGGCGTTCGAAGACAGCAACAGTGGCGCCTTGCTTGGCAAATTCAAGTGCTGCGGACAGCCCGGTAAAGCCCGCGCCGATAATCGCGACATCTACGTTCTCCGGGACTGGAGTGCGGCGGTAGTCGCCGGATGGCTCAGCAGTGTCGAGCCAGTAAGGAACAAGTTTCACGGTTGGCCTTTCGCCTCGTGGTCGTTTTAGAGACCGAGGTACTTGTTGATCTCGTCCAGGGATTTGGCTGTGCTGAGGTCGTAGCCGTCGCCGATGGGGTCATAGCCGCGGTCCAGCATCCAGAGGTTCCGGAAACCCAGGTCGTGCATGGGATGCATGTCGTAGCGAGTGTGGGAGGAGATGTGCAGGAAGTCCTCGGGCTTGGCATTCAGCGTGTCCAGCATGTATTCGAAAGCCTGGTACCGGGGCTTGTACGCCTGGGCTTGCTCGGCGGTGAGGACTGAATGGAAGTTTGCACCGAGCTTGGGAATGCTGATGTCCAGGAAGCTGGTGTCCGCGTTGGATAGAGCCACGAGTTGGTAGTGGTCGCCCATGAGCTTCAGCGGGGCCGGCACGTCGTCGTGGGCAACCCAGCCGCGGACAGCATCAGCAAAAGCTGCGCCTGCGCCTTCAGTAGGCCCAATTCCCCAGCGCCTGCACACACGATCAAAGGAATCCTGGAGGATCTGCTCATACGGCTTGTAATCCCCCAGTACTTCGTCAAAGCGGTATCCACGGAACTGCTTCTTGAAGGTGGGCCACTGCTCTTCAGAGATTCGGCCATCAAGCAAACGCCGCGTAGTGGGATCGATGTCGAAGTTGATGAGTGTGCCGTAGATATCAAAGGAGATGTACTTCGGCCGGGAATTGGTCTCTGCCATGTCAAGTCCGTTTCTTTTCGGGATATGGGGGCGGGCGGGCCGCGTGTAAGGGTGTCGAGTGAAGCGGATGCACCCGTAAAAACCTGCCGGGCAGTCCGGGAGCTTCTCGACCGCTGACTCGACTTTAGGCCGCCAAATTGTAAATTGTCAACAGTTTCTGGAGCCTGGTTAGAACGATTCTCAATGAACGGATGTGCTGAAAAAAGTTTCTGTCAATTGTTGACAATCTACTGTTGAGGGGGTTGCATTGCAGTAGATGACGGAGAGATCCGGATCACATTACTACCAAGACCTTCTCCCCTCCCCACCGCCCGACTCCCTCGAAGGGAAGCACCATGAAGATTCGAACCAAGGCGCAAACCGCAGCTGCCGGACTTGCCGTACTGCTGGCACTGAGCGCTTGTGGAGGCACCGCGAACAGCGATTCCGCCGACAACAGCAAGACTGCCAACACCACCGACATCTCCGAGGGCGTCCAGCCGGATTCAGCTGCTGTTGCCCTGTTGCCGCAGTCCATCAAGGACAAGGGCGAGCTCACGGTTGCCATGGACCTGCACTACCCTCCCACCACCTTCCTGGCTGAGGATAATACGACTCCGATTGGCCTCAACCCGGACATCGCCAGGCTCATTGCGAAGAAGCTTGACCTGAAGTTGAAGTTCGTGGACACGAAGTTCGACACGATTGTTCCCGGCCTCGATGGCGGCCGCTTCGATTTCACTGCCACCACCATGTCCAAAACTGAGGAACGCCTCAAGGTCCTGGACATGATCGACTACTTCAAAGCGGGTAACTCGGTGGCTGTGGCCGCTGGCAACCCACTTAAGCTCACCGTTGAGACCCTGTGCGGTAAGAACATTGCAGTGACGCAAGGATCAACCGGGCAGCTCAAGCGCCTCCCAACCCTCAGCGAGCAGACCTGCACCTCAAAGGGACAGCCGGCCATTAACGGCGTGACGTTGCCCAACATCCAGGACGCGCTGACCCAGCTGCACTCCAAGCGCATCGACGGAATCCTGTACGACACAACTGCTCTCGGCTGGGCTGAGAAGCAGCAGCCAGGCTCCTTCGAACTCGTGGGTCGCGTCGACGTCGGCTCCAGCGACCTGACGGCAATCGGACTGAAGAAGGGCTCGCCCCTGACCCCGGCCTTCCAGACTGCCCTCCAGTCCGTCCTTCAGACCCCGGAGTACAAGGAGTCCCTGGATAACTGGGGCCTGGACTCCGGAGCCATCACTGACGCCAAGCTGAACTAGTGGGTGCTCCGATGAAGCAAGTGACTATGGAAAGAAGCAATGTGATGAGCGGGTTGGATTCGGCATTGAAGCCGCGCTTGAAGCGGCGCAGCACGTTCGAGTACGTCTCCTGGGTGGTGTGCATCCTGGTCGGTATCGGCGTCCTGAGTTCGGTCGCGACGAACCCGAACTTCAAATGGGACGTCGTAGCGAAATATTTCACCCACGAATCCATCCTCCGCGGACTGATGCTCACCATCTTCCTCACCGTGGCCAGCATGGCCCTGGGCACCCTCCTCGGACTGGGCCTGGCCATCATGCGGGCCTCCACCATCAAACCCATCGCCGCCCTCGCCGGGGTCTACATCACGATCTTCCGCGGCACCCCGGTCCTGGTCCAACTGATCTTCTGGTTCAACCTCTCCGCCCTCTACCCGAACCTGAGCATCGGCATCCCCTTCACCGACATCGGCACCGCGATCGACACCAACGCCCTCATGGGCCCCATCACCGCAGCCCTGATCGGCCTGACCCTGAACGAAGCCGCCTACATGGCCGAGATCATCCGCGGCGGATTCTCCTCAGTGGGCAAAGGCCAAATCGAAGCCGCCGACTCCCTGGGCATGAGCGGAGCCATGAAAATGCGCAAAGTCATCATCCCCCAAGCCATGCCCTCCATCATCCCCGCCACCGGCAACCAGGTCATCGGCATGTTCAAAGGCACCTCCCTGGTTTCCGTCCTCGGAGTCGCCGAACTACTCCAAAGCGCCCAACTCATCTACGCCCGGACCTACGAAACCATCCCGCTGCTCATCGTCGCCAGCCTCTGGTACCTCGTCATGACCATGCTGCTGAGCTACCCCCAATCAAAACTCGAACAAAAATACTCCCACACCTCCGCCCGGGTCCCCCGCAAAGCCCGCAAAGTGACACTCACCGCACCGGAAGGCATCGCACGATGAACGCTGACGGCACCATCCACGCCCAAAAAATCCGCAAATCCTTCGGACCCAAAACAGTCCTCAAAGACGTCGACCTCGACATCGCCAGCGGAGAAATCTGCTGCATCATCGGCCCCTCCGGCTCCGGCAAATCCACCCTCCTACGCTGCATCAACGGCCTCGAAACCGTCGACTCCGGCATCCTCAAAGTCAACGGCGAAGACTTCGGCTACTACGAAACAGACACCGCCTACCACGCACTCCCCCCCAAAAAACTCGCCCAACAACGCACCCGCGTCGGCATGGTGTTCCAGTCCTTCAACCTCTTCCCCAACATGACAGCCCGCGACAACGTCATGGCCGGACCCGTCCTGGTCAAACACGCCGACAAAAAACAATCAGCCAAACACGCACAAGAACTCCTCACCAGCGTCGGCCTCGAAGCCTTCGCGGACCGCTACCCAGCCGAACTCTCCGGCGGCCAACAACAACGCGTCGCCATCGCCCGGTCCCTGGCCATGAACCCCGAAATCATCCTCTTCGACGAACCCACCTCCGCCCTGGACCCCGAAAAAGTCGGCGAAGTCCTCAACGTCATGCAAGACCTCGCCAAAAAAGGCATGACCATGGTCGTCGTCACCCACGAAATGGGCTTCGCCCGCGAAGTAGCCGACTCCCTGATCTTCATGGACGAAGGCAACGTCGTAGAACGCGGCGACGCCCGCGAAGTCCTCACCAACCCCAAAGAACCCCGCACCCAAGCCTTCCTCAAGCAGGTCCTCTAACCATGGACGGAAAGCTCGCCGTCATCGGTTTGGGCAGTATCGGCAGCATGGCCCTCTGGCAAGCCTCGCGACTCACCGACTCCGTAGTGGGATTCGAAGCGCACTCCCCTGCACACGCACGCAGCGCCGCAGGCGGAGACACCCGGCTCTTCCGCATGATTTACCGCGGCAACCCCGCCTACTACCCCATCCTGGAACGCTCCCGCGAACTTTGGGCAGAACTCGAAGCGGAGACCGGGCAAGACATCTTCACCCGCTGCGGCGGACTGTCCATCGGCACCACCGACGGACCATACCTCCGCAGCCTGCTCGAAACGACACGAATCACCGGCGCCGCCCACCAGATCCTCAGCCGTGAGGAAATGGCCGCCCGCTACCCCCAACACAACCTCCGCTCCGACGATATCGCCGTCTACGACCCCAACGCCGGCGCCCTGCGAACCGACCGCGCCATCACCGCGGCCATCACCGCGGCGGAATTCAACGGTGCATCGGTCAAGACCAACACTCCGATTGACAGCATCACTGAAACTGACGACGGCGTCGTTATCACGTCCGGTCAAAACTCCTGGACCTTCGAACGGGTCATCGTTGCCTCGGGCGCCTGGTCCAAACAACTCATGCCCGAATACCTCAAAGCCCACACCGAAACCAAGCGGATCTTCCTCTCATGGTTCGTTGCCCGCGAAGCAGAACAATTCTCACCGGAAAAATTTCCGATCTTCATCAGGATTTCGGGAAATCGCTCCATGTATGGGGCGCCGGCAGTGGACGGCGTAACCGTCAAAGCCACTCTCGATGGTCGCGGGGCACCAACTCCCGCTGCCGACTCCGTGCCCCGGGATCTCAGCACAGCGGAGATCACGGAAACCATAGAGACAGTTTCGGAGTTCTTCCCGGGCTTGATTCCCAGCATCGTGCGCTCGGATGCGTTCCCGGACCTCTTCACCTCCGATTCGCAGCCCTTGATGGGTTTCCTCGGCAAATCCGCCAGGGTCTACTCGGCAACCGGATTCTCCGGAGCCGGCTTCAAAATGGCCTCCGGCTACGGAGAAATTGCAGCCAACGAAGCGCTCGGCAAGCGCTGGTTCGACGGTCTGGACTTCCTGCGGCCCCAGCGGTTTCAAGAACCCTGACAAGTTCCGCGTGAGCAACGGCAATAACACACGATTCGCCAATTGTTGACAATCTACAGTTCCTAAGAAAGTATGAAGCCATGGCAACACTTAGCCCCATCCTGAAGCAGGCAACCCCCGTGGTTGTCGACCACGCGGCCGGTAGCTGGATCCACGCGACCGACGGCAAGAAATACCTGGATTTCACCACCGGGATTGGTGTCACCAGCACCGGTCACTGCCACCCCGATGTTGTGGCCGCCGCCCGCGAACAGGTGGGCAAGATTGTCCACGCCCAATACACCACCGTGATGCACAAGCCGCTGTTGGAGCTCACCGAGCTGCTGGGAACTGTGTTGCCGCAAGGTTTGGATAGCGTTTTTTACGCAACATCCGGCTCTGAGGCCGTAGAAGCCTCAATCCGCTTGGCCCGCATGGCCACCGGCAGGCCCAACATCATCTCCTTCCAAGGTGGGTTCCACGGCAGGACAGTCGCCGCGGCCTCCCTCACCACAGCTGGAACAAAGTTCCGTTCAGGGTTTTCACCCATCATGGGCGGAGTGCACGTAGCCCCGTTCCCGCACTGGTACCGGTACGGCTGGGACGAAGCCACCGCCGTCGAATTCGCGCTGAAGGAACTGGACCACCTCCTCCTGACCATCAGTGCGCCCAGTGACACAGCCGGCTTCATCATCGAACCCGTACTCGGTGACGGCGGCTACATCCCCACCCCCGTAGCCTTCCTCCGAGGCCTGCGTGAACGAGCAGACAAACACGGCATCGTGCTGATCCTCGACGAAGTCCAGGCCGGCGTTGGCCGCACCGGTAAGTTCTGGGGCCACGACTGGGCCGGAATCCTGCCTGACGTAGTGATCACCGCCAAAGGCCTCGCCAGCGGCTTCCCCATCTCGGCAATCGCCGCCTCCGCAGAGCTGATGGGCAAAGCCTGGCCAGGCTCCCAAGGCGGAACCTACGGAGGGAACGCCGTCGCGGCAGCAGCCGGAGTGGCCACTCTTGGTGTCATCAAGCGCGAAAATCTCGTGGAAAACGCTCTACTCCGCGGCGACGAACTCAGGGCAGGACTGGAGACACTGCAAACCGAGTTCGCCGGAATCGGCAACGTCCGCGGCCGGGGCCTGATGCAGGGCGTCGAATTCACTGCAGCAGACAACACACCGGACGCGGCAACTGCACTGGCCGTTCAGCAGGCTGCCATCAAGGAAGAGCTCCTCCTCCTTACCTGTGGGCCGCACGGCAACGTCATCCGCCTCATCCCCGCACTGAACGTCAGCAGCGACGAGATCCAGCTTGGCCTGTCCAGGTTCTCGCAGGCACTCAAGTCGGCCACCTCCTAGTCCCCCGATCACTGAAAGAGCCACCATGACCCCCTCATTTGATCCCAGCTCACTGCAGACAGACCTGTTCATCAATGGACGCTGGCAGCAGGCCGCAAACGGCGCCACCTTTGCAGTGGAAAACCCCGCAACGAACGAAGTCATCGCCCACGTTGCCGATGGCAGCCCCGAAGACGCCGCCCTGGCAATTGAGGCCGCCGGATGCGCCCAAGCAGCGTGGGGAAAATCCACGCCTCGGGAACGCGCGGACATTCTCCGCCGCGCTTACGAACTCGTCATTGCCAATACGGACCGATTGGCAGCCATCATGACTGCCGAGATGGGCAAGCCCCTCACGGAGGCAAAGGGCGAAGTGGCCTATGGCGCCGATATGCTCCGCTGGTTCTCCGAAGAGGCAGTACGGATCGGCGGAGACAACGCCAGCTCCGTTGATGGCAACACCCGCATCCTCATCACCAAGGAACCTGTTGGCCCTTCCGTACTGGTGACGCCATGGAACTTCCCGCTCGCCATGGGCGCGCGGAAGATCGCGCCGGCAGTTGCTGCCGGTTGCACCATGGTGTTCAAGCCGGCGGAGCTGACACCCCTCACATCGCTGGCGCTCGTTGCAATCTTCAAGGAAGCAGGACTTCCCGACGGCGTACTGAACGTTGTGACGACGTCGAGCGCTTCCAGCGTGGTCAGGACCTGGACGGACAGCGGGATTGCGCGCAAGATCAGCTTCACGGGTTCCACGGAAGTGGGAAAGATCCTCCTGCGCCAGGCTGCTGACAACGTCATGCGGTCCTCCATGGAACTCGGCGGAAACGCCCCCTTCATTGTGCTGGCCGATGCGGACATCGAGAAGGCCGTGGACGGAGCCATGAAGGCCAAGATGCGGAACATGGGCGAGGCCTGCACGGCCGCCAACCGCTTCTTCGTCCACCGCTCCGTAGTGGAAGAGTTTGGTGAGAAGTTCTCGAAAAAGATGTCAGAATTGCAGGTAGGCAATGGCGCTTTGGCAGGGACCGACGTCGGACCCCTGATTGAACAGAAGGGCCTGGAAAAGGTCGAAAGCCTGGTCGCGGACGCCGTATCCAAGGGCGCACGTGTCCTGACCGGCGGCAGCCGTCCGGAAGGGCCTGGCTACTTCTACTCCCCCACCGTCTTGGTGGACGTACCCACGGACGCAGCGTTGATGTCCACGGAAATCTTCGGCCCTGTAGCTGCCATTACACCGTTTGACAGCGAAGACGAAGTCGTACGCCTGGCCAACGATACTGAATGGGGCCTGGTGGGGTACGTCTTCACGGAGAGCATGGACAAGGCCATGCGGTTCTCCGCCGATCTGGAAGTGGGAATGGTCGGGCTGAACACCGGCTTGGTATCCAATCCCGCCGCGCCGTTCGGTGGGGTCAAACAGTCCGGGTTGGGACGCGAAGGCGGCAAAATTGGGATTGAAGAGTTTTTGGAATACAAGTACACCGCAGTAGCGGTCTAATAAATTCAAATTGCCGAAGCATGGAATGAGGGGATGTCAATGGCGGCACCGGAGGGAATGTTCGTTTTGGAGGGCCGGCCCACGGCGCAGCTGATAGCTGACCAATTGCGGGAGCTTATTGTCCAGGGAGCTTTCAGGCCTGGACAACAAGTCAACGAATCGGCACTGGCCAGTCAGCTCAGCACGTCCAGGGGCCCACTCCGCGAAGCTCTGCAACGGCTGTGTCAGGAAGGCATCCTGGTGAGCAAGCGCAACCGCGGCGTCTTCGTGCTGGAACTCTCCACGGATGACGTCAGGGAGATCTATGCGGTCCGTGAAGCTGTGGAACTTGCCGCCGCCAACACGCTTCTGGATTCTGAACCGGATCAGGTCGCTGATACCTGCCGGGAGCTTAAAGGCATCATCCGAAGTATGGCCAAACAGGTCGCGGCTTCGGATTGGCAGGCTATCGCCCGGCTGGATATGCAATTCCACACTGCCTTTGTTTCAGGAACAGGGAACACGCGCCTGATCCGGATTTACGAGACCCTGGCTGCGGAATCCAGGATGTGTATCCTCAGCTTGGAAGTGGCCTACCCACGTATCGATGCGCTGGTGCAGGAACACCAAATGATCCTGGACCTGCTCGAAGCGCGCGATCGGAGTGGCCTGCAAAACGCCATCAAACGTCACATGCAGAAAGCCGTGGAGGACCTTACGTCCAAGCCTGAAGTGACGGGGATAACCGCTTAGGCATCGTCGAATATCCGAATCAAGTGAAGGGCCCGGTTCAGTGAACCGGGCCCTTCACTCCATCTACTGGACCTTCGCTATTAGACCTTGGGAAGGTCGGCAACTACCCACATCTTCCGCAACGTTTCATGGATGGTCCACGTTCCCGTCCACCCAGCCGGCGTGACGAACAAGGAGCCGGGACCGACTTCGAAGCTGGTTCCATCTTCTTCGGTAATGGTCGCTGTGCCACTGAGGATCTGGCAGATCTCGTCAAAGCCAGGCCTGGTACTCGTGGACACACCGGGCGTTGCCTCCCAGATGCCGGTTTTCAGTCCTTCCCGGGCCCAAAGGCGGAGGGACACTTCAGTCTGGCCGGGAGTGCTTGATGTGGGCTTCGGAAGGTGTTCGCCAGGGTTCTCGGTATTTGCATTTTTCATGACAGTGGCCTTGACCATTGATTACTCCTTCTGGGGCCTGAGCCCCGCGTGACTGTGCCCGCCGTCGTTGGAAGAGCACATGTTCCATCCTAGCAATTGTCAACAATCGACGATAGGCATTGCTGAAAACAGCCGCAGAATGGACGTTGTCCCCAAACTCAGGCCAAATGCTCCCGACGCTGGCTGCCGGCCCCAAGGTCTGGCCCACACCGCCGTCCGGGAGTAGCGTCACTGTGAGGATGTAGCACGACAGCGAGGACTCGGCAGGAGCGCTAAAGGAGCCGGAAATGGCTGGATGGAATGCCGATACCGCGGCCGGTCCCCTGGGTGCCGGGACGGTCACCTTGGTAGAGGGCACGTCCTTCTGCATTTCGCTGCCCAGCGGTGATATGAATCCGGATCATCCCCACGGCCTCTTCTTCCAGGACACGCGCATTCTGTCGGCATGGAGCCTCAGTGTGAACGGACAGACCGTGGAACCTTTGACCGCCCAAACGAAGGAACCGTACAGGGCGGTCTTCGCTGGACGCATCACCATGCCTGGCGGATACGCTGACACTCCGCTCATCGTGGAACGCACCCGGGAATTGGGTTTTGGGATGGTGGAACACCTCACCGTGCGCAACTACTCGATGAAGCCCGCGGAATGCCTCATCGCGATCACTGTAGCTTCCGACTTCGCCGATGTCTTCGAGGTGAAGGAAGCGCGCGTGCAGACGCAGTGGGAAGAAATCCGCGAGGCCGATGCCAATTCATTGACCATTCACGCCCGATGGCAGGAAGTCCGGAAGTCCGTCGTCGTGAGTTCCGACGTCGCTGAAGCGGGCCTGGAAGGTTTCAGCTACCGGACCACCATCCCGGCATGGGGCTCCTGGAGCACCCAACTCACGGTAATCCCCGGTCTTGAAGGGGCTGCGCCATCAGCGCCCGTGGTGCATCCCGCCGTCGGACAACTGTCCCGGAGTGATCAACGCCGGCAGGAATGGGTGGCCAAAATTCCCATCCTGCAGATGGGCAACCACTCAATCGAGAGAACCCTGCGGCGGAGCTACGACGATCTTGGCGCCCTCCGCATCGAAGACCCTGCCCACCCGGAGAGAGTGGTGGTGGCTGCAGGAGCCCCGTGGTTCATGACGCTGTTTGGACGGGACTCGTTGTGGGCGTCCGAAATGGCCATGCCTGTTGATCCCTCGCTGGCCCTGGGAACGTTGCAAACGTTGGCTGAGCGGCAGGGCACGGTGGTTGACCCCGTGACCGAGGAAGAACCGGGCAAGATTTTGCATGAGGTCCGGTTGGATGTCTCCAGCAGCCTGGCTCTGGGCGGCAAGTCCATCTACTACGGCAGCGTCGATGCCACTCCCTTGTTCGTGGTGGTATTGGGTTCGGTCAGCCGTTGGGGGTTCGCCAAGGACACCATCGCCGCCCTGCTCCCCCATGCAGACCGGGCCCTCGACTGGATCCGCGACTATGGCGACAGGGACGGCGATGGCTTCGTCGAGTATGAGCGCCTCAACGATCGCGGGCTGATCAACCAGGGCTGGAAAGACTCATGGGATGGGATCAACTTCGCGGACGGACGCCTTGCCGAGCCTCCCATCGCGCTGTGTGAGGTCCAGGCATATGTTTATGACGCTTACATGGCCCGGGCCTGGATGGCTTACGACGCCGGCGACGCACCCCTGGCGCGCGAGCTTGCCGATCGCGCGGCCCAGTTAAAGGCGCGTTTCAACGAGCATTTCTGGATGCCGGACCGCGGCTACTACGCGATCGCACTGGACGGCAAAAAGCGGCAGGTGGACGCTTGCGCTTCCAACATGGGGCACTGCCTTTGGGTCGGATTGGTGGATGATGACAAGGCGCCACTGGTAGCTGAGCGGCTGATGTCACCCGAGATGTTCAGCGGTTGGGGTGTGCGCACTCTGGCAACCGACATGGGTGCCTACAACCCGGCCAGTTACCACAACGGATCGGTCTGGCCGCACGACAATGCCGTCATCGCTGCCGGACTGATGCGCTACGGATTCGTGGAGGAGGCTCAACGAATCGCCACGGCCCTGTTCGACGCGGCCGCCTTCTCCGAGGGGCGCCTCCCCGAACTGTTCTGCGGGTTCAGCCGCGGGCAGTACAGCGAGCCGGTGCCCTATCCCACGGCCTGCTCACCCCAAGCCTGGGCAGCCACCTCACCCATCCAGCTGATCACGAGCCTGATGAGGTACGACGCCCACGTGTCCCACGGGGGATTCTGGATGGATCCGCAACTGCCGGCAGAATACGGCGACTTGCACATCACCAACGCACCCATGGCAGGCGGCAGGGTAACTATCGACATTGCCGATTCAGTCCCCAGAGTGCAGGGACTGCCGGATGGGATGGTGTTTCATCAAGGACACCGGCCGTGGTTGACCGAACTCGTGGAACAGGCAGGGCTGCGGAAGAAGGCCTAGTTCACGGCCTCAGTGGCCGGGTAGCCCATAACGCGCGGGTACCCTTCTAGGACGCCGCAAGCAACGAGGTTGCGCCTGCGCGGCCGTAGCTGGCCGTCTCACGCAGAATCCATACGGCCGGCACGCCGCCCACGGCGGGCATCACTTGACCCTCGGTGATGAACATAGTGGCCTCTTCATTCCACTTCAGTGACCACCATCCCGTTATCGGGCAGTGGTGACCGGTGTCGGCCGTCGCAAAGTGGTCCAGGGTAGAGGCAGCAGGGCGTCGCTTCTTCATGAGATTTCCTTCGTTCGCTTGGCATGTTGGAGATAAAAGGAAGACATGAACAGAGAATATCAATTGTCAACAATCTACGAAAGGGGTTTTGGTGGGAAGTTGGACAGCATTATTGCGACTCATTCTTGATAAGCTGTTATTGTCCACTTGCCCCCCCGATAAGGATCCACCATGGCCAGCCCCGACACACGGCAGCAAAAGATGAGTCCGACGGCGGCGCGCACCCTTCGTTCGAAACGCACCGGGTTACGTCCTGCGAGGGACGAACCAGCCCCGCAATTGCTGCTCGCCAGTCAACTGATTTTCAACATCGGCTTCTACGCAGTTGTGCCCTTCCTTGCGGTGGCCATGCGAAATGACTTTGGAATGGGCGCGATGGCGATTGGCATCGTCCTGGGGGCACGCACCTTCGCCCAACAGGGAATGTTCCTGCTCGGTGGGGCGCTTGCAGACCGATGGGGAGCACGCCAGTCCATGATCACGGGATGCCTTGTCCGCATTACCGGATTCTTGCTCCTGGCTTGGGCTGCCGACTTCACACTGTTCCTGATCGGAGCCGTGGTCACCGGGATAGGCGGGGCATTGTTCTCCCCAGCATTGCAAAGCCTCGTCGGCGTGGCCGCCGAGCGCAGTTCTTCCAAGAACACCGATCGCGCCGGAAACGATGCCCCCGGGCAGAACAACAGGTCCAGCCTCTTTGCGCTGCTTGTGATCTGCGGTGAAGTAGGCGTGGTTGTGGGTCCGCTGTTGGGATCACTTCTCCTCGCCACAGGCTTCGACACTGCGCTGCTGACCGGGGCCGCTGTCTTTGCCCTGATGGCTGTGGTCTTTTGGCTCTTCCTGCCAAAGACCGCCCACACGACCAAAACTCCCGTCGAACCAACTGGCCGCGTGCCGCCGTCGGACCTCTGGTCCTGCCTGAAGGACAAAAAGTTCATCGGGTTCGCGGCCTTTTTCAGCGTCAATCTGGTGGCGACCAACCAGCTGTACTTCGGACTTCCGGTAGAACTCGAGCGGAGCGGGGCCGGTGCAAGCTCACTGGCGCTCGTCTTTGCCTACGCATCCGTCCTGACCATCACCTTGCAGTGGCCAATAGCAGGCCTCATGCGAAAAGCCGGACCCAGGATCGCCCTTCCCCTAGGTTTCGCCTTGCAGTCCCTCGGCTTCGCTTCTTTGGGAGTTCTGGCGATATTTCCCCCGCCGAACTGGCTGCCGATCCTTCCAGCCCTAGTGCTGGTGACGGGTACAGCACTAGGCAACATGTGTGTGTTGCCCGTCGCCATGGGCCTGGTCCTGGAGTTTGCGGCCGGACGCCCTACCGGCGCGTACTATGGCTTGCTGGCAAGCGCTGGAGGCTTGGCGGTTGTCCTGGGCAACACAGCCCTTGCTCCCCTTTACGAACTCGCCTACACGCCGTCAGTCACGGCCATGGCGCCCTGGATCTTCCTGTCAGCGCTCGGGGCCATCACTGCTGCTTTCATCCGGTTTTTCGTCCCTGCATCATCCGTTCACCCTTCACTTCGACAGGACTTGCAGGCGGCGCAAGGCGAGGCATCGCCTCAGAGATAGTCGCTGCCACGTTCACGGGCAATCTCCAGAAGGGTTGAGTGGAAGGCCACCTCTGCGGGCGCATACACCTTGTCCTGGCGCTGGGCCAAGAGAACCCGGCGCTGTGGGGCGTCGGCACCGAGGCTGAGGATCCTGACATCCGGATGCTGCAGAGCCACCGCCGTCTTGGGGACCATCGCCACACCCATGCCAACGCTGACCATGGCTTGAGCCTCCTGGTAGTCATTGGCAAGGAAGCCGATGGTCGGCTCAAAGCCGGCGTCGTGAGCGGATCGCTGAAGGACCTCCACTACGGGGTGGGCCTCAGCACGGACTATCCATGACTCCTTGCGGAGCTCTTTCATGGTCACTTCATCACGGTCCGCCAAGGGGTGCCCCTTGGCCACGAGGATCACCGTGCTCTCCTGGAACACCTCCGTGATCCGAATGGCCTCGTCATTGAATCGGTTCCACGGATAATCCCAGAGTAAGCACAGTCCAGTGACGCCGGACTCCAGATCTGAGACGAGCTCGTCGAAACGCGCGCTGCGCACGGAGAGGCCGATCGCCGGGTATCGCTTCTTGAACGCACGGATCACCAGTGGCAAGAAGGAACCGGCCAGCGTGGGGAACGTACCAACCGTCAACGAGCCTCGACTCAACCCGGCGATCTGGCCCAGGTCCGACCTGGCTGCTCTCATTTGTCCGACGATTTTCCGAGCATGCCCTGCCAGTACCTGACCCGCCTCCGTGGGAACCACTCCGCGGGATCTGCGGTTGAGGAGGGGCTGGCCCACTTCCTGCTCCAGTTTCCGCAACTGCTGCGAGACGGCAGAGGGCGAATACATCATGATGTCAGCCGCCGCCGTGATTGATCCCTGCTCAACCACCTCAACCAGGAGGGCAAGCCGCCGGATATCGAACAAATCCACATTCTCATCGTTAAGCAAGACTTCACCCTTCTTCTTCTTTGGTTCATTCTATGCAGCCTCCAGTCATGGAGAGGAATTTTCGCATGAAAGACCGCTTGGGATAGTCCAGAAGTGAAACACCTTGGGCCCACATTACAGTGGTTGAAGCATTCCTACACTCCCCCTCATTTATCCAACATTGTCTTCACATGTGATCCGGATCATTCTCGTTATAGGCCACAAGTTCACTAAGTGCCACGGGAAGCAGGGAAACACAATGAAGATCGAAGCCGAATGGATGCGTGGAGGCACCAGCAAGTGCTGGGTCTTTGAAACTGATCACTTGGAGAGGGCAGGCGCCAACCTGGACGATCTCCTGCCACGACTCTTCGGAAGCCCGGATTCACGGCAGATCGATGGCGTGGGCGGGGCTACTTCAACCACCAGCAAGGCGATGATCCTTAGCCGCCCGGCGGACCGTGATGTGGATGTCGAATTTACTTTCGCCCAGGTGGGCATCGAAGAAGCCTCCGTTGACTGGGGCAGCAACTGCGGGAACTGCTCGGCGGTTGTGGGACTCTATGCCATCGAGAAAGGGTGGGTGGTGCCCGACGGCGATTCCACCAGGATCGTCACCCGGAATACCAACACGGGCCAGATCATCATTCAGCGGGTTTCAACTCCCGCCGGTGCCCTGCCGATCGTCCCTGACGCACAGATGCCCGGCGTCGTGTTTCCCGGTTACAGAGTGGGCCTCGGCTTCCAGAATCCGGCCGGCAAGACCACCGGACGTTTGCTTCCCACCGGCTCGGCAACTGACACAATCGTTGCCGGCGGAACCCGTTGGACGGTTTCCATGGTGGACGCGGGCGCACCTGTGGTCATGGTGCGGGCTGAGGAGCTTGGACTGGACACTACCCGCTATGACACGTGGAAAGCCGGCGTCGAATTGCAACTGGACACCCTGGACAACATCCGTCGCCAGGCAGCTGTCCGGATGGGAATGGCGGCCACTCCCGCCCAAGCCGCGCGGGCTGTTCCCAAACTCGCAATCGTTGGGCCTCCCGAAGGGCCTGACGCGGAATGTGACGTCAACGTCATGATGCTCTCCATGGGCAAGCCGCATCCCGCCCTGGCCATCACCGGCAGCATTGCGCTAACGCTCGCAGCCCGTACACCCGGCACCGTGCTGAACACCATCACCGGCAACACAGACGAATCAGTTCTGAAGCTCAGGACGCCTGCAGGCGTCATCGAAACCTGGAGCGAGGAACAAGGTGGGTCCCTTCTGGTGGGCGTCGACCGAACTGCGCGCACCATTGCCTCCAGCATCATTCACCTCCCGGAGACTCTCGGCAACGTCGTCGAAGCCTCACTAGCAACAGCCACTCGATGAGGAGAAAACACCATGGCTAAGACAATTTTCAAACCAGCACCCGAGGCTGAGAGCGACATCCGGGAAGAACGTTACCAGCGCCCCAATAACCGCCGCCGTATCCTGCTGATAACGGTTGCCGCTTCCGTCATCCTGGGTCTGGTTGCCATCCTGTTTGGGGGTGCCATCTTCAACCCGGCGGCTACCCCGGAATCGGAGCCGACCATGACAGCCACCCAGATCATCCCGCTGGTAATCCTCGTGGTGATGTTCGTCGTCGCCACCAAATGGCCATTGAACATCGGTGTCATGGGACTCGTCGCTTCCTTCGGAGTCGGCTACTTCATGCTTGGCATGACAGATAAGGAAATCCTGGCCGATTTCCCCGCCAACATCGTGATCACCATCATCGGTGTCACGTACTTCTTCAGCATGGCCCAGAGGAACGGGACCATCGACATCATCGTCCAGAACTGTGTCCGGCTTGTTCGCGGCAAAACGCTGCTTCTGCCGTGGGTATTCTTCCTCCTGGCAGCATCACTCACTGCTTTGGGCACGTTCTCTCCCGCCGCCGTAGCACTGCTGGCACCCGCCGCAATCGGGCTTGCCTACGAATCACGCATCCACCCGGTCCTCATGGGCGCTTTCATTATCAATGGAGCCCACGCCGGCGGTTTCTCCCCGCTCTCGGTGGCCGGCGTCCTGGTGCATGACATCGCTGTGAAGAACGGCTTCCCGATCTCCCAAGGCGCTCTTTTCGGAGCAAGCTTCGCGCTGAATCTCATCCTCTCAGTCCTCACCGTGGTCCTGTTCGCCCTCCTGGGCAAACTGCGCGACGGCGCTGCCGGCCAGCACGCCGACCTCGAGGCACGCGCAACCCGGCCTCATGGCCAGCAGATCCTCACTTTGGGACTTATCGTAGCCATGCTCATCTGCGCTTTGGGCTTCCACATGCCGATCGGTTTCGTCGCTCTCTCGGCCGGACTCCTGCTGGCGCTGGTCAACATCAAAGAGCACCAGACCTTCATCGGCGGAGTCTCCTGGTCCACCGTGCTGCTGGTCGCAGGCATGATCACCTACGTTTCCCTGCTTCAGCACGTCGGAGTCATCGATACCCTCGCCGAGCAAGCCCTTGCACTCGGAGCACCGCTCCTCATCGCCTTGGTGCTCTGCTACGTCATCGGTGTCGGCTCGGCCTTCGCCTCGTCCACCGCACTCCTCACGGCCTTCATCCCCCTGGCCGGTCCCCTGCTGGCAACAAGCTCGCTCAGCGCATCGGGGACAGTGGCGGCCCTCGCCATTGCCGCAACCGTCGTGGACGTATCGCCGTTCTCCACTGACGGCGCCCTGGTGGTGGCCAACGCCCGCGAAGACGATCGTCAGCGCGTCTACAAGCAGCTGATGATGTACGCAGGCGGAGTTGTCCTGGTGGCACCCGCACTTGCCTGGGCACTCCTGGTTCCCACTGGCATCATGTAGCTCTGACGAGCGAACGAACGCCGACGAAACAGTTCGGCACGCGTAGGAACCGCCCCTGCACACCATCGCAACAGGTAGCCCGACCGACGGGCGCAGGAGCGCGAACCAACGCACCAAGGGCAGGACCATCCATTGGTGGTCCTGCCCTTGTTTGTACTTCAGATGTTGGAGCTCAGTGCACTGTGACTCTCAATGCGCTGTGACTCTCAGTGCGCTGAGACTTTAGTGCGCTCCGAGGGTGATGGCGATTTCGTTGGGCACGACGTCCAGCTTGGACGATGCCGTGACCTTCCCGGTGGCCAGATCCACGGAGTGAACAGTGTTTGCTGCCGGTTCAGTGACATAGGCGATATTGCCGTTGACCACGATGGCGGGGTGTGCGTCCTGCCAGTCGGCGGGGCCTTCCCAGGCCTTGATCACGGGGAATTTGTTGACGATCTTCCCGTCCTTGGGATCAAGCACATGGATTGAGCCGTCGGTGGAGAGGATGTAGGCCATGTCGCCTGGTCCCCTGGCGACATCGCGGAAGGTGTACTGGACAGTTTCGGGGAGCTTGACCACGTTGAAGGTGTGCTTTTCGGTGTCGATCAAGGCCACCGAGTTAAGAAGGTAGCCTTCGGCGTCAGGATCAGTCTTGTAGTCGCCCACCACAATCGGGCTGGTCTCGGAAACGAACGCGTTGCCCATCCGGCCGTACTTGTCCGGTGCCGTGAACTTCTCGAACTTACCGTGGTGGTAGAGGAGGGCGCCATCCTCGCAGCCAAAGATCACTGCCTCGTCGGCTGCAGTTCCCTCGCCATGGATGCCCGGGCATTCTTTGCTTTCGGCCACCTTGTCCCAGTGGTCGCCGTGGGCTTCGAGTGCCATAGCGCCGCTGCGTGAAGTCTTGTCTCCGATGGTGGTGAGAAGCTTCCCGTCCTCCAGAACAATCGACACACCATGGTGTGCGGAGTCAGCCTTGTACGTCTGTGCAGCAGGCACAGCACCCTCAGCCTTGGCGAGCTCGTCGGTCTTGAGGATGGTGGTGGTGCCCGTCCCGTCGTCGAACAGGACGGTGTTGCCGGCGTGCCGGACCACGTGGCCGGCAGCCGTTGCGTCAACCCGCAAATCGGTGAGCTTGGGTTCCACCGTATCCAGCAGCTGGAAGCCTGCCTTGGTGGTGACAAAAACGTGGCGACCGTCCCCGGCAGCGTTCAGCCTGGTGAACTCCTCGGAGTCGAATTTCTTGACGACCTCCAATGTCTTGCTATCCAGGACGCTGATGCCTCCCGGGTAGGAGATGGCAACCCGTCCTTGCGCTTCGACCGAATCCGTGGAGTATGCGCTGGACGTATCGGATGTACCGGCTGGAGTGGTGTTGGCGCAGGCGGACGCCAGGAGCGTCATCCCGGCTATCAGTGCGATGCCACCCAGGCGGGTGCTTCTTTGGCGGAGCATGTATGGGTTCCTCATTCTGTTGTGGTGTTCAGGTGCTGGTGACGTGATCAAGGTTTGAGCCCGGTGACTATGCGGTTGGTATTGGCGCGCATCATGTCCAGGTAGGTTGGTGCCCCGCCGTCGGGTCCTGTCAGGGATTCGGTGAAGAGCTCCGCGACCTGGACCTGGACGCCGGCTTCATTGGCGAGGACTTGCACCAGCCGGTCCGGCTGGGACGAGTCCGCAAAAATGGTGGGGACGCCGGCACCACGGATGGCCTCGCTGAGTTGGCGCAGGTCAGCTGCACTCGGCGCCGCCAAAGTAGTTCCCCCGGGGATGACCGCACCAACAACCTGGAAGTCGAAGCGTTTGGCAAGGTAGCCGAAAACATGGTGGTTTGTGACCAACGCCCTGCGCTCCTTGGGGATGGCAGCAAATGCGCCAGTCATTTCTGTGTCCAGCTGAGTGAGCTTGTGCCGGTAGGCCGCTGCGCTGGAAGCAAGCTTGGTGGGGTCGATTCCGTCGATATCGCGTGCGGCGCCTTCGACAGCGTCCACGACGTCGATCATTGCTGCCGGGTCGGTCCAGAAATGAGGGTCAGGTGCCCCTTCGGCGTCACCGGAACTGTAAGGCACGACGTCGATCACCTCACCTGCCGCCATGACCGGCGCACCGGCTTTCGCGGCCCTGTCCAGGTGTTGCTGCAGCCCTTCCTCCAGGCCAAGGCCATTGGAAACCACCAGGTCTGCGCTGCCCATGAGGGCAGCCTGTTGCGCCGATATTTCGAACGAGTGCGGATCAGCGTTGGGCTGCATGAGGGTAGTTACTTCAGCCTGGTCGCCGAGGACCTCTTTCGTGATGTCACCCAGGATGTTGGTTGTCACCACTACCTGCGGCTTCTCCGGAGTCCCGGGGTGGGAGCAACCCGACAGAACCAGCCCGGCCACCGCGGTGAGGGCAAGTAGAGCCGCCCGCCTCATCGGCCGGTCTCCACGAAATGAACCGGCTTCGTAGGCAACTCGAGGGTCCGGGCAATCCGGGCGTCATCGGCATAGTCAATTTCATGGATCAAACCCTCGGCGGGCGCATTGACGTAGGCGCGTTGGGCGTCAACTGTGAGCTGAATATTGCCGGCGAAGGCCGGATCAGCCAGTGATCCCGCCAACAGCGCTTTCGTGCTGGCAATCTGTTCTTTGGATGATCCGTCATATACCTGAACCGTGCCGTCGGCGCCGATGACCACCACGTGGTGGTCGGCGTCGTCGACTGTTGCGGCGGCGACTACGGGGGTACTCGTCGGCAGCCATTCCCACGTGCGCTGGCGGGTGTTCAGGAGCCAGACCCCGGAATCGGTGCTGAGGCCGGCAATCGTGGGCCTGCTCTTGCGTCCGTCGAATTCGGTGGCCGGGGCAGCGACGTCCTCCGGGTAGGGAACCCTATCGAACACTGGCGTTGACCCTTCCATCGTGGCGATCACCGCACCATCGGAGCAGCCAACCACCAATCCCACCCTGGTGGTGATAGTTCCTGCCGCTGCGGGGCAGTCGGTGGTGGCCAGTTCCTTACCGTCGATGTCAATGGCTCGCAGGCGGGCGGCGTTCCCTGCATTGTCGGGTTCGGTGACCACTGCCCCTTCGCCCAGTGGAGCGATCAAGCCCGCGTGCGGTTCGGTCTTGAAGCGAAGGGTCTCGGTAATGGTCCCGCCGGAGAGCTCCGGATTATCCAGAAGTACTGCCTCCCCGGAGTTTGGGAAGAACATCCCCGTTGTGCCGGCCGTCGACAGCAGCCCCGTGGCAATGGTGGCAGTACCTTCACCGTCAACCCTGCCAATATTCCTCGCTGCGCCCCGGTAGTAGTGGAAGTGATCCACGTGATCCCAGGTCCACGCGCCACTGTCCACGATGTCAACACCTGTGTTGCTGGCGGCAAAGACGTAACGCCCGTCGGTGCTAACCTCAGCTGGAGACCGGACCTTCCCCAACCGGGACTGCGTACCGTTCAGGAGGTCCAGCATGGAGGTTTCGCCTTCGGCGTCGATGGCCACAAGGTGAAGCTGCGGTTCAGCGACCTCGGCCACTCCGGTGATCGTCCCGTGCCCGTCACCGGTCGACGCCGATTCGCTCGCGTCAGGTTGTGGCGCCTGCGCAGTGGACGGGTTGCCGCACCCAGCAAGAAAGAGCAGCGCCAGCGTGGCTAGTGCCACCGGTTTTGTAGGGAGGTTCATGATTACTTTCCAGTGAGGGGTACAAAGTCAGGGGCCGGTTCCGGCTCAGGAATTTTGACCGCCCGCGTGCTGCGTCCGGCGTATAGGTGCCCACTAATACCGGATAAGGCGGCCAGAGTAATGGCCGCCATGGCGATGGATGCGCCCGCAGCTGTGCCGGCGTACCAGGAACACAGCAGACCAAGAGCCACCGCCACTATCCCGAAGGCGACTGCTACGGTCATGCGGGCCGGAATACTGCGTGTCCACGGACTGGCCGCAACTGCCGGCGCGAGCAGGAGTCCCACCACCAGCAGCGACCCCACGGCCTGATAGGACGACACAACAGCAAGGGTTACCAATCCCACCAGTGCCAGCTGGGCTACATGCGGACGGAGTCCCAATGTTTGGGCGATCCGCGTATCGAAGGCTGCGGCCACGAAATTGCGGTGGAGGATGACCGCAATCGAGATGGTGGCAGTCGCCGCCAGCAACAGCCCAAGCAGGTCACCATCGTCCATGGCGAGGATGTCACCAAACAGCATGGCAGTTGCGTCCGTGGCAAAAGAGCGTGAGTGGGACACAATAATGACCCCGAGCGACAGCATCGAAACGAAGAGCAGGCCGATGCTGGTGTCATACGACAAGCGGCCGCGGCGCTGCAAAAGGCTGATCATCGCGCTCATGACGACGGCGCTCACCGCCCCGCCCGCTATCGCTGGGGCGCCGGCGACTGTTGCCAGGGCCACGCCTGGCAGCATCCCGTGACCGATGGCTTCGCCAAGGAAGGCCATCCCCCGGATGATGACCCAGGTGCCAACGACACCGCAGATGATCGCGACGAAGGCACCACCGACGAGGGCCCGGAGGAAGAAGTCTGCGGTAAACGGTTCAATTAGCCAATGCACTCAGTCACTGTAAAGCATATTGAGATTCATTATCAAAAAGGATTAGGATCGAGTGTGAACTCTTCCAATTCAGCCCTGCGCGCCCGCAACCTTCACTTCAGCTTTGGTGACGCTCCAGCACTGATAGGCGTTGACCTGGACCTCGAGTGGGGCAAAGTGACCGCCATTGCCGGCCCCAATGGAGCGGGCAAATCCACACTCATCGAGATCCTTGCGGGGGTTCGTAAAGCCGCCCGCGGGACGGTAGACCGCAAGGACGACGTGGCCTTGGTAGTCCAACGGGTGACAACCCCTGACGCTCTCCCCCTCACCGTTCAGGACGTGGTGACGATGGGCACGTGGGGCGATCAGTCAGGTCGGGCACGCAAAATAGGGGCAGCGGAACGAAAAGCGCGGGTCTCGGAGGCCTTGGCCCGGGTTCAGCTCACGGAACATGCCTTATCGCCGTTCAATGCACTGTCCGGAGGCCAACGACAGCGTGCGCTACTGGCCCAAGGCATAGCCCGCCGTGCACGGATCTTCCTACTCGATGAGCCCGCGGCGGGGCTGGATCTGGAAAGCCGGCAACGCACGAGGGCCATGCTCGCAGCAGAAGCGGCACGCGGTGCAGCAGTGGCATGCGTCAGCCATGACGAAGAATCAATTGAAGCCGCAGACTGCATCGTGAGACTAATCAGCGGCCGACGCGTCAGCTAGCTCTGACGTGATAGGCCGGGCAGAGCCGGGATCTTCCTGTCCATGGTTTCACTTTCCTTGCGGCAAGAGGCTCCGGGTACTTTCAAAAATCCCGGCCATGGTCCAGGCGTCGAAAGTAAGGAGCCGCGCCGAACCTTCGGTAGCGGCCAATGTCACGCGCTCGCCGCCCAGGGTCGGGTAGACACGGGCCGTGAGGGGCTTGCCGTTGGCAAAAATCTCGACGGCGGACCGGTCCACCACCACGCGAAGGCGAACCCGACCGTCCATCATGGGAACGGGGCCGGACTTGTCCTCCACATCGACGGCAGGGTCGAGGCTGCTGCGGGTACGATCCAAGCGCAGAGTGCCGACGGGGGTTCCATCTGCGGCCCGACTCAGCATTATCACGGTCTCCTCGGCACCGTCCGGAGACGTCAGCACTCCCAGCCGAACCTCCGCACCAGGCGCAAGCTGCAGGTCCAGCTCCAGGTCCACCTGATTGCCGGATACACCGGTCTCAAGGGACGTTCCAGCCCCTACCAACACCTGGCCGGGGACGGTGACGTGGTTTCTGCGTAGCTTCTCAATTTCGGGAACCGGCGCAAACTCCAAGGTTCCATCGTTGGCCACGGTGGTGACCCGTGGCAGGCTCATTACGCCCGACCAGCCGGCTTCCACCATCGCCGCATCACTCCGGCCCTCTTGCATCCAGCCGAACATGACACGGCGGCCGGACTCATCTTCGAAAGACTGCGGTGCATAGAAGAACCGGCCTCCGTAATCCAGACGATGCAGTGCCTCCGGCTCGAAGGCATCCCCGGCGTAGCGGCCGGTCCAGTACAGCGGATGGCGGGTTTCGCCGTCGTCCCACGCGGAAAAGACCAGCACATCGGGCGCGTTGTCTGCAGGGACAGAGCCCAACGAACCCTGTCCGGCGCGGAACAGGTCAACGCATTCCCACATGGTCCCGGTCCAGTCAGTGTCCGCAGGATCGCCCTGCGAAGCATCGCCTATGCACAAGGGCCCGATGTAATCCCAGGACCGTAGATCCGAAGACTCGTACAGGAAGGCCGTGCCGCCGCGATGACGAATGCCCGACCCCACCAGCTGTCGCCACTTGGTGCCTTCGCGCCATACGCAATGATCGCGGTATGCGGTGATCTCCACTCCGGCCGGCGGCGCCGCGATCACTGGATTCCCGGGGTCCTTGGTCCAGTTCTGCAGGTCCGGGGATCCTACAGCGACGCAGGGCAGCTCCTTGCCCTCGAACCGTCCCGAGTACACCAAGGTGGGCGTGCCGCCGTCGTTCACCAATACCCCCGACCAGCAGCCATCAGCGTCCGGTCCCGCGGACGGTTCCAAGGCAACGGGCAGGTCAGTCCAGGTGACGAGGTCGGTGCTGGTGGCGTGGCCCCACTGGATGCGATGGTGGAAAGCACCCTCCGGGTTGTACTGGTAGAAGAGGTGGTACGTGCCGTTCCACTGGCTGACGCCGTTGGGATCGTTGAGCCAGCCGGCCGGCGACACGAAATGGAACCGCGGGCGGAGGGGGTCGGCCTCAGCGCGGGTCAGCAACTCGTCCTGGGGAACGGTGGCGAGCGGGTGGGTTAGTTCAGTCATGCGGAAGCCACTTCCTGAGCGTTCGACGCCGGGCCGCTGGATTGGATTGGTTCGCTCGCCAATGCATGGCCGCCGGCTGCGGCCCACGGCCGGTACAGATGGCAGCGCACCCAGTGACGGTTCGCGGGGTCACCCACTTGATGGCGCACAGGTTCTTCGGCCGAACATGGCTGGTTCGGATCGCCGTCGAACGCGCAGTGCGTTGAGGCCATGACCGCCTGCCGTAATTCGGCCCTGCGGACGGGGTCGTACGAGCCTGCCCGGGCGGGGTCCGGAACAGCCGAAACCAGCAGTTGCGTGTATGGGTGCGCAGGATTGGACAGCAGGTCCAGGGACTCGCCCTCCTCGACGAGTTCACCGGCGAACATGACTGCCGTCCGGTCCGCCAAGTAACGGGCGGATGCGAGGTCGTGCGTGATGTAGAGCATGGAGATGCCCTGCTCGTCGCGGAGCTTGCGCATCAGGTTCAGCACGCCGATCCGGACAGAAACATCAAGCATGGAGGTGGGTTCGTCGGCCAGGATGACCTGCGGCTCAACGGCGAGCGCCCGGGCTATGGCTACGCGTTGGCGCTGGCCGCCGGAAAGCTCATGCGGATAGGAGTTCAGCATGTCAGCCTGCAGACCGACAGTGGTCATGAGTTCTGCAAGCCGACGCTGGGTCTCCTGCTCGGAACCGCCGCTCTTGCCATGGATCGCCAACGAACGCCGCAGGAAATGGTCCATCCTGTGAGCCGGGTTCAATGAACCGAAGGGGTCCTGGAACACCATCTGCAGTTGCGAGCGAAATGCACGCGACGCTTGGAAACGATCCCGTTTGAGGATGTCGACGCCGTCAATCAGGATTGCGCCGGTGCTCGGCTTTTCTAGCCGCGCGACGCAGCGGGCCAAGGTGCTCTTGCCGGAACCGGACTCCCCCACAAGCGCCACGATTTCACCGCGGCCAATGCTCAGGTCGACGCCGTGCAGGGCACGGACCGAATCGCGGGAGAACAGCCCGCCAATGGGGAATGACTTCCCCAGGCCGCGGATCTCGAGGGCGGGGGCGCCGGTGCCGGCCACGGCCGGTGGGGTCATGAGTGAGTGGCTCATCGTGCAGCTCCTTCCAGGTTTGCTGAATCAACCGCCGGGGTGTCGGCACCAAACGGAGCTACGAAATGGCCGGGTGCTTCTTCGGTGAGGTCCGGGATGTTCCGGAACTTCACGCCGTCGGGCAGTCCCGTCAACGGAACGCGGGGACCGGTGAGCGGCGGAAACGCGCCCATGAGGGCCTGGGTGTAAGGGTGGCGGGGATTGGCGTAAACGTCCTGGGCTTTCGCGGTCTCCACGATCCGGCCGCCGTACATCACGGCCATGCGGTGCGAGAGTTCCACCATGAGGGACATGTCGTGCGTGATGAAGAGGACGGAGAAGCCGAGTTCACGCTGGAGGTCCTTGATTTGTGCCATGATCTCCTGCTGCACCACTACGTCCAGGGCGGTGGTGGGCTCGTCCAGGATCAGCAGTGACGGCTTGAGCGCCACGGCCATGGCAATCACGGCTCGCTGGCGCATGCCGCCCGAGAGTTGGTGCGGATAGGACTTGAGCCGTGCGGGATCGATCCTCACGAGTTCCAGCAGTTCACCGGCACGCCTCAGCGATTCCTTACGGGAGTAGCCGGCGTGAGTGGTGAAGATGTCAACGATCTGTTCGCCTATGGTCAGTACCGGATTGAGCGAGTTCATGGCGGACTGGAAGACCATCGCCACGTCCTGCCAGCGGAAGCGCCGCAGCTCTTCAGGGCTCATGGCCAGGACGTCCTTGCCGCCGAAGGAGATGCTGCCGCCTGCAATCTTTGCGGGGTCCTTCAGGAGCCTCATGATTGAGTTGGCAATAGTGGACTTCCCGCAGCCGGACTCCCCCGCGAGGCCGAACACCTCACCGGTGCCAATGCTGAAGGAAACGCGGTCGACGGCGGTGGTGGACCGGGTGTCGCCGATGTACTTGACGGTGAGGTTTTTGACGTCAAGGACTGGTTCGTGGGAGCCGAAGGAAACTTGGGAGATGGTCATTTGGCGGCGCTCCTTTCGGTGTCTTTTGGAGTCTTGATTTTTCGCAGCCGCGGGTTGGTGACCTCGTCCACGGCATAGTTGATGAGGGCAAGGGCGAAGGCGACCAGCGCTATACACACGCCTGAGGGGACGAAGACCCACCAACTACCGGTGAGCAGGGCGCCTTCGTTGCCGGCCCAGAAGAGGTTGTTGCCCCAGGAGACCGTGCTGACATCGCCCAGGCCCAGGAACTCCAGGCCCGCTTGGGCACCGATTCCGTAAATCACGCAGGCAAGCAGGGTGCCCATGACAATCGAGGCCATGTTGGGCAGGATTTCGCGGAACATGATCCGGCCCGCCCGTTCCCCGGACACCACGGCCGCGGCCACGAAGTCCTTGGATCGGATGGACAACGCCTGTGACCGAAGGACGCGGGCAGAGCCGGCCCAGCCGGTGACCACCAGTACCAGGATTACCGTGCCCAGGCCCGGCGGAAGGAACGCGGCCAGGATGACCAGCAGCGGCAGGCCGGGCAAGAGCAGGAAAACGTTGGTAACCAGGGACAGTGCTTCGTCAATGAACTTGCCAAAGTACGCCGAGGCGAGGCCCACGAGGATGCCGATGAACGTGGACGCCACCCCGACGGTCAGCCCCACGAAAAGGGAACTCCGTGAGCCGTGGACTGTCAGCGCGAGCACATCCTGTCCCTTGGCGGTGGTGCCCAGCCAGTGCTCGGCAGATGGTTCCAAGGAGGCCATCGCGGTAATCCTCGACGGGTCGCCGGGAAACAGCACCGGCGCCAGCAGGGCCAAGGCAATGAAGATGAACATCACGGCCATGCCCGTCAGGGCCTTCTTGTTGTTGAGGAGCCCGTGGACGAAGCTGCGGTTGGGTTTGCGGACAGCCGGTGTTGGAGTTGGCTGCTTCAGAAGTGCGGTTGTCATGATCAGTCCTCTAGTTGCTGCGCACGCGCGGGTCGAGGCGGACGTAGAGGATGTCCACCAGGAAGTTGGCAAGCAGCACAGCGGCGGTGATGGTCAGGAACAGGCCCTGCATGAGCGGATAGTCGAGGCCTTGGACGGCATTGAGGAGTTGGTAGCCGACGCCGGGATAAGCGAACACCACCTCCGTGAGCAGCGCACCACCCACCACGAACCCCAATCCCATGCCGAAGCTGGTTACCGACGGGAGCATGGCATTGCGTGCCGCGTAGCGGAGCATGATGCGGCCGGGGCGAAGTCCCTTTGCTTCGGCCATGGTGATGTAGTCCTCGGAATTCGTGGCAATCATGGTGTTTCGCATGCCCAGCATCCAACCTCCGATGGAAACCAGCACGATCGTCAGCGCCGGCAGCACAAGGTGGGCACCGACGTCGCCGATGAACTCCCAGGTGAACGCCGGCTCCAAACCGTCAGTGAACGCATGTCGGATCGGGAACCAACCCAGCACCACCCCGAACAGGTACAGCGCACCCATGGCAAGCCAGAAGTACGGGAACGAGCCGATGAAAACCAGCACCGGCGGAAGCGCGGAGTCGATCGCGCCGCCACGGCGCCAGGCGGCCAGGATGCCCAGCAGGTTACCCACGACGGCGGCAACCACCAGTGCGGTACCGCCCAGCAGGAGTGTCCAGCCGATTTGGGATGAGATGACCTCGGTGACGGGGGTGGGGAAACGGGAGATGGAAACACCCATTTGCCCGGTGAAGATGTTGTGCATGTAGTCGATGTATTGCTCCCAAATGGGCCGATCGTCAACACCCAGCAGCTTGCGCAGGGCCTCGATTTGTTCGGGCTGCATTCGGTCCTGGGAGCGGGCGAACATCCGGGAGACGGGGTCACCGGGCATGAAACGCGGGAGCAGGAAATTCAGGGTGATGGATGCCCAGAAGGCGATCAGGTAGAAACCCAGGCGGCGCAGGATGAAGCGCACGGTTTCCCTCCATTCGGGAATTGCGGAAAGTTTGGGGCACGTCCGGGCGGAGTTGGCCGCCCGGACGCGCGGTGTGTGAGGCCCGTGAGGGGCCTAAAGCAGCGGTGGTGGCGGCGGTGAGGACTACTTGCGCGGTTCCAGCGTGGTCAGTACCAGCACCGTTGTAGGTGAACGGACCGAGAGGGTGGCGTACGGGTTGCCCTCAGTGGGCCAGCCGGTGAATCGGGTGTCATTGAAGGCTCCCCATTCCGGGCCGGAGAACAGCGGCACCAGCGGTGCGACGTCGTTGTACTCTTCCTGCAGCTTGTTGGCGAGGTCCTTTTGCTTGGACTCATCACTTGCCGCGGCGAAGTCGGCAAGCAGTGCATCCGCTTTCGTGTCGCCGAAGCGGTGGTAGTTGTCGAACGTCTTGGTGCCCACGGGCTTCACTGTTGCTGTGCCCATTGACGTGTTGAAGTACTTATACGGGCTGGGGTCGTTGGCGCTCCAGACAATGCCGGAGTCGAAGTCGCCGGTCTCATAGCCGGCAACCACGGCAGCCCAATCCGGGGACTCCACCTTGGCAGTTACGCCCACTTCGGCCAGGTTCTGCGCGATCACGTTGGCCACTGACAGCCAGTCGGAGGAAGTGGCGCCCACGGAGATCCCGAATTCGAACGGCTTTCCGTCCTTCATCGTGCGCTTTCCGTCGGCTCCCTTGGGATATCCGGCCTTATCCAGAAGCTCGTTGGCCTTTTCCACATCGTGGTTGGTCCACGTGCAGTTGTCCTTGACCGCCGCGTTCTTCCAGGTTTCGTAGTTGCCGGAGAGTCCGGTGCAGTCCGCCGGTTTCGCGTAGCCGCTCATGCCGATCTTGGTGACTTGCTCGCGGTCAACGGCCATGCTCAGTGCCTTGCGGACATCAACGTCGTTGAACGGCGCTTTAGTGGTGTTGAGTTGCCAGTTGATCATGGCACCCGTGGCCGGGAACCAGTATTGACGGTGTTCCTTGTCCTTGGAAACGAAGGTCTTTTCGATGTTCGGGATGTACTGCGGAGCCCAGTCCACGTCGCCATTCGCGGCGGCGAGGTTGGCGCCGTCGTTTCCTGCAAAAGCGAGCATCTTGATGCCGGCGATCTTCTGCTTTTCCGGCTGCCAGTAATTCGGGTTCTTGGTCAGCACGAACGACTGGGCCTGGAAACTGTCCACCTCGGTGTAGGGTCCGGTGCCCACCGGCTTGGCGTTTGCGTCCTTTTCCGGGTCCGGCAAAGCGGACCAGATGTGCTTGGGCAGGATGACGAGCTGGCCGACGTCGTAAAGGGCCGGCGACCAGGGCTTGTTGAAGTTGAACGTGACTTTGTTGCCCTCGGCCGTAACGGTGTCCAGATACTCGAAGCCGCCCTTGATCTTCTTCTGAAGTTCGAACGTGTAGGCAACATCGTCAGCCACGAAGGGCTGCCCATCGGACCACTTCACACCGTCACGCAGGGTGAAGGTAAGTGACTTGCCGTCCTCCGCAGCATTCCACTCGGTGGCAAGCCACGGCACCGTGTCTCCCTTGGCCGGGTTGAAGATCAGGAGGGATTCGTAAATGGACTGCTGAACCATCGGGTTGACCGTGGGAGCGAACGGGTTGAAGTTCTGCACGAACGTGCCCATGTCCTCACGCGGGATGGTGAGGAACGCGCTGGCGTTCGCTCCGGCGTCGGAAGTGCTTGTCTTGGTGACATTGGCCGTGCAGCCGGTGAGCAGCATTGCGCCCACTGCAAGGCTTGCCGCCGTCATCCGGGCAGCCCTGAAATATCGGGGTTGTGTCATGATGGTTATCTCTTTCCTATCTTCATCAGCAAGGTGAAGGGGTTGGTAAGGGGTTTGCTCTTCGACGTTGATTTCGCGGTCAGACCGAAGAGCGTTCTAGCAGCGGACAGTCGACCAATTGCTGGTCGGCAATGATCGGCTGTCCTGCTGTTAGTGCGGCGAGCGTTTGGACGCCCAAGGCGCCCATTTTTTCGAATGGCAATGCAACCGTTGTCAGCTTTGGCCGTAGGTAGGCCGCGATGAGTTCCTGGTTGTCGAAGCCGATCACGGCGATGTCCCCGGGGATGGTCAGGCCCCGTTCCTTGATGGCGTCATATGCGCCCATCGCCATGCGGTCATTAAGGCAGAACAATGCCGTTGGCCTGTCCTGTTGTGGATAGCGGTCCAATATGCGGCAAGCGGCTTCGTAACCGCCATCGGCCGTGGCATATCCGGACACCACCAGTTCCGGGTCCAGCTCCAGTCCGGCGACGGCAAGCGCTTCGCGTGCACCTTCCAACCGCCCCACTGCAGCAGGAATAACCGGGTCAAGGTTGATGACTCCAATCCGGGTGTGGCCGGCTTGGAGCAACCGCTCGACGGCGATCCTTCCTCCCCCGCGCTCGTCAGGGACGATCGAGGGAAGCTTACCGTCTGCATCGAAGCAGTTGATTAACACGGTGGGTACTTCATTGGCACTCGCCGGAACGTGGACGCCCCGGTGAAAAGTAGCTGCGTAGAGAAGTCCTTCCACTCGTTGTTCCAGCAGCTTTTCAGTTGCAGCATCTTCCAGGCCCTCGTTGGGTCCTACGGCATCGGCCTGGTCGGAGGGCGCGATGAGCAGGAACCGGCGGTCAAGCCAGGCTTGGTCCTGGGCTCCTTTGATGATGTTGACGGCGAACGGTGCCGTGACGATCTCCGTCACGATCCCGTACCAATCGCTGCGCCTCGATGCCAGCGCGCGGGCACCGGCGTTGGGCCTGTAACCCAGTTCCTGCACAGCGTGGTTGATCCGAGTGCGGGTTTCCTCGGAAATGCTGGCGTTTTCGCGGTTGCTCAAAACAAACGAAACCGCAGTCCGGGAAACGCCGGCATGTTTGGCGACGTCTTTCATGGTGACTCCCCGCTGCCGTACAGGTACGGCCTCGCCAGGGGTGGTTTTCGCCATTGAACGCTCCGGGTGATCTTGTTTGGTCCGAGTGTGGTGCCAGGCCATCATTGCCTGGCTTGCTCTGCAGGGAACGCTGTTGGTAACGCGCGTTACTTATTGAGCATGTGACTTAGGTTACCCGCGTTACTTCAAGTCTGTCAACAGGTGATTTTGACAGACCTGAAGGTTCAAAACCGCGCCGCCTGCCGTCTATTTTGCGTTGGGTTCGTCCGTAGATGCGTCGGGCAGTTCTTCGTTCGGGACATCGTGAACTTTTTTCGGGATCTTGCCCTCAACGTCGGCAGGTACGGGAGGGTCTTTCTCTTCATCAGTAGACATGAGGCAAGCATAGGGGCGCGTGCTGACAGTCGATGGATTCTTCAGCCTGCCAGAGCCTTGAAAAGGTGGGGCGTAGTGTGGACGTTGGACGAAAGGAGCACTTCATGAAGAAAATCCTCATGGTACTGACCAGCGTTTCCGAGCTCGGCGATACGGGCGAGAAGACCGGCTACAACGTGGCCGAAGCCGCACATCCGTGGAAGGTGTTCAAAGATTCAGGTCACTTCGTCGATTTCGCCTCGATCAAAGGCGGCCAGCCTCCCAGCGACGAGGTAGACACGGATGATCCCATCCAGGTCGCCTTTACCAAGGATGAGACCACGCGCGCCGGCCTCTACAACACTGCCCGCGTGGATGTTATTGATCCCGGGCAATATGATGCCGTCTACCTCGTGGGAGGACACGGCACTATGTGGGACTTCCCGGACAGCGAAGGACTGCAGCGCCTGGTTGCCAGCGTTTACGACGCCGGCGGCTTGGTGGGCGCGGTCTGCCATGGTCCGGCTGGACTGCTGAATGTGGAGTTGGAGAACGGATTCCGTCTTGTCCAAGGCCGGGACGTGGCCGCGTTCACCAATGACGAGGAAGTTGCCGCCGGGAAAGACAAGGTCATTCCATTCTTCCTGGCAGACCGCTTGGAGGAACAGGGAGCACGACATGTCTCCGCGGGCGTCTTTGAAGAAAAAGTGGCGGTAGACGAGCGACTGGTCACCGGTCAGAATCCTGCTTCAGCTGCCGGAGTAGCCAAGGAGATGGAGAAGCTCTTCGCCCAGGTCATCCATCAGGAAAAGGCCGAGGAGCAGCACGAGGCGGAGGCGCTGCGCGCTGAGAAGGACGCGGAAAAGACCGCTAAGAAGCAGGCAGCGGCGGACACGGAACACTAGAGGTTCCGCCCGTCATCGTATACTCCGAACATGCCGATTATGCGACTCTACCCAGGTATTCACACGCCGCTGTCCGCCCTTAAGCAGGACGGAGTTCTCCTGTGAGCGGCGGTCTCGTCGCACTGTTGGACGATGTCGCAGCGCTGGCCCGCATAGCGGCTGCCTCCGTGGACGACATCGCGGCAGGAGCCGCCAAAGCCGGGGCCAAAGCTGCCGGCGTCGTCATTGACGACGCCGCGGTCACACCCCAATATGTCTCAGGGGCGGACCCGTCACGCGAACTGCCGATGATCAAACGGATCTTCTGGGGCTCGCTGCGAAACAAGCTAGTGATCATCCTGCCGGCCCTGCTGCTGGTTAGCGCTTTCATCCCGGGAGTAATTCCGTTCATCCTCATGCTGGGCGGCAGCTACCTCTGCTACGAGGGCGCCGAAAAGGTGTGGCACAAGTTCCGCGGCGACCATGCTGATACCGAGAAGGCACCGGCTGTCCAACGCGGCCCTGAAGCAGAGGCGAAAGTTACCAAGGGCGCCATCACCACCGACTTCATCCTGTCCTGCGAGATCATGGTCATCGCCATGAATGAGGTGGCCGCCGAGTCCCTGTGGGTCCGGGCGTTCATCCTGGTCGTCGTAGCGATCGCGATCACTGTCATTGTGTATGGCGCCGTCGGCCTCATCGTGAAAATGGACGATATTGGCCTGCACCTGACCACCAAGGCCTCCGAGGGCTCCCAGCGCTTCGGCCGGCTGCTCGTGAAGGGGATGCCGGCCGTACTGGCCGCCATCACCCTCATAGGAACAATCGCCATGCTGTGGGTTGGTGGTCACATCATGCTGCAGGGTGCGTACGACCTCGGCTGGCACGGCCCCTATGACCTTGTCCATGTACTGGAGACACCCTTCGTCGGAATCCCTGTGGTGGGCGGCTTCCTTGCCTGGCTCGTGAACACGATCTGCTCAGCCATTCTCGGAGCCATCTGGGGCCTGGTCATCATGCTCATCCTGCACCCGCTGCTTAAGGTGCTGCCGTTTGGCAAGAAGAAGGATGGACACGAAGAGGGCGATGTCCGCGCCGCGATCGCCGGTCACAAGCCGACCAAACATAACCCAACTAAGTAGCAGATGACGCCGTTTTGAGGGCTCAAAACGGCATGTACTGCGACCTGCTTGGGCGCGCGGCGACGATTCGGCGTCCTAACAGGCTGACTCCATCAGGGCATCGGTAACGATGACCGACAATAAATGCAGTGGCACTGCGTCCAGGTTAATACCCGGATGCGGTGCCACTCTCATGTGATGAGGTCATAGTGCGTCGCACTCTTGTGCTGAGGGCCACATGACGCTTTGATATATTAGTCATGTATTAGATGTCTACGAACGACTCTTAACTCAACGAGGAGTACACAGCATGCAGCAACTCGCGCATCGACTCGAACGGCTCGGCACCGAAACCGCCTTTAGCGTCGCCCAGGCCGCGGCAGCCTGGAAGGCGAAGGGGAATCTGGTTTACCCCTTCCACCTCGGTGACATCAACATCCCCACCGCCCCGCACATCGTCGAAGCCATGACCAAGGCAATCGCCGACGGCTACACGGGCTACTGCCCCGGCCCCGGCATCCCCCAGCTGCGCGAAGCCCTCGCCGAGGACATCGGCTCACGCCGCGGCATCAGCCTGTCCCCCGACAACGTCGTGGTCATGACGGGCGGCAAGCCGGTCATCACGAAGTTCCTGCAGGCAGTGATGAACCCCGGTCAGGAAGTGCTGTACCCGAATCCCGGCTTCCCGATCTACGAGTCGCAGATCGAATACCTCGGAGGCACAGCAGTACCGTACCGCTACCTCCCCACGAGCCAGGGCTTCTCGATCGACCTCGACCAGGTGCGCGCATCGATCACGCCGAACACCGTTGCCATCATCTACAACGACCTGCAGAACCCCATCTCCGCGGAATCCACTGCAGCTGAGCGCGAGGCAATTGCCCAGATCGCCCAGGAGCATAATCTCTGGGTGCTTTCCGACGAGGCCTACTTCGAGACCCGCTACGAGGGAGTCTCCAGTTCGATCACGTCGCTTCCGGGCATGGCAGAACGAACCGTGATCCTCTACACCTTCAGCAAGAAGTTCGCCATGACCGGCTCACGCCTCGGCTGTGCCGTAGCTCCCCTTGAGATCGCCAAAGTTCTCAGCACCCTTAACACCAACGACGAGTCATGCACCACCCACTACGTGCAGTGGGCAGGTATCGAAGCACTGCGCGGCACCCAAGAACCGGTCCAACAGATGCTCGACATCCTGCGTGAACGGCGGGATGCTGCCTGCGAACTCGTGAACTCCGTCCCCGGAATGCACGTCGCAGTGCCCCAGTCGACGTTCTACCTTTTCCCGGACGTCACTGACGTCATGGAGAAAATGGGCTACACGGCAGTGGGCGACTTCGCGAGCGACGCCCTGTACAAGACCGGGGTCTCCTTCTGCACCCGCGAGCACTTCGGCCGGCGCCTACCCGGCGAAGAAAGGCAGTACATCCGGCTCGCCTACTCAGGCATCGACGTCGCCGATATCCGTGAGGGCCTCGGCCGCCTCCGCGACTGGATCGTGACCGCATGAGCCGGGTCGTCGTCACAGGACGTATCCCCGACGCTGCCATTGAAAAACTCCGCGCCGAACACGACGTCGAGGCCTGGGATGGTCCCGAAACCATTACCCGCGAGGAACTTCTGCGCCGGGTAGCCGGCGCCGATGCCATAGTGTCCCTGCTCACCGAGCGCGTCGATGCAGAACTGCTCGACGCCGCCGGCCCGCAGCTCAAGGTCGTCGCAAATGTCGCCGTCGGCTACGACAACATCGACGTGCCCGCCTGCAGCGAACGGGGCGTCGTGGCCACCAACACGCCAGGCGTACTCACCGACGCCACGGCCGACATCGCGTTCGGCCTCATCCTCATGGCAACCCGACGGCTCGGTGAGGGTGAACGACTCATCCGCTCCGGCCAAGCCTGGAAGTGGGGAATGTTCTTCCTTCTCGGTAGTAGCCTGCAGGGCAAGACACTCGGCGTCGTCGGCATGGGCGGAATCGGCCAGGCTACCGCACGGCGGGCCAAAGCCTTCGGCATGGACATCGTCTACCAGTCCCGTAGCGAAATCGACCCAACGATCGCCGCGGAACTGGATGCCCGACGCGTCGACCTCGACGAACTGCTGGCAGTCTCCGACGTCGTATCACTGCACTGCCCGTACGGTCCCGCCACCCACCACCTGATCGGGGCCGAACAACTCGCTGCGATGAAGAGCTCCGCGTTCCTGGTCAACACCGCGCGGGGACCGATCGTCGACGAAGACGCACTGGCAACAGCCCTCCGCGAAGGTGCAATCGCGGGAGCCGGACTTGACGTCTACGAGCAAGAACCACGCGTCCATCCCGGCCTGCTGGAACTTGACAACGTCGCCCTCCTGCCGCACCTCGGCTCAGCCACGGTGGAAACGCGTACAGCCATGGCCATGCTCGCCGCCGACAACGCACTGGCAGTGTTGAGCGGTGAACGACCGCCGGCACCGATCGCGTAGACGGATCCGACAGATAGAAACCATTCGAAGTACATTTCTCAAAGGAGAGAAACTATGGCTGACATCACCCAAGCCCAGACAGAAGCAGTTCTAGCGGCAGCCGCCAAGGCTGCACTGGAACAAGGAACGGCAATGAATATCGCTGTCGTGGATGCAGGCGCCAACCTCAAGGGCTTTACCCGGATGGACGGTGCATGGTTGGGAAGCATCGACATAGCAATACGGAAGGCACGCACCGCCCGATACTTCGATATGCCAACAGGTTCGATCGGCGAACTCTCCCAGCCCGGGGGTTCCCTCTTCAACATCGAAGTATCCAACGGAGGACTCATTACGTTCCCCGGCGGCGTTCCCCTGTACAGCAAGGACGGCCATGTAGTTGGAGCTGTGGGCGTCAGCGGAAGCACGGTAGAAAATGACCATGCCGTTGCCTCCGCGGGGGCCGCGGTCGACTTTTAAAACCAGGGGGCGTCCGGGTTTCACGGGCGCCCCTGTCACCCCTTGGATCGGATCAGGCCAGCCAGCGCCACCAGCGTGAACGTTCCGGTTCCAGCGTCGATTCCAGCTCCGGCTCCGGTTCCTCGCCCAGGGCCAGGGCTGCCTCAACGACGTCGTCCGCCGTGAGCGTCATGACGGCATCGCGATCGAGCGCATCGAGACTGTGGTCCTCGTCGCGTGACAGACGCAGCGCCTGTCGGTTGAGCGCCTGCTCGAACAGCGTACGGGCGAACCGGGCGTTGCCCGAGTCCTCACCAGCGTGGAGCCCGGCGAGGATGCGACGCAACATCTGGTCCGCACCAGGCTCCAGTGTGTACTCGTGCTGGGCCAGCATCTGGTGAAAAATCGTCTGGAGTTCATCGACTGAGTAGTCGGGGAACGTAATCTCGCGGGCAAACCGAGAGCGCAGCCCGGGGTTGGAGAGCAAGAAGGACTCCATCAGCCGCGGGTACCCGGCCACGATCACCACCAAGCGGTGGCGATGGTCCTCCATCCTCTTAAGCAGGACCTCGATCGCCTCGGGACCGAAGTCCATTCGGCCATCCTCCGGTGCCAGCGCGTAGGCCTCGTCGATGAACAGGACACCGTCCAGCGCACGCCGGATCACCCGGTCCGTCTTGATGGCGGTCGCCCCGACATACTGCCCCACCAAGCCCGAACGGTCGACCTCCACCAAGTGGCCCTTCTGCAGGAGGCCCACCGCGCGGTACATCTCGGCCAGAAGCCTCGCCACGGTTGTCTTGCCTGTGCCCGGGTTTCCGAGGAACACCAGATGCTGTGATGTGGCCACCTCCGGGAGGCCGTGAGCTTTCCGGCGGGCCTGGACCTGGAGCAGGGCAACAAGGGCCCGCACCTGTTCCTTCACGGTCTCCAGCCCGACGAGCGCGTCAAGTTCCGCCTTTACTTCCGATAGCGGCCGGGCCGGCCCTGGCCTCGCGCCGATAAAATCGCCCATCAGGTCGTCGACGCGCTCGGAACCTGACAGCTTGAGCTGGTTGGCCAGATGGCCTACGGTTTCGCGCAGGTCATCGAGCGGATTGCGGCTTGCAGCCATACAACCACTGTAGTCCCCGATTTCCGACCACGTACAACGAGTTCGACGTGCCAGTTCGACGCCCGGCGCGGAACCGTTCACACCGCCGTCGTACGGGTGGTTAGGCTGGGTGGATGGCCACAGTTATTCTCGTGCGGCACGGCCGCACCACAGCAAATGCCACTGGACTGCTGGCCGGTCGGGCCGACGGTGTCAGCCTCGACCAGATCGGGCGCGAACAGGCTGGTCTGATGGCAGACCGGCTCGCAGCCGTGCCGTTAGTCGGGGTGGTGTCGAGCCCTCTTGAGCGTTGCCGACAGACAACCCAGTTCATCCTTGATCGTCAGGCTGGCGCGCCGTACGCACCCATCGATATGGATCTCACCGAATGCGACTACGGCCTGTGGCAGGGCCGTACGCTCACTGATCTTGCCTCCGAGGACTTGTGGCCGGCAGTGCAATCGCAACCGTCCGCCGTCGTGTTTCCCGGCGGTGAATCCATGGCAGCGATGCAGGCCAGGTCCGTGGCAGCGATCCGACGCCACGATGCAGCTTTCGAAGCCGAGCATGGGCCCGGGGCGGTGTGGGCGGCCGTCAGCCACGGTGACATCATCAAAGCCATCCTCGCCGACGCGCTGGGCATGCACCTTGACCTGTTCCAGCGTATTAACGTGGGCCCTGCATCCGTGTCGATCGTGCGCTACGGCCCCAGCCGGCCGAGCGTTTACGCGACCAACACCGATGCGGGTGACCTGTCATGGCTGTCGAACGGCATCCAATCGGGCGATGCGCCGGTCGGCGGCGGTGCAGGGCAGACCGCGCCATGAACCATATGTGCCTAAAATACTGACATGCCTACACGTGTTCACGAGTTTGCCTGGCCTGATCGGGTGGTAGTTGGCACCATTGGCCTCCCGGGGGCACGAACGTTCTACCTGCAGGTGCGCGCAGGTAAGCAGATCGTGAGTATTGCCTTGGAGAAGCAGCAGTCGGCCCTGCTCGCGGAGAAGATCGACGATATTCTCGACCAACTGATCACCGCCGAGGGCAACCCCTTCAGCGTTCCCACAGGTACTCCCATAGAGCTTGTCGACAACGACCCGCTGGAAGCCGTTCAGGAGCAATTTCGCGCCGGCGCCATGAGCCTGGGTTGGGATCCAACCACCGCCCAGGTTGTCATTGAGGCCTATCCCATCACCGATGTCGATGCGGATGACGACGACGAATCGCCCGATGAGGACGACGCCAACGAGATGCTGCTGGTGCGAATGCCGGTCGGCACCGCGCGAGCATTCGCCAAGCGCACCCGTGAGATCGTGGAGGCCGGGCGTCCGACGTGTTCGAGTTGCGGTTACCCCATGGACGCCGATGGGCACATCTGCACCCTTCCTGAGGTCTGATGCCGACGCCGGACCTGGTGACCGCCGAGCTGACCCTCACCGGGCGCATCACCACGGCTTCGAACGCTACATTCCTAGGCAGCATCAGCGACGTCGAAGTCGTCTATAAGCCGATAGCAGGCGAAAGTCCGCTGGGGGACTTTCCGCACGGCACCCTTGCCCACCGTGAGGTGGCCGCTTACTTGGTGTCGCAGGTCTCCGGCTGGGACATCGTTCCACGCACGTGGCTGCGCGATGGCCCCTTCGGTGACGGAATGGTGCAGCTCTGGCAGGATCAGGACCCGGCCCAACGCGCCGTGAACCTGCTTGCCACGGACCAAGTGCCCGCGACAGGCTGGAAACACGTTCTCGAAGGACAAGATGAGAACGGACGGATGGTCGCCCTGGTTCACGAAGATACGCCAGCACTCCGACGCATGGCAGTCTTCGACATGATCGTGAACAACGCTGACCGCAAAGGCGACCACATCCTCGCCATGACGGACGGGCACCGCCACGGTGTGGACCATGGGCTCACTTTTCACCAAGCCCACAAGCTGCGCACCGTGCTATGGGGATGGCTGGGAGAGCCGCTCACCGCCGAGGAACGCGACGGCATCGATCGCGTTGCCGACGGACTGCACGGCGGGCTCGGCCGGGACCTGGCCGGCCTGCTAAGCGCCGAAGAAATCGCATCACTGGCCACCCGCTGCGCCCGGTTGCGTTTGGCAGGGCGGTTCCCCGCTCCGAGCGGTGGGATGCCTGCGGTGCCTTGGCCGCTGTTTTAGGGGCACTAGGGCTAACGTCTTGCCTGCCTTGGGGGCAGGGCAAGCTTGAAGACTTTAGCCCACGCGGAGCCGACCTGCTTCGGCAACGGTCCGGTGGTGTACTTCAGGCCGTAACGTTCGCAGATATCGCGGACCTTGGGTGCGATCTCGGCGTAGCGGTTGGAGGGAAGGTCCGGGAAGAGGTGGTGTTCGATCTGGTGCGACAGGTTCCCTGTCATGAGGTGCATGAACCGCGGCCCCGAGATGTTGGCGGAGCCGATCATCTGACGCACATACCAGTCGCCGCGCGTCTCGCCTTCCACCATTTCCTCGGTGAACGTATCCGTTCCTTCGGGAAAGTGGCCGCAAAAGATGACCGCATGGGCCCAGACGTTGCGGATGGCATTGGCAGCGAGCGTGCCATAGAGGGCTTGCTTCCCTGAACCCGACAGCATGGCCAGAGCCGGGGTGGCTGCATAGTCCTTGGCGAACTGCTTAAGTGCCTTCCGCCCCAGCGCTTTGAGGTCCTTGTTCATGGCCTTCTTGGATTTCAGGCCTTCCTTGTACTCGGGGATCTCCAAGTCGTAGATGGCGATGCCCCATTCGAAAACGGGTGCAAGCAAGGCGTTGTAGAGAGGATTTCCCAGGTTGAAGGGCTTCCACTCCTGATCGGGGTCCATGCGCAAAAGGTTGTAACCGACGTCGCGGTCTTTGCCAACTACGTTGGTCCAGCGGTGATGGAGATCGTTGTGCGTATGCTGCCACGACCGCGACGGGGTAACGAAGTCCCACTCCCACGTGGTGGAGTGGATGTCGGGGTCGCGCATCCAGTCCCACTGGCCATGGAGGATGTTGTGGCCAAGTTCCATGTTTTCCAGGATTTTTGCCACGCTGAGGAGTGTTGTGCCGGTGAACCAGGCGGCCTTGTTCCTGCCTACAAGTAGCGCGGCACGACCGGAGATTTCCAACCCTCGCTGGATCTTGATCATGCGCCTGATGTAGGCGGCGTCGCTGGAGCCCCGCTTGGCAAGGATCTCGTCACGGATCGCATCGAGCTCACGGCCCAGCTGGGCCACTTGCTCGTCGCTCAGATGTGCGGCTGCCGGTGGCCGCACCGTGGGCCTGCCCCCATCGGCAAGCGCACCAGGACGTGTCTTGGGTTCGACGGCGGCGGCGGACCTTTTGGCTGAAACTACTGACATGCGGTTGTACTCCTCAGATTTCGAGGTTGACGGGCCCGGCGGCTGCCGAGACACAGGTTTGGATGAGTTCCCCGGGCGCCCCATGAATCTCGCCGGTGCGAAGGTCGCGGACCCTTCCGGCGAGCAAAGGAGTCAGACAGCTATGACAAATGCCCATGCGGCAGCCGCTGGGCATCAGCACCCCTGCGTCCTCGCCGACATCGAGGATGGGGACCCCGCCGTCGGCCATAACCTCGCGGTCGGAAGCTTCGAACGTGACCACGCCACCTTCGCTGTCTTCGCCTCCCAGGAGCTCGGTGCTGAATCGTTCGATAGTGAGCGAGCCGTGCCCTGTTCCACCATTGGTTTCCTCGCCTGATGTGGCCACAGCAGTCAACGCTGCGTGGTTCCACATAGCTTCGGCGTCATCCAGGAAAGACTCAGGGCCGCACGCATACGCTGCCCTGTCGCGCCAGTCCGGGCAGACCTCTTCCAGGACGGCCGTGGATGTGAAGTTCAAACGGCCACGGCCGTTGGTGTGCCACTGCACCAAACGGAAATTGGGAAATTGATCAGCAAGTTCAGCCAGTTCCTCGCGGAAGATACTGTCACCTTCGTCGCGGGAGGAATGGATCAGCACAACGTCTGCGTCGGGGCGGCTTGGGACAAGTGTCCGAATCATCGACATGACGGGTGTGATGCCGCTTCCCGCAGTGAGCATGAGGAGTGAACGGGGGTGCTCCGGGAGGACAAAGTCGCCCTGAGGCGGAGCCAGGAAAAGGACGTCACCAACCTTGGTCTTCCGGACCAAGGTCCCTGACACGGACCCGACGTCAGTGACGGTGATGGCCGGATCCTTGCCCGCCGGCGCACTCAATGAATAGGAACGCCATTGGCGGACCCCGTTGAGATCGACGCCGATCCTCGCCCACTGGCCCGCGAGGTGGGAGTGCCAGCCGCGGCCGGGACGGAAGAAAATAGTGGCCGACTGCGCAGTTTCCTGGACGACCCTGGTCACGATCCCGCGTAACTGCCGGGACGAATACACCGGATTGAACAGGGCCAGAACGTCTTCCGGCGCAAGCGGGGTGGTCAAAACCGCGGCGATGCGGGCCAGGGGCCGAAAGCTGACCATGGACTACTCCTCACAACGACAGAGAACCAAGACCCCGACCGAATCTGTCGGGACATCCAACTACCGAATATCATAAGCATGCTTACGATACCCTTCGCCCCCGAATTACTGTCAGACATAGGGAAAGCCCCCCGGAAGGGGCTTTCAACGGAAATGGGACGTGGTGCTTGGATTGGGTCAGCGGTGATGCGCTCCTCCTCTCCGGGCTTCTGTCGCCCATACCGGTTTAGTAGCAAGACAGTAATACGTCCACCGGATTCCATGCAAACCCGAACCAGTGGTCCAGAGACGCCTAAGCTGGATCTATTCGCACGGACGGGCGAGACCGGTGGTTGCAAGGGGCTTTGGGAGGGCAGACGTGGGGAGTGACGCTCTTGCGCCACATTTCGACAGGGTGGTCCTGATCTTCAATCCGGACCGAGCCGGCATGGGAACGCGGATCGCCTCCCTTGAGCAGGAACTGCTCGCCGCGCTGCCCGATTTGACGGTTGAGACGCTGCCGACGGCGTTCGCGGGGCACGCCCGCGATCTTGCCCGTTCAGCGGCCACGACCGGATCTCCGCTCCTCATTTCGATCAGCGGGGACGGAGGGTACAACGAGGTCGTCAACGGGGTGATGGACGCTTCTTCAACGCGTGCGGTGTGCACCGTGCTCCCGGCGGGTAACGCCAACGACCACTTCAGGAGCATGCCGTTAAGGCAGCTGACGGAGGCGATCCGTGAAGGTTCTGTCCGTCGAATGGATCTGCTGCGCGTCACACTAACGGGAGAAAGAGGACAGCGGGTCCAGTATGCCCACTCGTACATAGGGTTTGGGCTGACCCCCTTAATGGCAATCGGCATCGAAAAGGGCGGGAAAGGCAAAATACTTGAGCTTCTCTCCGTGACCAGAACGCTCTCCAGCCTGAAGCCGTTTGAGCTCGAGCGCGCAGACGGTGCAACCGCACAGTTCGACAGCCTGGTCTTGGCAAACATCTCACGCATGGCCAAGTACGGAACCGTGAGCGAGAAGAACAACCCCAATGACGGTCAATTCGAAGTTGTGACCCTGCCCCACTCCGGACGCTGGAGGATAGCCTTGATGACCCTGCGCGCGGTCACCTTGGGGCTCGGACGCCAGCCCAGTGTGAGCAGTTATGCCTTCACCACGCGGAACCCCATTCCTTGTCAGATTGATGGGGAAGTAGTTCATGTGCCAGCCAACACCCACGTCTTGGTCGAAAGCGCCAAACACGCCCTGACAACCATCTGACGCTACTGGCGGCACCACTGCCTGATCCCGGAAGAAAAGCTGCTGGGCTCCGCGGCCCAGAAGTCCACAGCTACTCCCGCCCCAAGGAGATGCAGCCTGCTAGCCTCTCCTCATGCGCACAACGTCGGCACGGGGCTCAGGCACGGCCAGAGGGGAGCGCGTACTAATCTTGTCAGCAGGCGTTGGATCGGGGCATAACAGCGCCGCGGCGGCGGTGCAGCAAGCATGTGCCGCACGCGCTGACGTCGCCGAGGTGCAGGTGCTGGACGTGCTGCAGGTGAGCAGCGTGCTCTACCGCGCACTGCTGGGAAAGGGCTATTTCGTCCTGGTGGAGGACCTGCCTTGGCTGGTCGAGTGGGGCTATGACATCAGCAACCCGCCATTCCGGCGGCGTGGCCCGATCGACCCTTGGACGCGGGTGAACGCCAGCCCGGTCGTCAGTGCCATCAAGCGCTTCCGACCGACCGCAATTGTGTGCACGCACTTCCTCCCTGCCCAGTTGTTGGCCTCGCTGCTTCTTCGCGGCGTGGTCGACGCGAAGACAGCTGTGGTGACCACCGACTACGACTTCCAAGGCTTGTCGCTCTCGGGCGCGTTCCATAAGATCTTCGTGGCCAGGGAGGAAGGAAAGGTGGAGCTGATGGCGCTCGGCCTTCCTGCCGACCGTATCGCTGCCACGGGAATCCCGATTAACAAACAGCTCAGTCCAGCGCCCGTGCGCGATGCCAACAAGCCGCCCATGCTGCTCATCTCGGCGGGCGCCACCGGTGGCGACTACGCTGTCGCGGTGGTGCGGCAGACGATGCATATGCGCTCGGCGTTCACGGCCACAGTCGTGTGCGGACACAACGTTGCGTTGCGGCAGCGCATTGAGGCACTCGTGGCGCCGGCTGGCGACCGCTACAGCGTTCTTGGCTTCACGACCGAAATGCCGCAGCTACTGCAGCGCGCCGACTTGTTCGTGGGCAAGCCCGGCGGGCTCTCGGCGTCGGAGTGCATGGCTGCGGGGCTCCCCATGGTTCTTGTGAATCCGATCCCTGGTCAGGAAGTGCGCAACGGGGATTACCTCATGGAGCAGGGCGCGGCCGTCCGCTGCAACGCCGCCGCAACAATCGGCTGGAAGATCGATGAGGTACTGCGCGAGCCCGGCCGCCTACAGATGATGCAGGCGGCGGCGCAGAGGACAGGCCGCCCTGACGCCGCGGCCGACGTTCTAAACGACCTGCTGGGCGGGCCATCCCGTCCATTGGTCGTGACGCGGGCGGCGCAAAGGACTATTCTTGCCGCCAGCGAGCAGCGCTTCGTCGCGACCGACCTCACGGGGCCATCCTCTTTGGTCCGCCTGGTCGACCAGGCTTCAGGCTGCACGGTTGCACTGCTGCAAGAGGAGGAATTGGCGGACCTGCAGAAGCGGTACGCTACGTCGGACGGAGACTTGGTGCTGCGGCCAGGCCAAGCGACCCTGCTGCTCCATTGGGAGGAGCGTCGGTTGCTCCGCGCTATGCTTCGGGGCGACGACGCGCTGCCTGTCCGTGTCGAAGGGCCGTTGGCACCATTCCGCGACCTTCACGGGTAACTGGCCGGGCCCTCTTTCGGCATCAGGCCTGCTGGCCGTCCGAGGTACCTGCCTCGTCAATCAGACCCTCTGTGCGTCGCAAGTGGACCGCGTTCTCCCAGCTGACCGGACTGTGTTGGCTGGCGAGCAGCGCCCACTCCCCCGCACGGGAAGACCAGCACCGTGTCGTCGGATCGCGCTGCAGGGTGGGAGCCGCATCTAAACCTATCCGCACGGAGGTCTCCGCACCGGGCTGAAGGGTCACCTTCCGAAAGCCCAGAAGCTGAGCCACAGGTCTGCGGAGCGATGCATCTGCCGCGTAGATCTGAACAACGGTGGAACCTTTGCGGTCGCCCGTGTTCGTTACGAGCACGTCCGCATGGCCACCTGTGTTGTCGAACGAATGGTGGAGAAGCCGATGCTCGATCGTGGTGTAGCCCAGACCGAACCCGAACGGGAACGCGGGCGTATGCCCCTTGCCGTCGAGCCGGCGCTGACCCCATTGGTCGTCATAGACAACGGACTTTGCCGCGGAGTCGAAAAACGGTAAGTGCGCGACGTCCGTTGGCAGCACAAAGGGCAAACGTCCGCCGGGCTCCTCGCTGCCGGTCAGCACGCTCGCCAGCGCGCGGCCGCCTTCCATACCCCCGTACCAAGCGAGGAGGAGAGCTGGCACGCGGTCTCGCCACGTTTCCGTGAGGATTGCACTGCCGCTGATTAGTACGACGACGGTCCGGGGGTTCGCGGCGACGACCGCGTGAATGAGCCGCTCGTCCGAGGGGCGCAAGTTAAGCGAGCTGCGGTCGCCGCCTCGGACGAAGCGGGAGGCCAGGTGTGCAAGACCGATGAGAACCCGACGGAGAGGGCCTGAGCGGAACTCCCGTCCGAGCACGCCCACGTCTACACCGCCGGTGACGACGGACTCGCCCTCGTCGTGCTGGTCCAGGCCGACGACGACGATCGCCGTCTCCGCCGCGGCAGCCAACGAGGCCGCACGGCGTTCGTTCCGACCGTTCGTGGTCGTGATCCTGACGTCCGGAAGCGCCTCACGCAGGCCCTGCAGCGGCGAGACAGTGGAAGGGGGCCTTACACGGGAGGAGCCATGATCGCCGAGGTTCGCTCGTGCCGCTAGTCGTCCGATCACGGCGAGATGCCGGGTATCGGGAGCCAACGGCAGCAGCGGCGCCGCGCCGACGGCTTCGTTCTTCAGCAGGACAATCGACTCCGCCGCGACCTCGTGGGCAAGCGCCCGGTGGGCCGGAGAGGCGATGACGCCGCGGGTAGGGGCCGCTGATTCCCGGGTCGCGGCATGCTGCACGCACGTGCGCAGAATACGGCGTGCGGACTGCAGCACTGTGGCGCGGGCCAAGTCACCGTTGCGCAGCGCGACTGGCAGTTCGCGGGCGCGCAGCAGCCGGAGCGGCATCTCCACGTCCATTCCAGCCTCCAGGCTGATTAACGCATCGTGGGTGCCGAACACCCAGTCGCTCGTCACGAACCCGGAGAATCCCCACTCGTGCCTCAAAACGTCCGTGAGCAGGGCGCGGTTGACGTCCATGTACTCGCCTCGCACACGGTTGTAAGAACTCATGACGGAGTCCGCGCCGGCGTCAACGACCGCCTTGAAGTGCGGCAGATACACCTCGTGCAAGGAGTGTTCGTCCACCGCCACGTCCACCTCAAAGCGCTCGTTCTCCATCGAGTTGAGCGCGAAGTGCTTCACGCAGGCCATCACGTGCGTGCGAACGCCCCGGGTGAGGGCCGATCCCATCCGGCCGGTGAGCACCGGATCTTCCCCGTAGCACTCCTGCGCCCGACCCCACCCAGGGTGGCGGAGGAGATTCACGCAGACAGACGCGGAGTAATTTGCTCCCCGCGCCCTGGTTTCCGCACCGATAGCGATTCCAACGCGTTCCTCCAGCGACGGATCCCAGGTCGCTGCCCTCGCAATCGTCACCGGGAAAGCCGTGGAGGCGCCGATTACAACACCGCGGCCACCGTCGCTGAACCTAATACCCGGTATACCGAGCCGCGCGACCGCCCCGGCCACGAACGGTCGTCTGTCGAGCAGAGCGGGAATGAACGGGAGCACCCACCTGGACGAGTCGCCGTCGAGCAGGCCGAGAATCTCCCCATCCGTCATCCGGTCTATCAGCTGGTTCGCCGCTTCGTCCGCGCTGATTTCACCCGTCCGGACTGCCCGGACTGCCTCGCCATACGCACCGCTTTCCATAGTCATCGTCTCTGACGAAGCCTGCTCCCGCGTTAGCGCTGCCCGACGTCCCCCGGTCATGTTCATGTACTAAAGTCTGCACCCTATGCGCGTGCTCCCGCGGAATCGGGGGAATTGCCGTAAAACGTGCAGCGCGCCGCAAGTGGGCGCAGAGCGGCAATATCAGGTTGCACGGTGGCGCATGAGTCGCTTCGGGCTTGGGCACAACTCATGATCAAGCCTGTCATTTAGACCCTGAGCCCGCTCGCCCATAACTGAACAGGCCAACCGGCGGCTAGGCACAAGCCGGCACCTTAAGGCAGAAACCTCCTCTAACGAGGGGGTATGCCGTGCCCGAGGCAGGACGGGAACAGGATCCCAAGCCTAGGCCGCTTGCCCTTCGTGCAGAGTGTACAACCCGCACGCGATTTCCGCAGGGACGCTTCACCCCTGGATGGCGGCGGTCACCTTGCTTGACTCAGCAGGACTCTCGCCGTTTGTCGGATAGACCGTCGCGACGCCCTCTGAACCGGGCATCAATCGGCTCTTGCTGGATATGAGAGACCATGAGGTCAGTGACTTCAGCCGCACTTGGTTCGCTTGGGGCATTCGGTGGATTTACGTTCACCGTGGTTGGCGGCGGCGTTGTCAGCGACGGCACACATCGGCCCCAGCCGAATCCCTTGAGGTGAGTATCCCGTTTCCCTGCCAGCGCGTGCTCACTGGTGGACGAGCTCTGGACAGCAATGCTTGAACGCAACGACTTCCCCACCGATGAGGACTCCGCCGGGAGGGCGAGGCTCCAAAGCACACCAGTACATGCAATTCGCTCTCGACACAGAGCCCAGCCACGGCTTCGCCACATCTGGGCGATGCGGCGTACGCCGGCGCTTCCTTAGCGGGCACCTCGTTCAATCTCTGCCAGTTCGGATTCAAGTTGCCGGGTCAGGCTCCGCAGGCGGCTGATGTGATCCTGCGACACGCGTCCTGGCTGTGAGGTTACCTGTGCGTCGACGTCGAAGACGGTGTTGGGGCTGTGCCAGACGTTGAACCATTCGAGGCCATGACCGAGCGCGTCACTGGTTACCCCCTGCAGCAGGAGCAGGGGTTCGCGGGCATTGGATTCGAGCTTTTGCGCAAGGTCGGCATCTGCCGCGACTGCCTGAACCTGCCGAGGTCCGCCTGCCGGGTGATAGCCGTGCTCCCGCATGAGGCCAAGAAGTGATGCGTTTTCCAGCAACTCCTTGGTGAAGTGCGGAAAGAGGTCGCGGGGAACCCAGGTGCGCATGAACGCCACCGGGGTCTCTTCCAGGTAGCGGATGCGTTCGATTTTCCAAGTGTTGGTGGTGTTTAGAGCCTCTACCGCCGACTCAGGCGGTGTGGTGTGTTCCACGGAGATGACGTGGGTTCGCAAGCGCTGCCCGTGTGCCGCTGCTTGTTCGTCAAGTCCTCCGGCCTGCTGCAGATGCCTTCGGAGGACCGGAGCGGCGGCCACCACGCTGCCCCGGCCGCGTTGGCGGCGGATCAGTCCGAGGTCTGAAAGTCCGGACAACGCCTGGCGCACAACGCTGCGTGAGACGCCGAACTGTTTCTGGAGTTCCTCCTCAGTGGGAAGCGGAGAACCGGGCAGCAGAGGCCTGTCCAGGATCTGCCGGTGAAGAATGTCCCGGATCTGCGCATGAAGGGGCGGCCCTTCCGCACGGTTCAGGCCGTTGGACCGTTCCCGGGGCTCTCCCCCGGTGGGTTGCACACTCACACTGACTCCTTTGGCGTTCGAGCACATCATAGCCCGCCCAGGCCTCGTCTCACCCTTGACGGGTGATCCAGCGCACATGTAATGTACGTACTAATTGTACGGACTTGATCCGTCGGCTGAAACATACAATGGCGTAGAAAGGTCGAGTAATGACGCAAATGCATTTGAGGTCCGGGCGTTCTCGGTTACCAATGTTTGCCTTCCTCCAGAAGGTGCCCGCCGGCATGATGCTGATCCCGCTCATGCTGGGCGTACTGATGAACACTTTTGCGCCCGAAGCCCTGAAAATTGGCGGTTTCACCACGGCGCTCTTCAAGGACGGGGCCCTGACGCTGATCGCGGTGCTGATCCTGGCCACCGGAGCCCAAATCACCGGAAGCCACAGCGGCAAGGCCGCCGCATCCACCACCACGGTTGTCTTGGTCTGCAAGACCTTGATCCCGGCCACCATTGCCGTGATCCTGGGCCTGGTAGTCGGCATCGATGGCATTGCAGGGGTATCGATCCTGGCCATGCTGGCGATCTTTGGTAACAGCAATGGCGCCTTGTGGCTGGCCTTCGCCGGCCAGTACGGCGACGAAAGGGACACCGGCGCGTACGTGGCCAGCGCCTTTGACGATGGGCCGTTCTTGGCCCTGATCTTCCTGGGCGCATCAGGGCTGGGCGATATTCCCGTGCTCGCCTTCGCCGCGGCACTGATCCCGTTCATCATCGGCCTGTTCATCGGCGCCGTTGACCGGGAGTGGACGAAGGCCCTGGACCATGTTCCGAACATCGTGATCCCCTTCATGTCCTTCGCTGTTGGCACGGGCATCAACCTGAAAACCGTGCTCACCGGCGGATTCGCCGGGATCTTCCTCGGCCTGATCGTCGTGGTTTTCACCGGCGGCCTGACGTATCTCGGGTATCGGTTCATCCTCCGGCGCGGTTCCAAGAGCGGTATCGGATTCGCGGCCGGCACCACGGCCGGCAACGCAGTCGCCGTTCCTGCGGTAGTCGCCGTCGCAGACCCCAGGTTCGAACCCTTCGTTGCTTCCGCGTCAGCCCAGGCCGCCACGGCCGTTCTGGTGACAGCTCTGCTGGCCCCGATCGTCGCCTCCTGGGCCTTGAAGCGGGCCGGTGGTCTCCAGCCCGCCGATCCGGTCCCAGCAGCCGTCTAAACCATTTCCTGTACATCCCCTTCACGGACGGAGAAACCATGCGCGATCCGCGCTCGGTGCGATGCACCTACTACCTGGAGTCGGAAATCGACCCTGCAAGAGCCGCAGCCATCATGGCGGGCGAACAATCCAGCGGCACGTTCATGCCGGTGCCCGGCGAGTCAGCCCGAATCCGTGAGCGGCACGCCGCCCGCATCTCAGAGGTCCAAGAGCTCGGCTTCTGCCGCCCCTCACTGCCGTCACGGTCCACCCCGGAGAAGGTCCGCGCAGCCCTCGTCACGGTCGAGTTCCCTATGGAAAATATCGGCACCGACCTGGCCACCCTCCAGACCGCAATCGCCGGCAACCTCTTCGAACTGGGCGATCTCTACGCTTGCAGGCTGCAGGACATCGCCCTCCCCGAGGACTTTGTTGCCGCCCATCCCGGCCCGGCTTTCGGCATCGAGGGGACGCGCAAACTCATCAGCGACGTCCAAGGCGTCATGGTGGGAACCATCGTCAAACCCAACGTCGGGCTTTCGGAAGAGGAATTCCGGCTCGTGGTGCGGGACTTGGCCATGGCATCCATCGACCTGATCAAAGACGACGAGTTGATGACCGACCCCGCGTACCTTTCCTTGGAACGCCGTGTTGCTGTCGCCACCGAAGAAATCCGTGCCGCAGAGCAGGTCACCGGCCACTCCACCATGTATGCCTTCAACATCACCGGGGACCTCGCCGGCCTCAAAAGACGCCATGACCTGGTGGTCGAAGCCGGCGGCCGGTGCGTGATGCTGAACATCCCGGTCATGGGCCTTCCCTCATTGGCCCTGCTGCGCAGCTTCGCCGAAGTTCCCATCCACGGCCACCGCGCCGGCCTCGCTGCGTCGATGCGGTCCAAGGGCCTCGGCATGGATTACCGGGTGTGGCAGCAGATGGCACGCCTCGCCGGCGCGGACCACCTCCACGCCAGCGGACTCGGAAGCAAGTTCTACGAACTGGACGAAGAAGTCGCCGCGAACATCCGCAGCCTGCTCCAACCCTTGGGACAGACCGTCGCACCTCTGCCCGTCCTGTCCTCGGGCCAAAACGTCACCACCCCAGGGCCCACTTTCGAGGCCGTAGGCTCCACGGACCTCATGATGCTCGCCGGCGGCGGCGTCGCCGCCCATCCGGATGGTCCCGGGGCCGGGGTGCGCAGCCTGCGCCAAGCCTGGGAAGCTGCTGTAGCCGGCGTACCTTTGCAGGAAGCGGCACGCAAACGCTCCCACATCGGGGACGACGCCCTCCTGCACGCAGTCCAAACCTTCGGGAAAGGTGCCTGAAGATGCCCGCCTTCGGTTTCGTCGCCGACGACCTCACGGGAGCCGCCGATGTCCTGGCCCAGTCCCACCGCTACAGGCTGGAAGCCGTCCTCGTCATAGGTGACTCACCGCTGCCCACCAATGCGGACGTCGTCGGAATCGCAGGGCCCGCCAGGTCCTTGGCCGGAGATGCGTTCGACGCCTTGGTAGCCCGTGACCTTGCCGCCATTGCACAACAAAACCTGGAAGTGCTGCTGTACAAGGTCTGCTCCACTTTCGACAGCTCCCCCACCGTTGGCAGCATCGGCCGCGGAATTCAATTGCTGCATCAGCAGTTCCCCCTCCACGGCCCAATCCCCGTAGTGCCGGCCCAGCCCGGGTTCGGTCGCTTCACGGCCTTCAGCAACCACTACGCGAGCTACGCCGGCAAGACCTACCGGCTGGACCGCCACCCCGTCATGTCCCGGCACCCCTCCACCCCCATGGCCGAAGCCGACCTGCGCCAAGTGCTCGCCGAACAGCTAGGCAGTTCTCCGGAACCGGACGCTATCCACCTACCCTCCTATGACGACGGGACTTTCAAGGACGCCTGGGCAGACCGACGCCGAGACCACGACGCGCAGGCCTTCGTGGTTGACGCCGTGGACGAACAACACATGGATACCGTCGCCGAAGCCCTCACCCAGGAGGGCCATGGCCACGGGCCCTCGATTGTTGTTGGCTCCGGCGGAATCATGGCCGCCCTGGCGCGGTCTGTTTCGGACCAGGCTCCCCGCGCGCCTCGACCGCAGCAGCCAACAGGACCCGTGCTGGCCATCAGTGCCTCGGCCTCCAGCACCACAGCAGAACAAATCAACGACGCCGTCTCCCACGGTTGGGAGGACGCGCCTGTTTCCGCGGAGCTACTACAGGGTCACGACGCCGGAGCCCTGGCCGCGCTGGACCGGCACGTTTCAGAGGCCCTTCAGTTGGGCCGCAACGTCGTCGTCCACACCACCAGGGGTGCCGAAGACCCCCGGTATGGAGCAGCCAAACCGGCCGACCCCGGATACGTCGGCGCACTGATCGGTGGTATCGCCGCCCGGATGGCCACAGCCGGCCTCACCCACGACATCGCCGTTTGTGGCGGAGACACCTCCAGCCACGCACTCATCGCCATGGGCGTAAGCCAGCTACGCGTCGTGGACCAGTTCGTCACAGCCGGACCCATCCTGCAGGCCGACGATGGCTCCGCAGTCGGTGGGTGCAGGCTCCTGCTCAAAGGTGGTCAGGTGGGCCCCACAGACATCCTGCGCCGATTCGCCGGGCAACTCCCCCACTGATTTGTCTCCCCCCAAAAAACTCATCACCAGAACCAACGAAAGGCGGCCCCCATGCGGGCAGTAGTCAAAAACGCAGCCGAACGAGGCGTCTCATACGTCACCGACGCCGGCGACCCCAAAGCAACAGAGGGCTCCGTCGTCATCGAAGTCGGCGCAGCCTCCCTCTGCGGCACCGACCGCGAACTCTACGAATGGACCCCCTCCGCCCAGGCCTTCAACCTCAACCTTCCGGTCGTCCTCGGCCACGAAGGCGCGGGCACCGTCGTCGAAATCGGCCCTGGCGTCACCGGCCTCAAAGTCGGCGACCAGGTTGCCCTCGAAAGCCACCTGACCTGCGGCCAGTGTTTCCCCTGCCGCACAGGAGACGCGCACACCTGCGAACGCACAGGCATTCTTGGCATGCACATCGACGGCGTGTTCGCCCAATACGCCGCCGTGCCGCAGGACATCTGCGTCAAACTCCCCACCGGCCTGTCCTTGGAATCCGGCGCCCTCCTTGAAGCTGCCGGCGTGGCAGTCCACGCGATCCAACGCGCCAACTACTCCGTGGCAGGCCGGGCAGTGCTCGTCAGCGGAGCAGGACCTGTGGGCCTCGTGGTGGTAAACCTTGCTCTACTCATGGGCGCCTCCCACGTGATCGCCGTCGACCCCAATCCCTACCGCCGGGCACAGGCCGAAAAACTCGGCGCAACCGCACTGCACCCCAACGACGGAATCGTGGAACGCTGCCGCGAGCTGACCGGGCGCCGCGGCGGATTCGACGTCGCCTTTGAATGTTCCGGAGCACCAGGGACACTGGCAACCCTCTTCGAAGCCGTCCGCCGCGAAGCCACTGTGATCACCGTAGGACACCCCAGCCGCCCCGCGGAAGTTGACATTGCGGCGTACATCAACAAGAAGGGCATCACACTGCGCGGCATCTTCGGCCGCCGGCTCTGGGAAACCTGGGAGCAGAGCCTGCTGCTACTGGACTCCGGAAAACTGGACCTCGACTGGCTCATCACCCACCGCATGAAACTCAGCCAAATCGACGAAGCCGTAGAACTCCTCACCGGAGACGCCTGCAAAGTCCTGCTCATCCCGGATCTCGGCTGACGGGGTGTGCACACATTGTGCTCACCCCGCTGTTCTTTCACATACTGTCAATAGCTTCTTACCAAGGAAGGGCTCGATAACACCCGCAAACTGAGCGGTGCCCATTTGGACAACTGGCCGAGACCCGTAGTTGCTGCAGTCTCATGTCGGAGTGGGCCGTGAGGGTGGACAATGTACGCAGCCTCGACCAAGAAGAGGTGCGGGGCAACCACAACCTACCGGTCGAGCCACGTGAGGAACTCATAACCCCCGTCAGGAGCCAGCGAAGGCACCTGACCAAGCAGAATGTACACCTGTGACGAGGGGGTTTGACGTGCCGAAGGTGGGACTCCAACCGGATCCGGGTCCGTCACCGCTCAGTGGTGCAGGCGCATGCGTTGGAGGACAGTGGCGGATATTTCTTCCACGGACATTGACGCGGAGTTGACGTAAGGGATGTCGTTGGCCCGGTACATGTCCTCGGCGTTGCGCAGCTCAAAAGCGCACTGATTCAGTGAGGCGTAGTTGCTGCCCGGGCGGCGTTCCTGCCGGATCTGGCTGAGGCGGACGGGCTGGGAGGTCAGCCCAAAACATTTGCTTGCGAAGGGCAGCAAGGGTTTCGGAAGGGTCATCGTGTCGAAGTCTTCCTCCACCAGGGGGAAGTTCGCGGCGAGGATGCCGTGCTGCAGCGCCAGGTACATGGTGGTGGGAGTTTTCCCGCACCGCGACGGGGCGATGAGTATCAGCTCGGCGCGTTCGAGCGCCCGAAGCGACTGACCGTCGTCGTGCTCTATCGCGTATTCGACGGCGGCCATGCGGGATTGGTAGCGGACGGCGTCACCCACGCCGTGGGCCTGGCCGGGCTTGCCGTTGGCCTGCGCACCAAGGGTTTGTTCGAGTTGTCCGATATGCGTGCCGAACAAGTCGAAGAACTGCCCGCGGCTCCGGGAAAGGATGGCACGGATGTCCTGCCCCACAGCAGTGGAAAAGACGATCGGCAGGGATCCGGCCTCCGCGACCCGGTCGATCAGTGCCACCACCTCACGCGCTTGCACGACGGTGGTGATGAACGGGATGGTCCGCCGTTCCAGCCGCTGGCCCGGGAACTGGGTCAAGAGCGTGTTGCCGAGCGTTTCGGCGGTGATCCCGGTGCTGTCGGAAAGGAAGAACACCGTGGGGGCAGGCACGGAGCCCGCCCCCGCGGTGGTGTGGTCTGCCATTTAGACCGTGGTACTGGTGGTACGGGCCAGGCGCAGCCAGGTCTCGGTCACGGCATCGGGGTTCAGCGAAATCGAACTGATGCCCTGTCCGAGCAGCCACTCGGCAAAGTCCGGGTGGTCGCTGGGGCCTTGGCCGCAGATCCCCACATAGCGGCCCTTGGTGCGGCACGCCGTGATCGCCATTTCCAGCAGTTTGGTCACAGCCGGATTCCGCTCATCGAAGCCTTCAGCAACCAAGGCAGAGTCACGATCCAGTCCCAGGGTGAGCTGGGTGAGGTCGTTGGAGCCGATGGAGAAACCATCGAAGTGCTCCAGGAACTCATCGGCCAGGAGTGCGTTGGCCGGAAGTTCGCACATCATCACGATCTCCAGCCCGTCCTCGCCCCGGCGGAGTCCATTGGCTGCGAGGAGTTCGGTCACACCGCGGGCCTCGTCCAGGGTCCGTACGAACGGGACCATGAGCTTGATGTTGGTCAGGCCCATCTCGTTGCGGACGTACTTCAGAGCTTCGCATTCGAGTTCGAACGCCTGGCGGAAGGACGCCGACAGGTACCGGGACGCGCCACGGTACCCGATCATCGGGTTCTCCTCCTCCGGTTCAAAAGCCGGACCACCGATGAGGTTGGCGTACTCGTTGGACTTGAAGTCCGAGAGCCGGATGATGACCGGTTCCGGCGCGAACGCCGCCGCGATGGTGGCGATGCCTTCGGCCAGGCGGCGGACATAGTAATCGCGGGGACCGTCGTAAGCGGCGGTCTTTTCCTGGATTAGCCGGACGGTGTAGTCATCCAAGGCAGCCGGGCGCTCGATTTCACCTGCCACCGCCAACAAGGCGTTGGGGTGGACGCCGATCTGCCGGTTGATGATGAACTCCAGGCGGGCCAGGCCCACGCCGTGATGGGGGAGTTGGGAGAAACTGAACGCCTGTTCCGGGGTACCCACATTCATCATGATCTTCACCGGAGCTTCCGGCATGGTCTCCACGCTGGTCTCGTGCAACGAGTACTCCAGCAAACCCTCATAGACCAGCCCGGCCTCCCCCTCAGCGCAGGACACCGTGACCGGGGCCCCGTCTTTGAGGATCTGGGACGCATACCCTGTACCGACGACGGCGGGGATTCCCAGTTCCCGGGCAATAATGGCGGCGTGGCAGGTCCGTCCGCCACGGTCAGTGACAATAGCGGCGGCCTTCTTCATGATCGGTTCCCAGTCCGGATCCGTCATGTTCGCCACCAGGACATCGCCCTCCTGGAAGGAGGCCATTTGATCGATCGAGGACAGCACCCGAACCTGCCCGGCACCGATCCGCTGACCGATCGCCCGGCCTTCCACCAAGACAGTGGAACGTTCCGTGAGCGTGTACCGGGACGTGGTACCAGCGGCCTTCCGGGACTCGACGGTTTCCGGACGAGCCTGCAGAATGTAGAGCTCACCATCCACGCCATCCTTACCCCACTCGATATCCATCGGACGGCCATAATGTGCCTCGATGGCTATCGCGTGCCGGGCCAGCTCCTGGACCTCTGCATCGGTCAGGCTGAAACGGCTCCGCAGATCCTGTGCCACCGGAACGAAATCAACGGTCCGGCCCACTTCGTCCGAATCCGTGTAGACCATTTGCACGGCCTTCTCCCCCAGACCGCGCTTCAGCACGGCCGGCCGCCCGGCTGCCAGGGCCGGCTTGTAGACGTAGAACTCATCAGGGTTCACAGCACCCTGGACCACGGCCTCCCCCAGCCCATACGAGGACGTAATGAACACAGCGTCCGTGAAGCCCGTTTCGGTGTCCATGGTGAACATCACGCCAGAGGCGCCGACGTCGGAACGCACCATCCGCTGAATACCAGCCGAAAGCGCCACCTCAGAATGGGTGAAGCCGTGATGCACGCGGTAAGCAATGGCCCGATCGTTGTACAGGGAAGCGAAGACATCCTTGATGGCCAGCAGGATGTTCCCGATGCCACGGATGTTCAGGAACGTCTCCTGCTGCCCGGCGAACGAGGCATCAGGGAGGTCCTCTGCCGTGGCACTGGAACGCACTGCCCAGGACACATCCCCACCATGCTCCTGGGTCAGGCGTTCATAAGCGCTCCGGATGTCTTCTTCGAATCCGGCAGGGAACGGTGTTTCACGAATCAAAGTGCGAATTTCCTGGCCGACCTTGGCCAAAGCAGTGACGTCGCTGCTGTCCAGGCCTTCCAGGACACCTTCGATCCGGGCATCCAACCCGGACTCCGCCAAAAAACGCCGGTAAGCGTCCGCCGTCGTCGCGAATCCGCCCGGAACTTTAACTCCGGCAGAGGCGAGATTCCGGACCATTTCGCCCAGCGATGCATTTTTGCCGCCAACCTGGTCAAGGTCGGACAAGCCAAGCTCAGAAAACCAAAGAACGTTAGTCATAAATTGTGTCCTCCATTGGGCACGCTCTGACAAGCGCTAAAAAACTAGGTCATGCAAGGATCAAGGCACCAGCTCATTGGAAGCAAATAGATGTGACCCGTGCAACATACGCACGAAGTAACGAAAGGTCATCAAACTCGCGGGTAGCGGATCGAACTTAAAGCACGAAGCTCTCATGCTCAGAGACAGGAAGGTCACAAGGTTAACCTCGGACGACCAACGTGCTCGCGTCCACACGCCACCAGCCTGACCGGACGTCTGGCGGAGATCGACTTCCTTGTAACACTGGGGCGGAGCCGGGCTTTCAAGCGGGTTGGGATGCTCTTATACGCAAGCCTGACGCTTAAAGCTGGGCCGGGTACTCCCCCTTCCTATGTGCCCTTGTCAGGCTGTGCGCGGGGCGGCACAGATGATTCGATGGTGTCCATCATCCGGAGAGTTGGCGAGCAACTCCCTCAAGTCCGCCGCCTCCCAAAAGCGTGGCGCTGTAGTCAACTGATTGGACCTCCGCCCTACAACTTTCGAGGAGCGGAGGCCCAAACCAGGGGCATCACCGAATTGGCCTAAATGTAAGACACCCCGGACCTTCGGGAGTCTTAGGCGTAATGGTCGTCGGTTTAGTCCTTGCTGTTGAACGCGGCGTCGAAGGAGGTTTGCGACGCCGGGAAGTCGAACTTCTTCAGCGCAGCGAGGGCTTCGGGGGCGCCGTGGAGGCGGTCCATGCCGGCGTCTTCCCACTCGACGCTGATGGGTCCGTTGTAGCCGATGGCGGTGAGGGCCCGGAAGGACGATTCCCACGGAACGTCGCCGCGTCCGGCGGAGACAAAGTCCCAGCCGCGGCGGGGGTCACCCCACGGCAGGTGCGAACCCATGACCGTGTTCCGGCCGGTGGGACGGAGCTTGGTGTCCTTGCAGTCCACGTGGTAAATCCGGTCCTTGAAGTCCCAGATGAAGGACACGGGATCGATGCCCTGCCACATGAAGTGGGAGGGGTCCCAGTTCAGGCCGAAAGCGGGCCGGTGACCGATCGCTTCGAGGGTCCGGACGGTGGTCCAGTAGTCGTAGGCGATTTCGGAGGGGTGGACTTCGTGGGCGAAGCGGACCCCGCATTCATCGAAGACGTCCAGAATGGGGTTCCAGCGGTCAGCGAAGTCCTGATAGCCGGCATCGATGACCTTCTCCGGGACAGGCGGAAACATGGCCACGTACTGCCAGATGGAGGAGCCGGTGAACCCGACCACGGTATCCACGCCGAGCGCTTTGGCGAGGCGGGCGGTGTGCTTCATTTCCTCGGCTGCGCGCTGGCGTACGCCTTCAGGCTCCCCATCACCCCAGACGCGCGAGCCCACAATGGCTTCGTGGCGGAAGTCGATGGGGTCGTCGCACACGGCCTGGCCTTTGAGGTGGTTGGAGATGGCCCAGACCTTCAGGTTGTACTTCTCCAGGACAGCGAGCTTGGATTCGACGTAGCCGGGTTCGTCCCAGCGCCAGGCGTCCAGGTGGTCCCCGGAGACGGCGATCTCCAAGCCGTCATAGCCCCAGCCCGAGGCAAGGCGCGCAACTTCCTCGAACGAGAGGTCGGCCCACTGGCCGGTGAACAAGGTGAACGGCCGGGTCTGTTGATCGGGCATGATTCTTTCCGTTCTGGTCGGATCGCTTACGCCGCGGCATAAGCGATGACGTTTTCTTTGGTTGCTTGTGCTTTATCCAGTTCGGCCACTACCCGGCCGGACCGCATGACCATCACTCTGTCGGACAGCTCCAGCAGCTCGGGGAGTTCGCTGGAGATCACGAGTACGGCTACGCCTCTGCGGGCCAGCTGCTCGATCAGACGATGGATCTCGGCCTTCGCGCCGATGTCAATGCCCTTTGTTGGCTCGTCCAGAATGAGGACCTTGGGATTGCTCGCCAGGCAGCGTGCAATGATGACCTTTTGCTGGTTGCCGCCGGACAGGGACTGTATCGGCGTCTCCGCAGACGGAGTCCTGACATCAAGTTCCTTGATATAGTCGCCCACCATCTTCTTCTCTTGGCCCCTCTGCAGCACGCCCCACTTGCTGATCTGTTTCAGGAAAGTCAGGGTGGTGTTTTCGCGGATGGACAGCATCGGGATGATGGCCTGCAGCTTTCGCTCCTCCGGGACGAGGGCTATGCCGGCGGCGATGCCGTCAGACGCACCATGGAGGCGTAGGCTCCGGCCGTTGATCTCCACGGTTCCTGCGTCTGTTTTGTCTGCCCCGTAGATGCACCGGGCAACCTCGGTCCGACCAGCACCGACGAGGCCTGCCAGTCCAACGATCTCCCCTGCGTGCAGTCGAACATTCACGTCCTCAAACGCTCCGGCACGGCCTAGACCCCGTGCCTCCAGAACCAGTTCACCGCGTTCGCGGGGAATATGCTCGTAAAGGTCCACGTCCCGGCCCACCATCAGCTGCACGACAGAACGGGCATCGAGCTCACCCGCGGGGACGGATGAGGCCACGGTCTTGCCTTCGCGGATGACGGTTATCCGGTCGGCCAGGGTGAAGACTTCCTCCAGTTTGTGCGAAACGTACATGATCGCCAAGCCCTTGCCCCGTAGCTCGTTGACGAGCTTGTACAGCTTCTCAACGTCCTGCTCGGTCAGGGCGGTGGTTGGCTCATCCATGATGATCACTCTTGCGTCCTGGGCTATGGCGCGCGCGATTTCCACCATCTGACCGTCAACCGTTGAGAGCGCCATCGCGGGTGTATCAAGGTTGAGGTGGGGTGCAACTTGGTCGAGAGCCTTCCTTGCCCGCTTGCGGATCTCGCGGCGGGAGAGGATGCCGTTGTGTCCGCCCCAGTTTCCCAGCAGTACATTTTCGGCCACGGACAGGTCCGGGACCAGGTTGTGCTCCTGGTAGATGGTCGCAATCCCGGCAGCTTTGGAGGCCGCTGTACTGGAGGGCATGAGTTCGCCGTCCACGTACACGCCCCCTTCGTCGGGAGTGTAAAACCCGCTGAGCGTCTTAATCAGCGTCGATTTACCGGCCCCGTTCTCACCACAGACGCAGTGCACCTCCCCGGCATGAAGTTCGAAGTTCATGCCGGAGAGGGCGACGACGCCCGGAAACAGTTTTACGAGATTACGCGCTTCAACGATTGCTGGAGCACGTCCGGGCGTCTTAGTCACGGCAGTTCCCTCCTCAGGAAGGTGAGCCCATCTCTGGCCAGTGCGTCCATTGACGGCGCCACGGGCCGCCAGAGCGAAACCGCCTTGACGATTTCCGCCACCGTGGGGAGGAACGATTCGACCACAATGGAACCTTGGTACTCGATCGTTTTCAGCGCGTCAAAAGTCTCGGACCAAGGGACGTGACCGCTGCCGGGCGTTCCGCGATCGTTTTCTGACACTTGGAAGTGGAAGACCTTGTCACCGGCAGAAGTGATGGCCGCAGCGATGTTCTTCTCTTCGATGTTCATGTGGAACGTGTCCAGCATCAGGCCTACGTTGTCCCGGCCGATCAATTCGCAGAGTTCCAGTCCCTGCTCGACGGTGTTGACCAGATCCGTTTCGAAGCGATTGAGCGGTTCAATGGCCAGGGTGACGCCTCGTTCAGAGGCGTAGTCGGCCACTTCACGCAGACTGTCGGCCGCCCACTGACGCTGCTGCCAGCGTTCCTCGGGGGGAAGGAGCCGTGCCTTGCCGGTGGCAGAGTACATCGGGCCGGCCACGTGGGGGGATCCGACGGCTTGGGCGATGTCAACGCAGAGTTTCAGGTAGTCAATGCCTTGCCGCCGCATCTGCGGGTCTTCGTGTGAGACGTCGCGATCGGGTCCGAATGCACCGCAGATGGACACGGGCAGTCCGGTCCGCTCCGAGGCCTTTTTCAGTGCTTCCGCACTGACTACGGCAGGGTCTTCAATGCAGACCTCGATCAGGTCGTAGCCCATCTCCTTGGCGACGTCGAACTGATCAACGTCCTGGTCGGTAAACGGGGAGACCAGGATGAAGGTGCTGACTCCGAATTGGTATTTACTCATTGGGCCACAGCTCCTGTTCCAGCTTCTTCATTTCGTTGATGGCCTTTTCGGTGTAGGGGTCCAGGAACTCCAGGTGGCCGCCACGGGCCATCATGGCGAAGGGGTTTGACGCGGCGGGCAGAAGTTCGAAGGTCAGGTACCCGTCGAAGTTGATGTCCTTCAGCGTCTGCAGTGTCGGACGGAAGTCGATGTGTCCTACGCCGGGGGCTGCCCGGTTCGAGTCGGCCAGGTGGACGTGGTTGACCTTGCTGCCGGCGCGGGCGAAGGCTCCATGGATGGTGTCTTCTTCGATGTTCATGTGGAAGAGGTCTCCGTGCACGCCGGCGTTTTTCAGACCGGTGGCGTCCAGGAGTTCAACGGCACGGTCGAGCCGGTTCAGGAAATGCGTCTCGTAGCGGTTCCACGGTTCGAGGGTGATGTTGATGCCGACGCTGGCAGCGTATTCGCCGAGCGTGCGGACATTCTCTACAGCCCATTCCCATTCCTGTTCATCGCTGGCCAGGGCTTCGGTCTTGCCCACCGGGGATGGCCCGACAATGATGGTCGGAGCTCCGACGGCGGCGGCGAAGTCGGCTACCGACTTGCCGTAGTCCAAGGCCTTCTGCCGGTTGGCGGCGCTGGGGTTGATCAGGTCGCGTTCTTCTCCAAACCAGATGCTGCAGATGGAACTGACGTCGATGCCGGCGTCGCTGGTGAGTTTGTTGATCTCGTCGACATTGTGTGTTGCTGGTTCTCCGACCAGTTCGATGGCGTCGTAGCCGTAACGGGCAACACGGTCGATGCCTTTAGCGATGTCTTCCTGGTAGTAGACGATGGCGTTGTAGGAATACTTGAAGCGGGACATGTTTCTCCTTGATGGAATTGGTGTTGCTGCCTGGCCAAGCGGCGGGGCCTGGCCAGGCAGCCGAGGGGTTAGCTGGGCTAGTCCTTGAAGATGTTGCCCCAGAGGGTGGGGTCATCGACGTTCTCTTTGGTGATGAGCTTGGTGTCAGTCAGCTGCATCTTGGGCACCTGCTTGCCGTCAAGCAGGTCGACCTGGGCCTGAAGGGCCAGTGCGCCCATCTCGAAGGGGTTCTGATCCATCGTGGCGTCCTGGACACCATTGCGGATCCGGTCCAGAGCAAGGGGTGTGCCGTCTACTCCGACGAGCGGGATGTGGTTTGCGGCGCCGACCGGAGCGTCCTTGTTGATCTGCGAGAGGCCGGAGACGATTCCCCGCACCATTTCGTCGTTGTGGCTGAAAAGGCCATTGATGCTGGAGTCCGCGGTGAAGTTATCGACGGTCAGGGACAGAGCGTTGTCTGCAGTCCACTGTGCGTCACGGCCGATGACCTTGATGCCCGGGAACTGCTCGATGCCATCGTTGAACCCCTTGCCGCGCAGAATCGCGTGGTAAGCACCCTTGGCTCCTTGGTATTCAAGGACGGTTCCCTTGTCTCCCATCAGCTTGGCCAAGGCTTCAGCGCCGAGCTTGCCAGCCTTTTCGTTGTCGAAAGCGACGGCAGCGTCGGCGATGTCACCCGGGATAACCGAGTCCACGGTGGTGACGGTCTTTCCGGCATCGTGGATCATCTGGACTCCAGGAACCAGTTCAGCGGAGTTATTCGGGCTGAGGACAATGCCGTCCACACCCTGGGCGAGTTGGTCCTGGATCTGGCTGATCTGAGTGCTGGAATCGCCCTTGGCATCAAGGACTGTGACCTCCACACCGAGTTCCTTCGCCTTATCCTTGACACCCTGCCCGAGGGCAACCATGAATTCAAAACTTTGGCTGTAGAGCAGGACGGCAATCTTCTTCGTCTTCGTCCCGTCGTTCGCGTCCTGGGCGGCGCTGGGTGCTCCGCAGCCGGTGAGGGCTATGGCTGCGGCGGAGACTGCCGCGAGGACCGCCAGTTTGGGTGAGGTCTTCATTGACTTACTCTTTCTGTTGGGTGCTAAGACATGCCGGCTCTCCGCCGGGCTGAATGCGGGTGAGGTGTTAGGCCGAAGTTCCGGTGGTGTGCGCTGTGGCGGGCCCGGTAACCGGGCTGCCCGCCGTCGTCGGGTCTATGGCCGGCGGCGGTCCGATCCTGCGTTTCCTTGACAGGTTCTTTTGGACGTACTTGTAGCGGTACACGTCCAGGGCGGCCGCAGCGAAGATGACGACGCCCTGGACAATGCGGTCGTAGGACGAAGGGATTCCGAGCAGGTTCACCGCATTGGAGACCATGGCGATCAACAGCACGCCGAGCAGCGTGCCCTTGATGTTTCCCTGGCCGCCGAAGAGGCTTGTTCCGCCGATAACCACGGCGGCAATGACGGTGAGTTCAATGCCGTCGCCGGCACGCGGGCTTCCGGAGGCCAGACGGCCGGTGAGCAGGAGTCCCGCCATTCCCGCAGAGAGGCCGGCGATGATGTATGCGTTCATCGTGACACGATCGACGCGGATGCCTGCAAGCAGGGCTGCTTCTTTGTTGCCGCCGACGGCGTAAATGGACCGTCCGTAGGTAGTACGGGTCAGGGCCAAGTGGGCGAGGAAAGCCAGCACCAGAACGGCCGGTATGAGCAAGGGAATTCCTGCGATTTTCGCGCTGACCATATCGGTGAGCACCTTCGGCACAGGCGTGATGTTGCCACCGTCGGAGTAGGCGAAGGCGATTCCGGACCCGGCGGAGAGTGTTGCCAGGGTCGCGATCAGCGGGGATATACCCAGCTTCGTGACCATCAGCCCGTTGACGGCTCCGACTCCAGCTCCAACCACGAGGCCGGTCAGGAGTCCGATTGCCGGCGGCATATCCATGTTGACTATCACACCCATGGACAGCACGGACGACAGGGCAGCTGTAGATCCCACCGAGACGTCAATGCCGCCGGTAAGGATCACGAAGGTCATACCGATGGCGAACACACCGAGGATGGTGCACTGGTAGAGCAGGTTTACCAGATTGACTGTGGTCAGGAATACCGGGCTCAGGAACGTCAGCAGTACACCGAAGAGCAAGACGACGACCAAGAGGCCCTGAGCACCGATGAAGTCGCCGACGCCGGAGAGCCGCGAACGGGACTCGTCGTGGGATTTTCCGGGGCCAGCCCTCCCGGAAACCGGACCGGCGGAGCCGGTGGCTGTTTGTGGCTGCATGTTTGTATCTCCAGTCAATTCGACACTTCCTCGGGTCGGAAGTGCTAGTGGCTGCCGAAGAGTTCGGCGTTGGTCTTCAAGGTGATGGGCGCGCCATCTTGGCGGGCGGAGTCGGCGGTGGCCATGACGAGTTGCAAGCTCTGAATGTTGTCCGTGACATCCGTCTCAGCCTTGGTTCCGGTTTCGATGGCGTCGCGGAACGCTTCGAGGGTCCCCAGGCGTTCCTCCACCGGCAACGGATCCAGATCGACATGCATGACGCCGGAGCGTTCCACCGCTCCGGCAAGGAAGACGGTGTCAAACAGTGAGGCGAAGTTGATGGTGACCTCGTTGTTCTTCCAGGTGATGGCGCCCTTGCTGCCTTGGATTTCCCAGTCTCCGTCCCAGCTGGTCTGCGGCCCGTAGGAACTCCACGATCCGGTGTAGACGACGCGGGCGCCGTTGTTGCAATCGAACTGCACCACGGCGGAGGCGTTGCCCTTGAATCTGGAGGTGCCAGTGTTCCAAGAGCGCGCACGCACGGCGGTGGGTTCGACACCCACGATGCCGCGGAGCTGGTCAAGGTGATGGATCATGGCATCCACGATCAGTGGCTCATCCATTTCGAGCCGGAACCCTTCGAACGGCGGGTTCTTCTTGTAGTCGACGAAGACGTGCTCAAGGTCGCCGATGACTCCGTCGCGAATGAGGCGCTGAACAGTGCGGGCGGCCCGCTTGAAACGGTAATTCTGCGACACCATGGCCTGTTTGCCGGACTTTTCTGCCGTTGTAATGATGCGGATGCCGTCTTCAAGGCTGTGTGCGAGGGGCTTCTCAATGAGTGTGTGGACGCCTGCTTCCAGTACCGGGATGGCCACGGCTGCGTGGTACTCGGGTGGAACGATGACCAAGGCGGCGTCGAACGTATCTTTGTGCTCCAGCGCGTCCTCGATGGTGGCGTACGCGGGGATTCCGTACTGTTCACCAGCGGCCCGTGCGGCGTCGGAGTTGACGTCGACAACACCGGCCAGCTCCCAGCTTTTGCTGTGGTGAATCACGTTCAGCCATGAGGCGCCCCAGGCGCCGAGGCCTACTTGAATGATCTTCATTGCTTCACTCCTTCTAGTTCTTTGGTGTTCGGGACGTCGACCCACTCGCCGCCCTTGCTGGATTTGATGATGCTTTCGGTGAGGACGGCCGACCTGAGGCCGTCCTGGAACGTGGGCAGGCCTTCGCGCATGTCCCCGTTGATGGCGGCATAGGTATCAGCCACGAACGCAGTGAACGCGTCCTGATAACCCTGCGGATGACCTGCTGGAAGAACACTGAGCCGGGCCGCATCAGGACTAAGCGCCTGCGGGTCGCGGACGAGCAACTGCGACCCTGTCCGCTTACCCAGCCACAACGCCTCCGGGGCTTCCTGGTCGAACTGCAGAGTGCTCTCCGAACCCGCGATCTCGATCATCAGGCGGTTCTTTCGTCCAGGGGCAACTTGGCTGATCAGGAGATTTCCCACGGTGCCGGATTCAGTGGCGAAAACAGCGGCAACGAGGTCCTCGGTCTGGATGTCCCTATTGTTTGACCGGCCCGAGAAAAGAGTCCGGCTCAGGGCGCTTACTTTGGCTATCTCTTCCCCGCTCACGAATTCGACAAGATCGCACAAGTGGGAGCCGATATCGGCGAACGCCCGGGAGGGCCCACCCAGAGCGGCGTCCACCCGCCAGTTGTCGTCGTCCCGGAAGAGCAGCCAATCCTGAAGGTAGGAGCCCTGGATGGTGGAGATCCGTCCCGTTTGGCCCGATGCAATGCGTTCCCGTGCTTCCCGGATCATCGGATGGAAGCGATACACGAAGGGAACGGTCGCAACGGTCCCGGCCTGGGTGGCGAGCTCCACAAGTTCGGTTGCGTCCTGGACGTTGGTGGCGAGTGGCTTCTCGCAGACCACGTGTTTGCCCGCTTTCAGCGCGGCCTCGGCCAATGCGTAATGGGTACTGTTCGGCGTACAGACGTGGACGACGTCGATCGCCTCGTCCTCGAGGAGGTCTTGGACGGAGTCGTAGGCTTGCTGCACACCCAGGCGGTCTTTGGCGCGGTCGGCGCTGGCACGGCTCGAAGACGCAATGCCGGCGATATCCGCCCCTGCAGCGCGGGCGGCCCGGCTGTGCACCTCGGCCATGAACCCGGCGCCGACGAACCCGGCCCGTAGCCGGGAGGGGGCTGTCGTGGTTCTGTCGTTTTCCATGTCGAAACAGTGACACGCAGCACCTGACTTTGGTCAGGGGCCCAGCAGAAGTCTGCACCTTTTGACGCTGATGATGGTCGAATGCACGCCCAAGTTGCACTTTTTGATGCTAAGCACTTCGCCGGGTGGACGGGAACGAGTGAGCAGATCGACACTGAGTGGAGATGAGGACCCTCAGGGTCCGGCGAGCCCGAGGCGTCAAGAATTCAGGCTCTCGAACAATTTTTTAAAGCCCCGATTGGAGTGTCATGGACAACGGCGGACCCGGCGAACTACTGCAAATCCTGCGAGACGGACAACCACGAACCAGAGCAGACCTGGCTGGAACAACAGGGTTGGGCCGAGCTGCCGTTAGTTCCCGCCTTGAGCCGCTCCTGAAGCTGGAACTGGTAGCTCCCGTATCAGGGGCACCCTCTACTGGAGGCCGCCCCTCGGCCCGGCTGGCTTTCAACCCAGGCGCAAAGTTGGTGGCGGCCGCAGACGTCGGCGCGACACATGCCACCGTGGCGCTCACGGATCTGTCGGGAACGGTACTCGTGGAAACCACTGAGCGGCTGGAGATTTCATGCGGACCCGAAGCGGTCCTGGACTGGCTTTTGACGATGGTGAAGGGACACTTGCAGGTGTTGGCACGCCCGACTGCGGATGTCATCGCCGTCGGCATCGGACTACCTGGCCCGGTTGAGCATTCCACCGGAAAGCCGACGAGCCCGCCGATCATGCCAGGGTGGGACGGATTCGATGTTCCCGCTTACATTCAGCAAACCTTAGGCGTACCCGTGCTCGTCGATAACGATGTCAACCTCATGGCACTTGGTGAGAGGGCGGCCCGCTGGCCAAACGAGGAGAACATGATCTTCCTCAAAGTCGCCACTGGCATAGGATCGGGAGTGGTTAGCGGAGGCGAACTGCAGCGGGGCGCGGCAGGTGTCGCTGGAGACGTCGGCCATATTGCTGTTTCCCGGGGGTCAGGAATTCTCTGTCGCTGTGGCAAGAGTGCCTGTCTGGAAGCCATAGCGGGCGCGCCTGCCATCGCCGCTCAGCTCCGCGAGAGCGGGCTCGAGGCAATCACTGGAAGCGACGTCGTTTCGCTCGTTCGTTCCGGGAATCTGGCTGCCATCCAAGCGGTCCGCCAGGCGGGCCGCGACATCGGAGAAATGCTCAACATGTGCGTCAGCTTCATCAACCCCTCCCTGATTGTTGTGGGCGGATCGCTTGCCGAATCCGGAGAACACCTCATGGCAGGGATACGCGAAACGGTCTACGCACGATCAACGCCCTTGGCGACCCAGCACCTGAACATCACCCAATCCGAAACCGGGCCGAAAACCGGAGTGGTTGGGGCCAGCATCTTGGCCGTCGAGTATGTCCTCTCCCCCCACCGAGTAAATCAACTGGCAGCCAGGCTGCTTTCCGGTGGAAAAGAAGACATCAACCGGCAGGAAGAGCCCGCTCCCCCCACACCCCAGCCGCTCCTTGAGGTAACGGCCAAACAGTTGCAAGACGCACCTATGTGAACAACATCAACACATTAAAGCGCCGGCCAAAGGTGCATCCAGGGGTAAAATTGCCCTACCAGCGGACCTCATTTTCGGCCGGACTGACGCGTCACCGCAACCTCTTGCTTAGGCGCCGTGGCAGCTCACACGACTGCCATGATGCTCGGCTGGTGAAGGAGGATGGCATGCCTCAATCTGGTGACGCGAACAGCGCCCGTGTGCGACGATACGCAGTGCCGGAGGGGCTCAATCCCGAACAAAGATTCGAGCATTGGCGGGTGTGGTACGGCAACGCCGTCGAAACACCGATGCGACTGGAAAAATCGGAAGGTGAGAGTCCTGCGTCCGTCAGTCCCTCAGCCATCAATCTTGCCGGACCGGGCTTCAGCCTCATAGAGATGCACAACACCCCCGCGCTGGGCTTCTGGGCGCCAAATCCCGACTCCACGGATCTGCGCCTGGCTTACTTCCGTAAGGCACAGGGCCTGACCCTCGATCTCAACGGCATACCCGAGCCGGTACCGACGGGCTCCGTCAGATTCATCGACACGTCGCTGGGCGGCAGTTTCGATGCGCCCGAAGGGTTTCACGCACAGCAGCTCAACATAGACCGCATCAGCCTCAACGTCAGCGAAGGCGGTCTGCGCTCCCTTCTTCGCATGCCTGACCTTGCAAGCCACCCAATTGTGGGGACCTTCGTGATCCCCGCATTGATGAGCTGGAAGAGGCCGGGAATCGACAGTGAGGCGTCAGGAACCGGCGAGATCCTCCGATCCGTCATGGCTACCTTGGTGGGTTCCCTGCTCGAATCGCCGGTCGACGATGAGGCACAGAAACCGGCACTAAGCCGGGCGGTAAAGAAATACCTTGAGAGCAGCTACGACAACCCAAATCTGGACGTGGCAATGATCGCCGGAAAGTTCAACCTCTCCCGTCGCTCCCTGTTCTACTTTTTTGAGACTGAAGAACTCCGTTTGGGTGAGCGAATTCGCGCCTTGAGAACGCGGAAAGCACTGGAGCTCCTGCTTCAAGCCGATGCCCAAAGAATCACCTACTCAGAAATTGCCGCACGGTGCGGATTCACCAACGTTCAAAGCATGCGCCGGGCAATCAAAGAGTTTACGGGGATGAATATCAGGGAGATCCATAAATCCGAGCCCGTCGTTCATATGGCACTGCAACAACTGCGGCAGAGGCTCAGCCCTGGAGCCTGATCGGACAGAGGCCCGGGCTTAGTAGCGTCCTATCTCTTTCGCGGTCGCAGGTTGGTGGCGTCGGCGGAGTCTAGTTGGCCGCGGTGCCCGACGCTGGAATGCTTGACCTCGCGCACGAAAGACGCTCCCCTATCTGCACAGTCGGCTCATCAGCATCGGTGGAACGATCAGCGCTCAAACCGACCCCGCAGGCGCTAGGCAAGGGCCCTGGCCCGAGCCCACACGATAGTGGGACCTCCTGCCTTGGAGTCCTTCAGCCCAACTTGCCCCAAGTCCTTGGCGCGGCCTCGCCCGATTAAAGTATCTTGGGCGATGCCTCGACACTGTTAATAAGTGTGCTTAGTATTAAGGCTCATTCATTGTCTCGTTTTCGGGCGGACGGGTAGGTACAAAGTCCCGGACTGCCCGACGTCTGAGAGCCTCGGGCCTTCCGCCCCTATGGGCGGCCCCAAAGCCTCAACCTGCATCCCCATTTCCTGGCTGAATCAACACCCGTTTCTGGGTAACGGCTGCGCCATCATTCCGTCAGGGCCCCGCAGCATTTCTGTGCGTGCGCCCCCGGAAAGCTACATCGACTTAGTCGGATCGGCTTGGGCAACAAGAAAAGAGCGGAAAAATGAAGGCAGTAGTCTACAAAGGACCGAACGATGTGAGCATCGAGGACGTACCTGATGCCAGGATTGAGCACCCCGCCGACGTGTTGGTGCGAATAACGTCGTCGAATATTTGCGGCTCCGACCTGCACATGTACGAGGGCCGCACCAGCTTCGAAACCGGACGCACCTTTGGGCACGAGAACCTCGGTGAAGTGATCGAAACAGGCTCAGCGGTGAACAAGGTGAAGGTTGGCGAACGAGTCGTACTGCCGTTCAACATCGCTTGCGGGTTCTGTAAGAACTGTGATCGGGGCTACACCAACTACTGCCTGACAATGCAGCCCGAACCCACGCTCGCCGGTGCTGCATACGGGTTCGCGGACATGGGGCCGTACCAAGGCGGACAGGCAGAGTACCTGCGCGTACCGTACGGAGACTTCAACTGCCTGCGCCTGGGCGAGGACGCCGAGGAGAAAGAGCTCGACTATGTCATGGTCGCGGACATCTTCCCCACAGGATGGCACGCAACCGAGATGGCCGGCGTCTACCCCGGGGACTCCGTAGTCATCTACGGCGCGGGGCCAGTAGGACTCATGGCAGCCTACTCAGCCATCATCAAGGGCGCCGGAAAAGTCATGGTGGTGGACCGGCATAATGACCGTTTGAAGCTTGCGGAACAGATCGGTGCCATCCCCGTGGACGATTCCAAAGTGGACCCAGTGGAGTTCGTCAAAGACCAAACCATGGGGTTCGGCGCTGACCGTGGATGCGAATGCGTCGGGTACCAGGCCCACGACCCGAGCGGAAACGAACAGCCCAACCTGACCTTGAACCGCCTGGTGGACTCCGTCAGGTTCGTAGGCGGCCTGGGCGTAGTAGGCGTGTTCCTGCCACAGGATCCTGGAGCCCCGGACGAACTCGCCAAGCAGGGTCAGGTGGCCTTCGACTACGGCAACTACTGGTTCAAAGGACAAACGATGGGCTCCGGTCAGTGCCCGGTCAAGAAATACAACCGGGCCCTTCGCGACCTCATTGCCGGCGGGAAGGCCACTCCCTCCTTCCTGGTCAGCCACGAACTGCCCCTGGACAAGGCCTCGGAGGCCTACAGGAACTTCGATGACCGCGTGGACGGTTGGACCAAAGTCGTCCTCCACCCGGCCGGCGCCTAGGGCCCGACAGGCTAATTCGATGCCGGAACGAACTACTTCCCGAAAGGGGAACTGATGCGATCCATGGTGTATCGCGGGCCCTATAAGGTGCGCGTGGAAGAAAAAGACATACCGCAGATCGAACATCCCAATGATGCGATCGTGCAAGTGAAGTTGGGGGCCATCTGCGGCTCAGACCTGCACCTCTATCACGGCATGATGCCGGACACACGGGTCGGGATGACCTTCGGACATGAGTTTGTAGGCGTGGTGCACGAGGTGGGTTCCTCAGTGCAGAACCTGGTGGTCGGGGACCGCGTCATGGTTCCGTTCAACATCTACTGCGGGTCCTGCTACTTCTGCTCGCGCGGCCTGTACTCCAACTGCCACAACGTCAATCCCAATGCCACCGCTGTGGGCGGCATTTACGGTTACTCCCACACCTGCGGGGGTTACGACGGCGGCCAGGCTGAGTTTGTGCGGGTGCCATTTGCTGATGTGGGGCCCGCCAAGATTCCAGACTGGATGGACGAGGAGGACGCGGTCCTGCTCACCGATGCCCTGCCCACTGGCTACTTCGGCGCCCAGTTGGGCGACATCGCCGAAGGTGACACCGTTGTGGTGTTCGGTGCCGGCCCGGTGGGCCTGTTCGCGGCAAAGTCAGCATGGCTCATGGGAGCGGGGCGAGTGATCGTCATCGATCACCTGGAATACCGATTGGAAAAGGCCCGCTCGTTCGCCCAGGCCGAGACCTACAACTTTGTGGAGTACGACGACATTGTGGTGCACCTGAAGAAAGCCACGGACTATCTGGGCGCCGACGTCGTGATCGATGCGGTGGGAGCCGAAGCGGACGGCAACTTCCTCCAGCACGTGACCAGCAGCAAGCTAAAACTGCAAGGCGGATCGCCCATCGCCCTCAACTGGGCCATCGACTCCGTCCGCAAGGGCGGCACGGTGTCTGTTGTGGGCGCCTACGGACCGCTCTTCAGCGCCGTGAAGTTCGGTGACGCGATGAACAAAGGGCTGACGCTTCGGATGAATCAATGCCCGGTCAAGAGACAGTGGCCCCGGTTGTTCGAACACATCCAGAACGGGCACATTAAACCCAGAGACCTTGTCACCCACCGCATCCCTCTGGAGCACATCGCCGAGGGGTACCACATCTTCTCGGCGAAGCTTGATAACTGCATCAAGCCCCTCATCGTCTCCAACCCGGCCTGAAGGGGACCATCGTGAGCGAAATACCAACTCCTTACACCTCCGGCGCACCCACGCGGAAGGAAACCTCGGAGGCCCTGCGGGCACGGATCCCGGGATGGGGCGTGGACCTTGACCCGGCGGACAGGCCCTCCTACCCACGCGAGAATCCCGGTATCGAGACCGGTGCACGCTGGGACTTTCCCGAACGGCAGCAGGAGAAGTGGCCCCGGGAGCGGTCCATTGAACACGCTTTCGTGACCCCCGTTTTTGGCACCTCGACCCCTCCCAAGGGTGTTTCAGGTGCGCTGCGGAAGTACGCGTACCGAAAATACAGCGAAGGACGTGCAGCCCACTGGCTGGTACTGATCGCCGCCGACAGAGTGGACGCGTGGGAAAGCCACCTGCGCTCCTTCGCAACTCTGAGACCGGACAACCCGGTGACCGAGTCCGGAGTGCTCAGCGAGTTCTCCCGCCATGGAGTGAAATCCCGTTTCGGGAGGAAGCGCGCCGACCTGAGCCATCAGTGGATCGATCCCATCCTTGTCGGTGCCCCGTGGGTACTGGCGGCCACAGGGCTCGCAGCAGCAATCAAGGCCTTGCGAAAACACCGCTCAGCCTGACACCTGTTCCGCCACGGCGGCGGGGCGGACCTTAACAACCCCAATGTGCGCCGCAATTCCTGCCGCGGTGACCTATGCACAGGGGGCACCGCGGCTGGAGCCCCTGAATTACAAGGAGTCCTTAGGTCGTGGAAATTCCGTGATGTTGAGATTCGCGCTGACCCAGCAGTGGATCGTCGGCCCGTCACGGTCAACCGAGTCTGGAGGGCGATTCTTCAATGTCGCACATTGATCGCAAGGCTTTAATATCAGCCATCATTGGTCTAGTTATCGCACTCGTTCCGGCGCTGCTCGGTGCTCCCGAACTCGCGCCACTCATCGGATGGTCCGTCGCCGGCTTCGTCTTCCTGATCTGGGCGTGGACAAAGGCGTGGCCCGCTGGTCCGGAGGCTACTGGTGAACTCGCCCGCCAGGAGGGTCGATCACGGCGGCTCGTTGACTCACTCATCATCGCTGCGACGTTCGTCAGTCTCGTGGCAGTCGTCTTTGCTTTGATCCGCAGCCAGCAAAAGGATTTCATCGGCGTGGCCGCGGCGATCCTGGCGGCTCTCGCCGTGTTACTCGCCTGGGCTCTTGTCAACACTGTTTACGCCTTCAAGTACGCCCGGATGTACTACCACGACGACCGCCATCGCTTCCGCTTCAACCAGGACGAGGACCCTTCGTACAGCGACTTCGCCTACTCAGCATTCTCAATCGGTATGTCATACAACGCGAGCAATGTGAACGAGTCATCTACCCCGTCCCGCAGGATCGCCCTGGGGCACGCGCTGCTCTCCTACTTCTTCGCCACCTTCGTCGTGGCAGTGGCGATCAACCTCGTCGTCAGTCTCGGGCAGTCCAGTTGACCGGGACACGGGCCGGGACCGGATCCGGAAAGTTCTTCAAAAGAATTAGCCGAAAGTCATGTCATCGGCACGTGCGGAGGACCATGAAGTTGTGAACGGCTAACAGGGGCCGTCGCGACCCCAAAGGAGGACCGGATGACCCCACATCCCAGCAAGCGGAGCGTCCAATCGCCAGGACGCTGAACCCGCTCCCCTCCCAAACTGAACAGGCCGCACCCGGCGGCCAGGCACCATCTTGGACTCCCAACCAGAGGGACTTGTCAGGAAATATCCACACATTAAAGCAAAACCCCTTCTGACGGGGGATATGCCGTGCCCGAGGCGGGACTCGAACAGGATGCCAAGCGTTGGAAACAATGGGACGTGGCGGAAACTTCCGGAATCCGGGGCAGTTCGACTGAAATTGGGGCCAGTTCGGGGTGGTAAGTGTGGACAGTGTCCACGCGCCCTTTTTACCCTGCAACAAGGCAAAGGCAAGACCTGCCGTCTGCCGCGGCGATTAGGTAGACGAACCTGTATCCGTCGTTCGACGTACTGGAGATCCAACGACGCAGACTTGGGCAAGAATCCCGATAACGGCGCATACGTCGGCGCCTAAGTCCCACCACCGCTAGCAGCCGCTCTAACAGGCGCTTCAGAACTGACAGCGCCGGGTACTTCGTTGACCCCGGTGTCCAACTGTCTCTCAGGTGGGGATGTCCTGCCGTGCATCATGGCATGCAAAAGGGGCCCGGGAATGTTATCCCGGGCACCTCGTTTTACAATCGCCAGCTTTTACTTGAGCACCTACTCCTGGCCGAGTCCTGCGGCCGAGGTTTTCTTGCCTTCAACCTCGTTCAAGGTGCGGAGGTCGAAGATGCCGTTGATGTCGGCCTGCTTGGTGGTGCCGGCCTTGACGCCGTCTTCGAGGAGCTTGTTGTACGTTCCGGCCAGCGGGTCGGTGGTGAACTTGATGTTCTGCAGCGCCCGTTCAATCACGTTCGCCGGAAGCGGCTTGCCCGCAGTGTCCTTGAGGACCGCGTTGATGGTGGTCGCCTTCTCGGCAGCGGAGGCCGAATTCAGCCAGTTCACGGATTCCACGTGGCCCTTCAGGAGCGCCTTCACGGTTTCGGGGTGTTCAGCGGCGAACTTCTTGTTCACGATCAGGATGGTGGTGGTGAAGTCACCGTTCTCCCACAGGTCCTTCTCATCAACCAGGACCTTCGCCCCGGCTTCGAGCACCAGGCGGGAGGCCCACGGCTCGGGCAACCACGCGCCGTCGAGCTTTCCGTCGGTGAAGAGCTTCAGCGACTGGGCGTTTTCGGTGGGGTTGATGTTTACGTCGCCGCTGCCATCGGTGTTGGTCTTGAAGCCCTGGTCGCCAAGCCAGGCGCGGAGGGCCACGTCCTGGGTTCCGCCGAGCTGCGGGGAGCTGAGGATCTTGCCTTTGAGGTCCGCGGCGGAGTTGATCTCCGGCTTGACCACCAGCTGGGCACCGCCGGAAGCGGCACCGGCGATGATGCTGATGGACTCGCCGTTGCTCTTGACGAAGGAGTTGATGGCCGGGTTCGGGCCGATGTACGTGGCATCGATGGCGCCGGCGTTCAGGGCTTCGATCGCGGCGGGGCCTGCGTTGAAGACCTGGGTGCTGAGCTTGGTGTCGCCCAGTTCCTTGGCGATCAGGCCCTTGCTGGTGCCTACCAGCGCGGGGCCGTGGGTCACGTTGCTAAAGTAACCGAGCTTCAGCTCAGCAGCCGAGGTGGTGGTGGGCGCCGGGGCGGCCTGGTTGTTCTGCGAAACAACGGAAGCGACTGCGGCGCCCGCACCGATGAGGAGCACCAGGCCGACGGCCAGGGCGATCTCTACTGTGCGGCGGCGCTTGGGCTTGGGCGCGGTCTCACCGGCAACGATGCGGGTGGACGAGTTGTCTTTGGGTGAAGACACGGACGTATTCCTTTGCGAGAGGGCTGGCCTGCAAAAGCTCCAGGCCGTGAACGGAGATGGTGTGAGGATGCCGGGAATGATCTGCCGGCACCCCGTGGACGCCGGAAAAACAAGACGTCCTTAAGGGATCCTCATGCGGCAGAGTTGGCTCTTCTTCAGAGCCGATGCAGGCTCGAGATTACGTAGATCCCTCCCCCGTAACAAAGAAGAACGTCTCCGGTGGTAATGCGGCGAAACCGGGGTTCTCGGGAGGTCGCGGAGGCGTAACAAAGAGACCACAATCGTCATCTTCGTCGCGCTGGAAGGCGAGGCAGAACCATCAAGAAGGAATAGTGTCGCTAAGTTGCGCACTCTTACTAAATAGTCCTGTTTACTACTCACGATTGAGAATTGTTGATCGGCGTTTCAGGAAAACTCGCGGGTAAATTCCGAATCCCGCTAGCTTTTGAGGACCCAGTCAATTGTGACCGGGATTTCCATCAAAAGCCTTTGGGTGCTTCGCGCAGGAATGCCTAGTCATGCACCCGGACAGAAAGACACCGGCATGACAACACAGCTCACTCATGAAGACACCGCAACCCACGAACACATTCAGGACTACATCCGTGAACTCACGCGACGGGTTGAAGGCATCCAGGTCCTCGAGCCCGGCATCGGGACCACCCGCTACAGCCACGACGCAGCCGCCAGCGGAAACCCGGGTCCCGCCGTCGTGCTTCCCGAAACAGCGGCGGAGGTCCAGACGGCCGTAAAACTGGCCGCGGAACTTGGCGTGACGGTGGTGCCCCGTGGCGCCGGGACCGGCCTGTCAGGAGGTGCCACCGCACATACGGACCAGATAGTTATCTCCACCGAGAAACTCACCCGCATCATTGAGGTCTCCCCTTTGGATGAAGTGGCAGTAGTTGAACCCGGTGTCATCAATGCGAATCTCAATAAACACCTCGAACCATTCGGTCTTTTTTACGCGCCGGATCCGGCAAGTTTCGATATTTCCTCTATCGGGGGCAATATCGCCACCAACGCAGGCGGACTCCGCTGCGCCAAATATGGAGTGACCCGCGAGTCCGTCCTTTCGCTCGACATCGTCCTCCCGGACGGCAGCCTCATCAATGTCGGCCACCGCTCCATTAAGGGCGTTACCGGACTGGACCTCACATCCTTGTTCGTCGGCTCCGAAGGAATCCTCGGCATCGTCACCAAAGCGACGGTCCGGTTGCGTCCCATCCCCGTGGCCCGCAAGACCGTCACCGCCTTCTTCAACAGCACGGCAGAGGGCGCCGAGGGGCTCGCGGCCATCACCCTCTCCCCCGTCCGACCGGCCGCCATCGAATTCTTCGACACCCCCAGCCTGTCCAACATTGACGCCCACTCCGGAACCGCGCTGAGGGAAAGTGGCGCCGCCCTGATCCTCATCGAAATCGACGGCTACGGCATCGGCGACCAAGCCGCGGACCTCGCCACAGCGCTCACCGCAGCAGGCGGCCGCGTCACGGTGGAATCCGACGACGACGCCGTGCGGCTCTGGGAACTGCGCCGCAGCGGCCGCGGCCTCCCGCAGGACAAGTGGTACGTCGGCGAGGACATCGCCGTGCCAAAGTCCCAACTGCCCAAGGTCTACGCAGCCTTCCCCGCCCTGGAAGCACGATTCGACGTGGAGATTTCGGCGGTATCGCACGCCGGCGACGGCAACCTTCACCCGCTGATCACCAAGGACAAAACGCCCGACGACGGCGCGAACCCGCCTGCGTCCCTCACCGAAGCTGCCACTGAACTGGTTAAGGTGGCGCTCTCCCTCGGCGGGACGGTCACCGGCGAACACGGCGTGGGAACGATCAAGCGCGATTGGGCAGCCCTGGAACTCTCGGAGCGCAGCCGCGAGGTGCAGCACGCCATCAAGGCGGCAATCGACCCCAAGCAACTACTCAATCCCGGCAAGGCTATCTAGCCGCCCTGCCCGCAGCACTACCCCAACGCAATCCCCCTTACGCATCAGGAGCAGCCCCATGACTACCTTTAACACCCCTGAGTTCCGCAGGCGGGCCTTCCTCGCCGGCCTCGGCGCGCTGTCCACCTCCGCCCTCGTCACGGCCTGCGGCGGAACAACCGCCAGCACCGGCACCGGTTCCACCACACCGGTGGACGGCGGCAACATCACCTTCCTGATCCAGGGCTATGACACCGGCTGGGTTTCCAGCAAGACCTCCATCTCCAGCTACGAGGGCAACCTGTGGGGCCAGATCACGGACAAGCTGGTGTACGTCAATGAAAAGGGCGAGTTGAGCCCGTGGGTCGCTGAGAGCTGGGAAGAACTCAATGGGGCCAAGGATTTCGTCATCCACCTGAAGCAGGGCGTGACTTTCTCCGACGGCACTCCGGTGGACGCAGCCGCGGTTGTCGCCAACCTGACAGCTTGGGCGAAGGGCGATTCCACCCGGGGTGTCAGCAAGGTAGGCCTGTTCCCGTCCAGCAACTTCGTCTCCGCCGAAGCCACTGACGCAGCTACGGTAAAAGTCTCCTTCTCGTCTCCTGCACTGGGCTTCATCGCCACGCTGGCCTATCACGGCTGCATCCTGCTCTCCCCGAAGACCCTCACGCTCCCTGTTGAGGCGCAGGCGGACCTCAGCCAGGAAATCGGCAGCGGCCCGTTTGTGGTCACGTCCTGGAAGCAGGGCGACAGCTACGTCCTGGAGAAGCGCAAGGACTACAACTGGGGTCCGGCCGCCCTCGGACACACCGGTCCCGCACGCTTGGACACCATCACCTACAAGGTCATTAAGGATACCTCAGTCCGGACATCTACGGTGGTCTCGGGACAGGCTGAGGTTGCCTTCAACGTGGAACCCCAGGAGATCGAGTCGCTCAAAGCGCAAGGCTTCACGGTGGGAACGCCGCGCTACCTAGGCTTCGTGGACGGCTTCCAGGTCAACACGCAGGCCTTCCCCACCAACGATCCCGCCGTCCGAAAGGCCATCCAGCACGGCATCGACCGCGAAGAGATCCTCAAGACCGTGTACACCAGCGATTGGAACGCCGCCACCACCTTTATTCAGGGCAACGTTCCGGAAGCCGGCGAGTTCAGCGATACCTTCAAGTTCGACGCCGATAAGGCCAACAAAATCCTCGACGACGCCGGCTGGGCAACCGGTTCGGATGGTTACCGTTCCAAGGACGGCAAGACCCTCGAATTCACACTCACTCCCAATCCCTATGTACCGTCCACCAAAGCTGAGGACGAGCTGATCGCCCAGCAGCTGAAGAAGGTGGGCATCAAGGTCAACCTCAAGGTGGTGGACGTCGCCGGGTACGCGGCCGTGCAAGCCAGCAAGCCGCCGCTGTTCCAAACCTCGCGCAGCTTCGTCGACGTCGGAACGGTGGCCGGAGTCCTGACCAGTCAGAACAAGGGTGAAGACTGGTTCGGTCTGGGTACCAGCGACCAGAAGCTGAACGATCTTTCCACCGCGATCGCCACGGCCTCGGACCGGGCTTCCCGCGAAAAGGTTGCCGACGAATTGCAGCATTACGTTCTGGAACAGGGCTACTTCATCCCCCTGAACCAGCTCGTCCAGCGCCTGTACCTGATCAGCCCCAAGATCAAGGACGTCCAGTACAACGGCCTGGCATACGCGAACTTCTACACCGCCTGGATTTCACAGTGACAGGCGACTACAGGCGCTTTGCCCTGACGCGCGCGGGCCAGGCGGTCGTCGTCGTGCTTCTCGCCTACGTGTTCACGTTCCTGATCATCAGCGTCCTTCCAGGCGATGCCATCACCAATACGCTCAGGGACCCCCAGCACGGCCTGAGTGAGGAAGACATCCAGCGGATCGTTGCCTTCTACGGGCTCGATCAGCCGGTGGTGATCCAATTGCTGCTCTCCCTGGGACGGTTCCTGACCGGTGAACTGGGATTCTCGCTGCAATCCAACCTCCCGGTGTCCCAGATCGTTGGCGATGCGTTGCCGTCCACCCTCACCCTTGCTGCTACCGCGCTGTTCATCGCCATCATTTTTGCTGTAGCCATTGCTTACGGCGCTCAATACCTCCCTGGCAAGTGGGCTGCATTCGTCCGGTCCATCCCGTCGTTCTTCCTCTCGGTGCCCAACTTCGTGATCGGACTGGTACTGATCGAGTTCTTCGCGTTCCGTCTGCACACGTTCACCACCACTGACCCCAACAGCCCCGTGGCAACGTTGTTCGCCGCGATCACCCTGGCCATTCCGGTCTCAGCCCCCTTGGCCGAAGTCCTCATAGCCAGCCTGGACCACGAATCCCGGCAGGAATACGCCGTAGTTGCCCGTTCCCGGGGACTGACCGAAGTCAGGCTCTTCGCCAAGCACCTGGTCAAACCTTCGGCCCTGCCGTCGGTGGCCATGGTGGCACTTATCGTGGGCGAACTGCTGGGCGGTTCAGTCATTACCGAGACCATCTTCGGCCGCGACGGTATAGGCACCGTGGTCCAGAAAGCCGTGACCGGTGAGGACCAACCTGTCCTCCAAGCAGTGGTTTCCCTCTCTGCCGTGGTCTTTGTTGCCGTGAACCTGGTGGCTGACCTTGCCTCCCCGCTGCTGGATCCCCGCGTCAAACTCCGGGAAAATAAACTCAAGGAAAAGGTGGGCGCATGACTGCCATCCTCAGCAACACACAGCTACGCGACCTCGGATCGACGCCCAGGAAATTGACCGCCGGGCTGCCGCCGGCAACCGTCCTCCTATCCTTCGCCGTAGTCCTGGTGGTGATCCTGTGGTCGCTGGTTCCGGGCTTGTTCACTTCGTTGAGCCCCGTCACGGGCGATACCGCCAGTAAGTTGGCCGCACCAAGCGCCGCCCACTGGTTCGGCACCGATTACCTCGGCCGCGACCAATACGCCCGGGTGGTCCACGGAACCGCGTCTTCTGTAACAAGTGCGCTGGTGGCTGTGCTCATCGGCCTGGTGATCGGCAGCATCATCGGCCTGGGCAGCGGATTCCGCGGCGGCTGGGTGGATGCCGTCCTGGGCCGCTTCGTCGATGTCCTGCTGGCCATCCCCGGCTTCCTTCTTGCCGTGGTCATTGTCAGCTCGCTGGGTTTCCAGACCATCAACGCCGCTATAGCCACCGGAGTGTCCGCCGTCGCGGTCTTTGCCCGTCTGATGCGGGCAGAAGTGATGCGCGTCCGCGGCGCCACCTACGTTGAAGCGTCCTATCTTGAGGGCGGAAACCGGCTGCACGCGCTGCTGGGACATGTCCTGCCCAACGCTTACCGTTCGGTGCTGGTACTGGCGGTCCTGCAGTTCGGCACGTCCATTCTGATCATCGCTTCACTGGCCTTCCTCGGCTACGGCGATCCACCCCCGGCCTCGGACTGGGGACTGCTGGTTGCATCGGGCAAAACCTACGTCACGGCCCCTTGGCTCGTGTACGCGCCGGCTTTGGTGATCGTGGTCACCGTCCTGTCCGTGAACCGCATCAGCCGCTGGCTGCGAAACGCCCAGTGAAAATTCGAAAGGACACCGACGTGTCAGCTGACCTATTAACAGTGGAAGGCTTGTCGATCGCCTACGGCCCCACCGCCGTCGTCCATGACGTGTCGTTCTCACTGGCCAAAGGCGAGAGCCTGGCCTTGATCGGCGAATCCGGTTCGGGCAAATCCACCATCGCAAAAGCCGTCCTGCGCTTACTCCCCCACGGCGAAGCAACAGCGACTGGCCGCGTGGCACTGAACGGCCGCGACGTTCTGGGCCTGCCGGAGAAGCAGTTCCGTCCACTGCGCGGCCGCGAACTCGGGTTCATCCCGCAGGATCCCGCGTCGGCACTGAACCCGGTCCGGACCATAGGCGCCCAAGCACATGAAGCTGCAGCGCTGCTGGGCGAAACCGACCCGTCGGTTCGCCGCACCAAGATCCTGGACGTCCTGGAGCAAGTGGGGCTACCCGATCCGGTGCGGGTGTACGACTCTTACCCCCATCAACTCTCCGGCGGCATGCTCCAACGCGTGCTGATCGCGCTCACCGTGCTGCCCCGCCCATCGTTGATCGTGGCCGACGAACCCACGTCCGCCTTGGACGTCACCGTGCAAAAGCTGATCCTGGATATGCTCACAGAGCTCCGCCAGGAGTTGAACATCAGCCTGCTCCTGATCACGCATGACCTTGCCATCGCGGCCGAACGCGCCGATTCCCTGGTGGTGCTGAAAGATGGTGCCGTGCAGGAAAGTGGCTCGTCGCGGGACGTGTTCACCGCGCCCCAAACGGACTACGCCCGAAGCCTTCAAGCGGACGTCCCCGCGCTCCATCCGGACCGGTATCGCGCCCAGCGCTCTGTCTTTTCAGCAGAGCCAACGCACGACGTCGACTTCCGCCCTGCCGCTGTTGCCTCACCGTCAGCGGGACTCCAGATTGATGTCCAAGGCGTGACCAAGCGCTTCTCCGCAGGCGGGAAAGACGTCCTCGCCTGCGACGGAGTGTCCTTCGCCGTGGAACGCGGACGGACGCACGCACTCGTTGGCGGATCCGGCTCCGGCAAAACCACCGCTGTGCGATTGCTGCTGGGCCTTGAACAGCCTGACGGTGGGCGCATCTCTGTAGCCGGCCAATCGACGTCGGGCAGGCCCCGTGCGGAAGTGCGCGAAATCCGCAGGCACCTCCAACTCGTTTACCAAAACCCCTTCACCTCCTTGGACCCCACTTGGCGCGTAGGCCGGATCGTCCGTGAGCCGCTGGACCAGTTCGGTGTAGGGACCAAGCCGGAGCGTGCCCAGCGGGTGGAAGAGGCGTTGGCATCCGTAGGGCTGCCAGCCGATGTAGTCTCCCGCCGGCCCGCACATTTGTCCGGCGGCCAACGCCAGCGGGTGGCGATCGCCCGCGCGCTGGTGGTGAGGCCCGACGTCGTGGTTTTGGACGAACCGACATCCGCACTGGACGTGAGCGTACAGGCAGGAATTCTTGAGCTGTTGTCCAAACTGCAACGCGAACTGGGCCTCACCTACCTGTTCGTCTCGCACGATCTGGCGTTGGTGAGACAAGTGGCAGACACCGTTTCCGTCCTGCGAAAGGGACAGGTGGTGGAAGCCGGAGCTGTGAAGGACATCTTCTCGCGACCTCAACATCCCTATACCCGCGCACTCCTCGACTCGATCCCCTTGGCCACTCCCGCAGCGGCGCTGGGCGAGTTTGCCACGGAAGCCGAACAACCAGCGAAGGCCACAGCATGAGCACCCAGACCCTGACAACCACCCGGCGCCCCGCACTGATCGAGGCCTTCACAGCACCGAAGGGATTCGGAGACCAGACGCTCCGCGACCGCAGGGCGGATGCTATCGAACTCCTGGGCGGCGTCCCCGATCCCAGTGTCCTTCCCACAGAAGAGTTGGCCGCCGCCACCGCCCGGGTGCTGGCCGAGCCCGGCGTCCCGGCACTTCAATACTCAAGAACGGCAGGCATCTCACCGCTGCGCGAGTGGATCGCCGAGCGCGAAGGTGTGTCCGTGGACCGGATCCTCATCACCAACGGCGGCTTCCACGGACTCTCCCTCGCGATCCAGACCATAGTGGAGCGTGGCGACCTGGTGGCGGTGGACAACCCGATCTTCCCGTTGTTCCTCCGCGGGCTTCAGTTATCCGATGCCCGAACCTTGCCGGTTTCCGTGGGACCCCGGGGTCTCGACATCGACCATCTCTCGGACCAACTGCGCGCAGGTGCCCGCCCATCGGCCCTCTACACGGTTCCGGACTTCCACAACCCTTCCCAAGGAACACTGCCCGGAGAGGCTCGAAAGGAACTGGTCCGGCTGGCTGAGCACTACGGCTTCGTCATTCTGGCCGACAACCCCTACCGTGAGCTTCGCTTTGCCGGCGCGCAGGAAAGCGTTGAAGAATTCAACACCTCCGATCACGTCCTCCATATCAACACCTTCACCAAGACCCTTGGGCCCGGACTGCGTCTCGGATGGACCGTGGCACCAGAGCACCTGTCCCGCGACCTGGTTGCTTTGCGCAGCAGGCAGGATTCGCACAGCTCCACACTGGTCCAAGCGATCATCGGTGAACTGGTGACCTCCGATCCCGGGATCTTCGACGCAACCCTGGACCGGGCCCGGGCGCTGTACCGGGACCGTGCGGAAACGCTCGTTGCCGCGCTGCACCGCGAGGCGCCGGGGGCTTTCGAAACCGTCCTTCCCGACGGCGGGCTGTTCCTCTGGCCCAAATTGGCCGACTCTTCGGTGGACCCGGACCAACTGGCAGCCGACGCCAGCGCCGAAGGTGTGGAGTACCAGCGGGGCTCGTTCTTCCCCTCAGGTCCAGGGACCGACGCTGACCGGCACCTGCGCCTGGCCTACGGCGATGTTGCGGCGCCGAAGCTGGAAGAAGCGGCAGCACGACTGGGACGGGCGCTGGAGAAGCAGTGGACGTAGGCACCCGTCCGCCCACAACTTCACAGGCGACCCGCGGCGTCGGGCACACCCCGAGGCCAGTGTCAGAGGGACCTGACCAACCATAATGTGCGATCACACAGTACGGTGTCTGCCCGGTGTCTTTGACTTGGAGTTCCAGAGGGCTGCCCAACATGCCCCACGGCTCAATGGAGTTGGCGAAGTAACCGGTCTAGCGAAAATCCACATACTCAGGTTCCCCGTGAGGCAGAGAAAGTACGCTGCAGACCATTGGTCTTAGGTCAGCGATCCTCCGCCTGCGGGTTGAATGGGCAGAAGAGCACTGATGAACGGCCCAACCTTGGGGATCTGCATCTCGGCCAGGACGGCACCGCGGCCTTACAAGCCCGGCGTGATGTCCCTTGGCTGGATCGTCACCACGTGGAACAGGCCGGTTTCCTCGCCGGCGTGTGCCCTGACCATGCCAACGACGGGCAGGTACGACACCAGCAACCCGCTGGGCTGCAACAACCATGTCCAATCACCGAAGGGGTAATGACCCGCGCGCTCAACTGGAGTCAGTCGAGTAGCGCTACGCCGAACTCAGCGACGACGGCCCGCAGTTCCCTGAGGTAGTGCTGCGCTTGGTCGGTGAGCGGGATCGCGGCGTGACCGATCCAGCCGATCTCTATGCGTTCGTCAACGTCGAGCGGGATGGCGACGATCTCCGGGTCGAGCTGCCCGCTGATGATGCCCGTCGAGATGGTGTAGCCGTGGAGCCCGATCATGAGGTTGAAGATCGTGGCACGGTCAGAGACCCGGATCTCCTGCTTACTGGACATGGTGGAGAGAATCTCCTCGGCGAAGTAGAAGGAGTTGTTCGCACCTTGATCGAAGGTTAGCCGCGGCAAGCCGGCGAGATCATCGAGGGTCGCACGCTCTTTTGCGGCGAGCGGGTTGTTCCGTGAAATGAAAATGTGCGGGTCGGCGAGGAAAAGCGGAGTGAACGCGAGCCCGGATTCCCGGAGCAGCTTGTCGATGACCTTCCGGTTGAAATCGTTTCGGTAGAGGATGCCTATCTCGCTGCGGAGCGTCCGGACATCCTCGATGATGTCCCAGGTGCGGGACTCACGGAGCGAGAATTCGTATTCGGCCACGTCAGTGGCCTTGACCATCCGGACGAAGGCGTCCACCGCGAACGAGTAGTGCTGCGTTGACACCCCGAGCAGGCGTCGCCGCGGTGGCCTGCCAAGGTAGCGCTGCTCGAGGAGAGCGAACTGCTCGACGACCTGCCGCGCGTAGCCGAGGAACTCTACCCCGTCGGCGGTGAGGGTGGCCCCGCGGGCGGAGCGAACCAGGAGCGCACGTCCAACCCTGGCCTCAAGGTCCTTCATCGCTGCGGACATTGTCGGCTGCGCTACGTAGAGAAGATCGGCGGCCGCGGAGATCGACCCCTCAGCTGCAACTTCTATGAAGTAGCGGAGCTGCTGCAGGGTTAATCCGCTCGAAATCTGGGCCATAGGAAAATTCTATATCAATGCATAGCAACCACTAGTTACCTGATACCCCACCCTAGGCTGCACCATGGATACATCACCTTCGGAAAGGCCGTCTCCGGCCCATCAACGGATTGGCAGCACATGGCAGACGACTTCACCTTCAGCATCACCACCACCCCTTTCGATGAGGACTACTCCCCGTCGGAAGGCTCGCGGATCACCACGAATTTCGCCAACCTGGCACGGGGAGAGCACCGCCAGGAGAACCTCCGCAATGCCTTGACCATGATTCGGCGCCGCTTCAACGATCTTGCATGCTGGGACAACCCGGACCGGGACCGTTACACGCTCGAGCTTGAGATCGTCTCCGTGCAGATAGAGTTCACTGCGGAAGGTACGGACCAGAAGTTCCCCCTGTTCGAGGTTCTCGACATCCAGATCATCGACCAGCTGAACGGGGTCCGCCACCAAGGGATCGTGGGGAACAACTTCTCCTCCTACGTCCGTGACTTCGACTTTAGCGTCGTACTGCCAGCGGCAGCAGCGGAGGCAGGCAAGCCCACCGTTCCCGAGGACTTCGGCGATCTGCACGGCAAACTGTTCCAGCAATTCCTCGATTCCCCGGCATGCCAGGAACGCTTCCCGCAGCCGCCAGTGGTGTGCATCAGCGTCTCCACGACCAAGACGTACCGGCGAACGGAGAACCGTCACCCCGTCCTGGGCGTCGAGTACCAGCAGGACGAGTTCTCGCTGACGGACGCGTACTTCGCAAAGATGGGGCTGCAGGTCCGCTACTTCATGCCACGCGGCAGCGTTGCGCCGCTCGCCTTCTATTTCCGCGGCGACCTGCTCAACGACTACTCCAACCTGCAGCTCATCGGCACGATCAGCACCATGGAGACGTTCCAGAAGATCTACCGCCCGGAGGTCTACAACGCGAACTCCGCCGCCGCCGTCGTCTACCAACCGAGCCTGGGCGAGCAGGATTACTCGCGGACCCAGATCGATTACGACCGCGTCGAGCGCAGTCAGCTGGCAGTCACTCAGGCGAAGTACACGGAGGAACACTTCATCACGCCCCACAAGGACCTGTTGGACCAGTGGACCGCCAAATACCCCGCTCTCGTCAACTGACCCACGGAGAATCGTCAATCATGAACACACTTTTGCCCACCACCGTTGTCGGAAGCCTGCCGAAACCATCCTGGCTGGCACAGCCGGAGACTCTTTGGTCCCCGTGGAAGCTGGAGGGAGATGCGCTGCTCGAGGGCAAGCAGGATGCACTGCGCATTGCCATCCACGAGCAGAGCCGACGCGGCATCGACATCGTCAGCGACGGCGAGCAAACCCGCCAGCACTTCGTCACCACATTCATCGAGCATCTCAGCGGGGTCGACTTTGAACAGCGCAAGACCGTGCGCATCCGCGATCGCTACGACGCGAGCGTGCCGACCGTCGTCGGAGCAGTCCGCCGTGAGCGGCCGGTATTCGTCGAAGACGCAAAGTTCCTCCGCGCAACCACCGACCGGCCGATCAAATGGACTCTTCCCGGCCCCATGACCATGGTGGACACGCTCTACGATGACCACTACAAGAGCCGCGAGAAGCTGGCCTGGGAGTTTGCTGCCATCCTTAACCAGGAGGCGAAGGAACTGGAGGCGGCCGGTGTGGACATCATCCAGTTCGACGAGCCCGCGTTCAACGTCTTCCTCGACGAGGTCAAGGACTGGGGCGTGGCTGCGCTTGAGAGAGCGGCAGAAGGGCTGCGTGCGGAGACCGCCGTGCATATCTGCTACGGCTACGGAATCAAGGCGAATAACGACTGGAAGGCGACGCTCGGCTCACAGTGGCGGCAGTACGAGGAAACGTTCCCGCTGCTTCAGGGCTCCAGCATCGACATCATCTCGCTGGAATCCCAGAACTCCCACGTGCCCATGGACCTCATCGAGCTCCTCCGCGGCAAGAAAGTCATGCTCGGGGCAATCGACGTCGCAAGCGAGACCATCGAGACCCCGGAGGAAGTCGCCAACACCCTCCGCAAGGCCCTGCAGTTCGTCGATGCGGACAAGCTCATCGCCAGCTCCAACTGCGGCATGGCACCGTTCCCCCGGGACATCGCACTGGCCAAGCTAAGTGCCCTCAGCGCAGGGACGAACATCATTCGCGAGGAACTCGCCCGCTCCGCCCCCGGGGCGTCATAACGATGTTTCACGCCTACCCCCCAGACACTTGGCTCGAGGTTCCGAAGCAAAGCTTCCCGTCCTCCCTCTCCGCCGACGAATTCAAAGCACTGTTCCGTGGCCACCCGGGAGGTGTCGCCGTCATCACGGCCGATGCCGGCGAAGGACCGGTGGCGCTGACGGTATCGTCGGTCGTGTCAGTGAGTGCGGAACCTCCGTTGCTGATTTTCTCGGTCTCGGCACTGTCCTCTGCCTCCGAGGTGCTTTCACGCGCCGAAACCGTCGTCGTGCACCTGCTGGACGCGCACGACGTCGACTTGGCCAAGTTTGGAGCGACACCCGGCGCCGACCGCTTTGACCAGACGCACCGCTGGTCGGCCCTTGCAACCGGCGAAGCCGTCTATGACGATGTCCGCGCCTGGGTGCGCTGCGCCGTCATCAATCGCATGGAGGTGGGGACCTCCACAATCATCGCCGTTCACGCCCTGGAGGCGCGCGTAATGCGTGACGTCTCAGCGGGCGAACCCAGTGACGCTCTGGTCTACCACAACCGTTCATGGCACCGTCTGGGCGAGCATTCCAAGCTTGAAGGCTGAGCGCCGCGCCAACAATGCCAGGCGCTAGGCCGAACGGCTCACGACGGCGGGAGCATAACTCCCGCCGTCGTCCTCATTAACGTCGGATCGTCCTTCGACTTCCTGAAGGGCAACCCTGGTCTGCACGCATGCGACGCTTCGGTTCGCCCTCAAGAAGCTCCCACCGGAAGCGTTTGAACGGCACCGTACTGGCGATCGATGAGTTCTATCATGTCTCCGCGGACACCGAAGCTAACCGCTCGGCGCGCTCCTGCGGGAGGTCATGAACAGCCCAGACGAATACATCGTCGCGATGACCATTATCGAAGAGTACCGGAGGCCCACGCCCTGGAAACGAGCTTGAGCCCGAGAACTGCAGGAGCACTTTCGGCTAACCCCAACAAGACACATCGTCCGATATCGGCATTGAAAGCACGGGAGTAGAAGTAGCTGCGAGAATCGCTTTCCCGCCTGCGAACCAGGCGATTCCGGCTCAGAAGCAGTTTTGCGCCCAACACCATGCGTTCAAGCGTTCCCAGGTTGTTCCGTTACATTTTTGGTGTGAGTAATGGGGCGGTGATCTCATGAGCGAGCTGGCGCATCTCCTCGTTGAGGTCAGTGCGTGACTTTGTATCAGTATCGTAAAGGTAAGTGGTGGACCCCCGCTTGGCTCCGCAGTAGTCCACGATCCCGTGGTCGATTTGGGTGCTGAGGGACGCGCCATAGCCGTGCCGGCGATATACTCCTGCATCGGCTCCCGCGACCGGAATCAGATGCACGGTCAAGTCCTTCAACTTGGGCCTTAGAGGCCCACCCTCGGGCTGTTCAAAGGCCCAGCCTCTGACGAATACCCGGTCAATCCAGCCTTTGAGGAGAGCCGGCATTGACCACCAGTAGACCGGAAAGACCAGAAACAAGTGCTCAGCCTGGTCGATGCGTTTCTGTTCAAGAACCACGTCACCAGGCACAGCCCTCCGGCCTAGGAAAGCATCGTGATCATCGGTGCCGAAACGAGGCTCAAAGCCCTCGGCGGCGAGATCCGCCACACCAGTGACTGCGCCTCGCGCGGTCAGAGCGTCATTCAGCTCCGCCGCAAAGCGATGAGTCAATGAGTTTTCGTCGGGGTGAGCGAGAACTATCAAGACGTTGGTCATAACTTCTCCAAACTATACAGAATGTAACTTACTAAAAGTAGGTTACCAACGGTAGGGTATAGTCGGGGTAGATGACAAGGGGGCCGTTTTGCAGGTCAAGATGCGACGAGAAGAACGTCGGGAACAGTTGCTGACAGTTGCATGGTCAATTGTCCGGGAGGGCGGCGCTGATTTATTGACCCTGGGGCGCCTGGCGGAGCGCGCGCACGTAACGAAACCTGTAGTCTACGATCACTTCCCGTCGCGCCCGGCTCTCCTGATGGTTCTATACAAAGAATTCGATGATCAGCAGACGGAAAAACTGGAACATGCCTTGCGGGCTGCTCCGCGCACCCTGCAGGGGCAAGCTCAAGCCATTGCGAGATCCCACGTGGACTGCGTTCTCGCGCACGGGAACGAACTGGTCAGCATCCTCGGGGCCGTCGAAGGAACACCTGAACTGGAACGGCTGAAACTCGGCTCCGAAGCCGCCTACGCAGACCTCTGCCAGGCCGCACTAAGGCCCTACGCCTCCAAGGACCAGCCCTCAAGGGCATCCATCATCGCCATCATCGGGGCCGCCGAAGCCCTCGCTCAAGCCGCCGTCCGCCAGGAAATCCCGCGGGATGAAGCTATTGCCGAAATCACCACCAACATCGTCTTGAACCTGAGCCGTTGATCGGAACAACAAGGTATGGGCCCTCAGAATCGCGAATGCCACGGCCAGAATCGCGAATGCCACGGCGCGCTTGAGTCCGTCGCCCTTACCGGTCACAGGCCCCTCATGACCGTCGTCGATGCTCATCTCCGCTGTTGAACAAATGGTCTTCAGTTCAGGTACTGGTACGTTCAACCGGAGTTCCACGCCGGGAAAGCTTTCCCTCAGGAAACCTTCAACCGTCTGCCCAATCTTCTTTACAGCTTCCAGTCTCAAGTCCTCGGCGGGCTCGCCCGTTTGGATCCAGCATCCTGGAAAAGTGTGGACAATGTCCACATCCCCTTTGGCCTGACAAAGGATCGGCCGGGTCGGTCTCCTCACTAAACGAAGGAGCCAGAACCAAGAACGTGGACGCGGGCTCCCGAAGTCATGTTGCGCTCAGTCCCTCTACCCATGAAGAGGTGTAGGCCAACCACGACCTACCGGACGAGTCAAGAGAGGAACACATAACCCCACTTCAGAGCATGCGGAGGGCCCACGGCCACGACCCTGAACCCGCTCTCCCACAACTGAACAGGCCAACCGGCGGCCAGGCACAAGCCGGCACCACATATCAGAGACCCATGTCAACAATTGTCAACAATTAAAAGCAAAAACCCCCTCTGACGAGGGGGTTTGCCGTGCCCGAGGTGGGACTCGAACGTGATTCCGAGCCTTGGCAACACTGGGAAGTGGTGGAAACATGGAGATTCCGGGGCAGTCCGGTGGCAATACGAGGTAGTCCTAGGTGGGAAGTGTGGACATGTCCACACTTTCTTTTGTCCATGTGTTGCTGTTGGGACGGCATCTTTTGGCGGGAAAAACGCAAGGCACAACGGAGCGCTCCAGGAGCACCGATTTGATGCCGCGAAGGCGACCAGTACGAAGCAAGGCCCTTTCCAAACGTTCATGGCGGTTCGACCCGACGGCGACATGACATCGCAGAACCCCTTTGGAACCCTTCCCGGCGATCCTGCGGCGGCGCCCGGCGCCATAGTTACTAGGCAACACTTCTTCAGTGAGAAGACGGGGCGACGACCTCGCGACCGAACTCAAGCAGGTTGATGGAGACCACGTGGTCAAGGCAGATGTTCCTGCCACGGTAAAGCCGAGGCTTGACCTGGCCTGAACTGCTCAATTTTCGAGAAGCATAGAACTTGACGGTGCGGGCGTTGACTTCGAGACGCCCGAGTATCCGTCCTGTCAGACAATCAGGCTTCGGTCCGCCCTCTTTTGAGTCACCATTTCGTTTCACTGTTTCTGCTCGCGGACGCGGCGAGGGAGCCGAGTAGTTGGAGCTTGTCGGCGCTCGGGCTTCCGGGGGCAGCCAGGTAGACGACCAGCTGTTGACCGGGTGAGCTGCGGACATCGAAGGCGTTGTAGTCCAGGAGCAGGTCTCCTACCGCGGGGTGTTTGAAGGCTTTGGCTTCGTGGGTTTTGCCCCGGACATTGTGTCTGTCCCACAGGACCCGGAACTCGGTGCTGGCGGCGTAGGCTTCGGTGACAAGGGCCTGGGCTCGTTCATGCGCCCCGGCATGGCCGAGGGCGAGGCGCAGGTTCGCGACGCAGGTTTCGCTCGCGCGCTCCCAGTCGATGAAGAAACTACGTCCAAGCGGATCCATGAAAGTCATCCGCACCAGATTGTCAACGCGGTCGAAACCAGAGTAAAGAGCTTCCGCGAGGCCGTTGCATGCGAGGATATCGAGCTGCCGGTTAATGATCAGCGCGGGGGTGTGGACCCAGGATTGCAGAAGTTCGGTCAGTGAATCGTCCACGGTGTCACTGACTGGTTGGCGTGGCGACGGGGCGAGGTAGGCCAGCCGGAACACGTGGTCCCGTAGATCGGTATCAAGGTTGAGCGCCCCGGCGAGGGCGTTCAGGACGGAAGGAGAGGGATTCTTCTCTCTGCCTTGCTCGAGCCGGGAGTAGTAGTCGACGCTGACGCGTGCAAGCATGGCGACTTCCTCTCTTCGAAGGCCCGAAACCCGCCGCCCCGATTGGGCGCGGATACCGACGTCTGTTGGCTGAACGTGGCCTCGCCGGGCTTTGAGGAAGATCCCGAGATCGTTTGAACTCATGCCTTAACGCTAGTTCCTGGTTCAGCGCTCAGCCAGGCCGTACTGCACCCTGGCTTCGGGGCCGGGTCACCAACACAATGGCGGCTCCGGCCAGGGCAACGGCGATCACGATAAGGACCGCGGCGGGCAGGCCTGGCCCGATGGCGGGGGCTGCGAGAATTGGTCCGAGGCTTCCCCCGATGAACATGAAGGCACCGTACCAGGCGGTCGCGGCGGCCGTTTCGCCGGGTGCGCCACGAGTGCTGGTGCGGTCAGGGCGATGGCCGCAGCGAAAATAATGACACCTGTACCCAGGATAGCGGGGTTCGGTCCTGCGATGAGGATGGCGGCGGGGCCGAGCGCGGCAAGGACGAAGCCGCCGGTGGCGCGGCGCCAGCTCGGAACCCGGTGCATGAGTCCGGCCACGACCGTCATGAGGATTAGGACTGAGACCGTGGCCAGCCGGAGGCCCTGCAGTCCGCCGGGAAATTCAGCGACGGCAGTTGAGTGGCTTAGCTGCAGTGCGGTGAAGAGGGCTATGTAGCAGCCGAGGACCGCAGCCGTAGCACCGTAGAGGGCCAGCAGCGGCCAGTGCCTGATAAGTCGGGGCAGCATGAGGTAGGCCCGGGCAAGGGACACGGCGCTGGGTTCGCCACGACGGAGAAGGAATGCCAGCGCAAAGGCACAACTGAGCAGTGCGAGGCCGCTGGCCGTGAAAACCCCTCGCCACCCCCACGCCTCCGCGGCAGGTCCGGCGAGCAGCGGCATGACAATGGCCGACACCAGAAAAGCCGTGGTCAGCCCCGTGGTGGCGAAGGTGCGCTGGCGGGGCGGGAACTGCTGGGAGACGTACACCAATGCGCAGGGCGCGAACGAGGCAGTGAGGAAGCCCTGCACGGCCCGCACGATCAACGCCGCCTCCAGTGAGGTCGGAACGAAGCCGACCATGAAGGCTGCGCCGGATGCGCAGCCCAAGCCGATGATTAGGACAGATCGGACGCCGAAACGGGTCGCGAGCGGGCCTGTCAGAAGGAAACCTGCAGCGTGGGTGACACCGAAGACCGTAGTCAGTGTGGTCGCGGCCGCAGGTGTTACCCGGAATTCGTCGGCGATCTGGTTCAGCATGCCAAGAACGATGTAGGCCTGGCCCACGGCCAGAACCCCCGTCAAGGTGAAGAAGGCCACCGTCAGGCTGCTGCGGACAAGGGACATTTCAGATGTGGAGGTAATGATGAAACCTTTCCGAGGGCGGTCAAACGTTTTGCGACCACCTACTCTTCCCCAGCCGACCCGGAAGGAAGAAACAGGCCGCAGCGCACCCCGGTACGGAACGGTCTGGTGAGGTTCTCAACGGGCCGGAAGACTGGAAAACGTCCGAAACAGTCCCCACCAACGGCCTCTCCGTCATTCAGGAAACTCCCCATGGCATCACCCTTCACCACTGAACTTCTAGCGCTCGTCCGCGACAACCGCACAGAAAGCCGGCGTCCCCTCATCGGTGACTTCGAGCAGGGAGACGTCCTGCTGGGCGGAACCCGCATTGTGGGTATCGGTCCAGGGCTTATCACCGCTGCCGACGACGACGGCGCTATCGTCATCGACTGCGCGGGCTTCGCGATCGTTCCTGCCGTCCTGGACATGGCACAGCTGACCGGGCTTCGCCCCACGAACCACAGGGCACCTCATGCGATGTCTCCAGGCAACGCAGCGTCTTTCGCGGTTCTTCCGGCCCAAGACGGAGAATCAGCAACCCACGCGCTCCAACGCTTTCTCACCACGCCCGATTCGGCCCTCACGGTTCTCATCGACGGTGTGGTGACCCGCTGGGACGGGCACCCACTCGACGTCGGCACGGCTGCAACCACCACGGCTGAGGGCATACCAGATAAGCGCCTCGGCACCTGGATCGACCAGACCGACTTCGTCCATCAGCACCTGGCCGCCGATGGCCGCTACGACGAAACCCGCGGTGCACGAGAACACGCCTACCAAGGTCGTTTCTGGGTCACCGGTGACCGCATCGACTACCTCGATGACCTCGGATTCTGGGCGTTCGGAGAGTTCGTCGATGACACCCTCCACCACGCTGGCTACACCTTCCACCGCGCCTAACCCCACCAAATCCCCAAAGCGAAAGAACCGTGATGAACACGCCTTCCCTGTCTGACTTCTCCCAAGCCCGTTCCAGCGGACGACCGATACTCCTCACCGGAGGAGCGGTCGTGACCATGGACCCCAACGTGCCCGACCTTCCCACCGGGGACGTACTCCTGTCCGGCTCACACATCGTCGCGGTAGGCGCAGACCTCTGCTCCGATCCCGCCCACGCAGCCGTCGCCGCGTCTGCGCTGACCATCAACACGCACGGGGCAATCGTCAGTCCCGGATTCGTGGACACCCACCGCCATTCCTGGCAGACCCAGCTGCGCCGCAGCATCCCCGATGTCAACGACCTCGGCCAGTACGTCATGTCGACCCTCGCCGGGATAGCGCCCAGCTACACCCCACACGACATGCACGTCGGCATCCGCCTGGCCGCCCTCACAGCGCTGGATTCCGGCATCACCACCATGCTGGACTTCTCCCACAACTCCCGGTCAGCAGCACACTCGGACGCCGCGATCAACGCCCTCATCGACACCGGCATCCGCGGCGTGCACGCCTCGATGGCACCACACTTCGGCGACTGGGACCACCAATGGCCCGCCGATATGAACCGAATGATGGACGCCTTCCACGGCGCCAACAACGGCCTGGTGACCCTCCGCCTGGCCGCACTTTCGACCGATGAGATCGCCGGACCCCACATCGCCTACGGGCCGGAACTCGCCGCGATCGCCCGCGACCTCGGCATCTGGACCAGCATCGACGCAGTCTTTGGCGCCCCGTCCTCAATGGCGATTCTCGAATGGGCGAAGCAGGGCATCCTCGACCCGACACTGACCCTGATTCACTCCACCGGGCTCACTCCAGAGGCCTGGGCCGCGATGGGCGACGCCGGCGTGACCGTCTCCCTCGCCCCCACCTCCGACGCGCAAATCGGCCTCGAAACCGCCATTCCTGCCATCGACGAAGCGCTGTCAGTCGGAATCCGCCCCGGACTCAGCATCGACGTCGAGGTCGCCCTCGCCAACGACATGTTCACGCAAATGCGCGCTCTCCACGCGATCCAACGAATGCGCGCCACGAACGCCGAATACGGCACCGCCCCAACGCTCGCCAAGATCACCACCCGCGACGTCCTCGACCTCGCCACACTGCAGGGCGCCCGAACCAACGCCCTCGGAGACGTCACAGGCTCCCTGACACCGGGCAAAGAGGCAGACATCCTCATCGTCCGCGCCGACGACATCAACAACATGCCCCTCAACGACGCCATCGGAACCCTGGTCCTCGGCGCCGACGCCCGAAACATCGAGACCGTCCTGGTCGCAGGACAGGCACGCAAATGGTCAGGAACGCTCGTAGGAGAAGACCTCGAAGCCCTGCGGGGGGAAGTGGTCCTGTCCCGCGACGGGATCGTCCGACGGGTCGCTGCCCTGTGAGCGCAACCAATCAGCCCGAACATTCCTACGTCGGCCTCTGGGTCACCGCAGATGCACAAATCCGGCAGCGCCTCCTGCCGGAGGGACGATACGTCGAAGCGCGCGGAACCCGAGAAGCGGCCTACACCGGCGCCTACCGGATCGACGGCACCATGATCTACTACCGCGATGACACCGGGTTCTCCGCCGACGGGCAATTCCGTGATGACGTCCTCTACCACGCAGGCATGGTGATGTACCGGCACGTGGACTAGCCAGATGCACATGTTGCCTCACGTCAACAGGACACATCATGCAGTAGCCGACCATCCGGTTCTCCATCTCATGCGTCCACGCTGGGTGAGAGCCCTCGTGGGTAGGAGTCTTTAGAGGATGCAGGCGCGGCTTGACCGCATCGCCCGCTGCAATCACGACCATAGCTGAGGATGAAGCCCGCCGGTGTCCCGCCGGTGGGCTTCTTTGTACGGTCAGATGCCAGCGTAAGTTCCATGCCGGCTGTCTAGTCTGAATCGTCAAGCCATCCCAGTGCGTCCGCTCTCGAGGTAAAGAAACGCGTGGGGCAGCCGACCTCACCCGTCCCAATTTGATAGTCGAACAGCATTCGATCGACAGCGTCGGCAGCGAGCAAATCGATCCTTGCATCTCAACGCTTCATTGCAACGAAAAGCATTGTTTATTTCCACACGCCAACAGGCTGCGTCGGCGCGCGAAGACGGCGGGAAACCTGGCTCAGATTGATGAGCTCCGCCATGGGCTCATCGGTCGGCCGTCCAGTCGCGCGGCTAGCGGCCCACAGCGTAAGGATCGGCGGGTAATGCGGTGGGTTTGCCCTCAATCTGGTCTGCCAGCATTTCGGCGGCACCGCAGGCCATGGTCCACCCGAGATGGCCATGGCCTGTGTTGATATAAAGGTTGCCCTCCCCAGCCCTGCCAATGATCGGCGGCCCATCCGGAGTCATGGGACGCAGCCCCACTTTATACGTAGCGCGTTGGAAATCCAGGACACCAGGAAACAGTTCGTGTCCTGCCTTGAGGATGCTCCTAAAGTCCTTCTTGGCGTAGTCCAGCGAATACCCTGCAAACTCGGCAGTTGCTGACATCCTGAGGTGGTCGCCGAACCTGGACCATGCAACCAGTGATTTTTCATCTATACCCCCCAATGAGGGAGCCAATGCGCCTTCGTTGATGGGGGCGGTGAGGCTATAGCCCTTGGCGGGGTAGACGGGAAGGCGGACACCGGCCGTGCGGGCCAGATGGGAGGTCTCAGGTCCGCCGGCAAGAATGTATCGGTCGGCGATAAGGTCGCCTCGCTTTCCCTGGAGTGCGGTGACGCTCAATCCGTCCGTGCGCGATCCTCCGGTTCGAATAACTTCGATGGTGGTGTCGAAGGTAAACCGTACTCCTAACTCCTCACAGCGCTTCCGGATTTCGCTTGCAAAGACAGTCGGGTTTCCGGTGGAGTCTGACTCGTCATGAACAGCCCCGACGAAGTGTATTTGGCTTGCAGCCAACGCGGGCTCGAGGGTGAGTAGTTCTTCGCGGGACACAACCCGCTGAGGTTGGTCGTTCGCGCGCATGATGCTGCCGTGTTCCACAGCCCGTCGCAGCCCGTCCTGGTCACGGTGCAGATAAAGAACTCCGCCTCTGGTAGGCCGGAAATCCATACCGTCCCCGCTGATCATTTCATTGAAGAGCTGTTGGCTCCGCTGCGCAAGGCGAAGCTTCGCCAGAGTGTTCCGACGAGCCCGGGGCCCTGTGCATTCCCGAAGGAATTTCAAGCCCCACGACATGAGTTCCGGGTCCAGCCGTGCCTTGACCCGGATGGAGGTGTCAGAACTGAATAGCGACTTCACAAGTTCCTTGGGGGCGGTGGGCGAGGCCCACGCGAATGAGTGGCCCGGTGCGATCAACCCGGCTGTCGCATCACTGGTGGCCCGGGACTCGCCGGTTTCTCGGTCGAGCACTTCAACTTCATGTCCACGGCGAGCCAGTTCATAGGCAGTTGTTACCCCGATGATTCCGGCCCCAACCACCAGCAGCTTCATTTCGACTCCCGCATGCCGGGACCGGAATCCCCCCGGGGAATACGCGCGATCGCCTGCACCTCGATCAGGAGTCGCGGGTCCAGCAATCCCGCCACCACCGTGGCCCGGGATGGCCGATGACCGCCAAAAGCGGCAACCCATGCTTGGTTGAAGGCTCCCGCAACTGCAGGGTCGGTGAGGTACACGGTGCAGGAAACAACGTCGTCAAGGGTGGCGCCATGGACTGAAAGAACCCGAGCCAGACGCTCTAACGAGCACCGGGTCTGCACCGCCACATCCCCCACGCCAATAACGGAACCGTCGTCAGCGAAGGAGACTTGGCCGGACACATAAATGGTGTCGCCGCACACGGTTGCCGAGGGGTAGGGCGATTCAGGGCCGGTGATGCCGTCCACGTCCAATGTGGGGCTGTAGGTCGAATTCATTGATCTCTTTCGAAGGAATGAGGGCATGACGGCATCGACGCCGCATGGCCCGAAGTGAGGAGGTACTTGGGTGGCTCAGTTGTCCGTGTTGTAAGAGCGGAGGAATGCCTTGGTGCGTTCTTCGCGTGGATTGTCGATGACGTCGGAGGGAGGCCCCTGCTCGATGATGTGGCCGCCGTCGATGAAGACGATCTGATCGGAGATTTCGCGGGCGAAGGGCACCTCGTGTGTCACGATGACCATGGTCATCCCGGAGCGCGCGAGTCGTCGCATGACCGCCAGGACGTCACGGGTCGATTCAGGATCCAGGGCCGATGTTGGCTCGTCGAACAGCAGTAGGCTGGGCCCGAGCGCCAAAGCCCGGGCTATGGCCACGCGCTGCTGTTCGCCGCCGGACATCTGCTCGGGGAAGGCCAACGCCCGGTGTGACAATCCGACTTCAGCCAATAGTTCCAGAGCCGTGTGGAGTGCTTTCTTCTCGGGGATTTTCAGCCCCTTCATCTGGGCCAGCATGACGTTCTCCACAGCCGTGAGGTGTGGAAAGAGATAGAAGCGTTGAAAGACCATCCCCACCCGTTGCCGAAGTTTCGCCAGGTCCTTGCACACCGTCTTCCTGCCTGCGAACACGGCTTCGCCTTGCAGGGTGATGGAGCCCGAGTCGGGTTGTTCAAGAAGGTTGATACAGCGCATGAGGGTGGTCTTGCCGCCGCCGCTCCGCCCAATGATGCTGACGATGTTGCCGGGTTTGACGGTGAAATCGACGTTGTCCAGCACCGTCCGCCCCGAGAAGGATTTCACCAGGGATTTGATCTCGACCACTGGAAGTGTGCTGGTCACCGCCTGGCCTTCCGTTTCGATTCTTCCGACGGTCATGGCTTTACCTCCGAGTATGGCGTGGTTTCCGATGCTGCCAAGAGTGCCCGGGCCTGGACCAGCCTCCGGTGCCGGCGGAGCGACAAGGGCGCACCTGCCTGGACGCGGCGCTCGAGCCTGAGCACCAGCTGCGAGAGCGGGTAGCAGACCACGAAGTAGATCGCGGATATGACGATGTACACCTCCAATGCCCTGAACGTTTCGCTCGCAATCAGCTGAGCCTGGGACATTAGTTCTGCCGCCGAAATTACTACGAGAAGTGACGTGGATTTCAGCAGGTCAACCAGCATGGTGCCTGTTCCTGGAAGCGCGAGTCGCAGGGCTTGCGGGAAGATGATGCCGGCGAACGTCACTGTCGGGCCTAATCCGAGGGCTTGGCCAGCTTCCTGTTGCCCCGGATGGACACCAAGCAGCGCCGCGCGGAAGATTTCGGAGAGATAGGCGCCGTAGAAAATGACCAGACTGAGCGTTCCCGCTTGGAAGGCGTCGAGCCGGAGCCCGATGGACGCGAGGCCGAAGTACGTAATGAAAATGATGGCCAATAGCGGGATGTTCTTGAACAGCTCCGTGTAGACGGCCGCCGGTATGCGGAGGATTCGCTTGGAACTGATGCGGAGGAGTGCGACGCCCAGTCCGACTGCCACTGCGCCGATAAATCCGGCGGCAGTGTAGCCAAGGGTTCTCAGCAGGCCGTCAGCGAGCGATGGCAAGTAATCCTGCCACGGCACTTGAAACAGGCCAGGTGCGGGGTTCATGGTGTTTTCCTGTCTGTAATTGCTTCGCCTGGAGGGTGCGGCCTAGCTTGAGGGAGCTGTCCAGTCGGCGGGCCGGTCGGTTCCCTGCCGGTCGCTTGCCATGGACGGCGAGGGCCTCAGGTACTGGTCCGGGTCACCGCCATACTTGGTGATCAGGGTGGCAAGTTCCCCGTTGGCGTACATCTCACGAATCACGCCCGAGATCGCCTTCTCCAGCTTGGGAGCTTCCTTAGGAACATAGAAGCTCGTCATATACGGCTGGAAGTAAGCGAGGTCCGGGGACTTCTTGACTTCCTCGTCAGTGGGCGGAGTCAGGTATTTGGTCTGGATTCCCAGGTCCGGCCGCTGGGCCTGTGTGTAGGAGATCAACAGCGGATCCACGAATCCGACATCGACCCTCCCTGAACCCACGTCAGCAAAGAGTCCATTCGCGTCCGGGTAGGAATTGAGCTTTGCTTCCGGAACCGCCTTGATGGATTTCACCCACACATAACCGGTCACCGTTCCCAGGTTCTTGCCAGTCAGGTCTTGGAGGGTCTTCACTTCTTTGTCACCCTGAACGGCCATGGCCGGCGGGGAGTAGTACGGCGGATCGGTGAACAAACCCGCATTGGCCCGTTCCTTTGTCCACGCTATGCCGCCGATGGAAATGTCCACCCGCTGGCTTTGGACACCGCCGAGCATGCCGTTGAAGTCGGTGACCTGGGGTTCGATGGTCAGGTTCAGCTTCTTCGCTGCTGCCTGGAGGATCTCTGCGTCCAGGCCGACCATCTGGCCGTCCTTCATGGCGGTGTACGGCATGTAGGGCTGAATGGCGACTTTCAGCTTGCCAGGCTCGATTGTGTCAAGGCCGTCGGCGCTGCTGGCGACGCCGTTGCCGCCACAGGCCGTCAACGCCAAAGTTGCGGCACCCAGGGCCGCGACGACGGAGATGCGGATGGGTTTGGAGATGCGACTAAACATGGTGGCCGCCTTTCGCTGGTGTTTCAATGCTTGGTGCAGAACGCCGTCTGCTGTTCCGGCTTTGCGCCGCTTTCTAACAACCGTAGGCTGGGGTGTGATGAAAGTCATTGGACGTTTCATCCACGTTCTACGCGAATTTGAGCGTAATTTCTGTACGAATTATCCAGAAGGAGCCTCCTATGGCACTGGAGTCCGTCATCCGAGCAGGAACCGGTCCCCTGACCCCCGCGTTGGCCCAACAGATTGCTGGTGATACCAGCGCAATCGTGGGGTTCAACATCCTGATCACGGACGCCCACGGGACAGTGATCGGCAGCGGCGACACCAGCCGTGTGGGCAGCTTCCATGAAGCGTCCCTGGACGTCATGAGGACGCGGGAGTCGGCCACCCACTCAGCGTCCCAAGCCCGCGCCCTCCAAGGCGTCAAGCCTGGGGTCACCTTGCCGATCCTCTTGAATGGCCATGCCGTGGGAACCGTAGGCATCACGGGTTCTCCATCGCGGGTCACGCGCTTTGGCTTGATGGTTGAACGCCAAACGGAAATCCTGCTGCACCAGGCATCGCTATTGCGCTCAACTCTTCAACGGGAGCGCGAGTTGGAGGATCTGGTACGGGGAATCCTTGATTTCAACCCCCTGACGACGGAACCTGCAGCACTGCTGGATCAGGCAAACGATCAGGGAATTGATCTCACAGCAAGCCGCATAGCGGTCGCCGTCCATCTCCCTGGCCGAACGGCGGAACCTGCCACTACCACTGAGTGGTTACCCCGGGCCCTCGTGCTGCTTCGAGAGAGCTTCCCCAGCCGGCAGACAATAGCTGTCTCTATCGCAGCCAATCGCTATGTGGTGTTCGCCCAACCCGCGCCCGACGGTTTGGCCGGGACCCTGGCCCAAGCGTGGCACTGTGTCGATCAATTCCGCACCCACCTGGCCTCCGCCGTGGAAATTGGCATTGGTACCCCAGCAGCGGGTCCAGAGCAGCTGAGGACCGCTTACGAGGAAGCCGTTGATTCGCTGCATCTGGGCAGGCGACTCACGCGACGAAGCGTCACCACCATTGATGAAGTCCGAATCGAGCAGTTGCTATCCGGCATTGGGCTGAGGGCGAGGCAGCGCTACACCGCGGCTGTGGCTGCACCGCTCGTGGCAGCGGGCGATTGGAGCAACGTGCGGGACACGGTGATCGCGTGGTGCGAAAGCGGCTTTTCGCTGGTGGGCGCAGCACGCCGCCTGCACATTCACAGGAACACCCTCATTAACCGGCTGGAGCGGATCGAACAGCTTCAGGGGTGGACAGAACGCACGGGCGCGGCCTACTTGGCCTTGTATCTCGCCTGCAAGACCAACGAGTTCGACGCCGGACAGCCGCCGCCCGTGGCATAGGCGCCGCTCGTGAGGCGTCTGTCAGGCCAGGAAGCCGCGCAATAGTGAGGCCGTGCCTTCCAGGTGTTCAACGGTGGCCCGCTCAGCGGCGGGTGCATCGCCGCGCAGGATCGCCTCAGCGATCTCGGCATGCTGCTCGTTGGCGTGCTCAAGGTTGGTTCCAAGCAGGGGTATGCGGTCCAGCAGCCCATTGAGCCTGGATCGAGTTTCCGCTACCGCGTTGACCAGACTGCCCGACCCCGATAACTCGGCAATTGCGATGTGGAACCTGGCATCCCGGGGCCTGTAACCCTCCGCCGGAGAGGAACTAACGTCGGATAGGCAGACCTGCAGGTGCCTCCGCGCTGCAGCCGAGAGGTCAGCCTTTGCGGCTAGGGAAGCAGCAGCTGGCTCAATTATGGCCCTGAACAGCAGTACATCCTCCACTTCGGCGGGATCCAGCGGACCGTCGTCGGGCTTCCGGTTCACGGGCGTTGTTGAGACGTACGTTCCGCCGTATCGCCCCCGCTGGACCTCCAGGTATCCGGCGCTCTGCAACTCCCCCAGCGCATCCCGCAGCGTTGCCCTCGAAACGCCCAGCTGTTCCGCCAGCTCACGTTCGGGGGGCAATTTTTCTGCCGGCGCAAAGATGCCCAGCTTGATGGTCTGCAGGATGTGCTCGATTGTCTCCTCGAAAGCATTGCCGCCCCTGACTGGACGCAGCATCGAGAATGATGGCCCAAACGGTAAGTCCGGCACCTTGTTCCCCTTACATCGCCGGGTACGCCCCTCAGCGGGACACTGCTGTTTTCATGCTACCTGCACGGGCAATCAAAGGTCAGCAAAGCAACCATTGAAAATGGTTCCAGAGAGCCAGAAAGAGCCGGATTTGAAGAAAACCCTTGACGTACGGAATGTGACGCTCCAGACTTTGAAACACACTTTGGACTGAAAACAGTCCTTTAGGATTCGATCGATCCTCAGCTTCCACTTTCCCAAAAGCACTCCTCAACCGTTAGGAACACGCATGGAAACAGCGCACCAGCCGCTTGGCGGCGGGGACGAATATCTCAATCACCGGCGCCTCAAACGGGGCGCTGCCGGCTGGATCCTCTTGGCCGGCTTAGGCGTCGCCTATGTAATCTCCGGCGACTTCGCCGGATGGAACCTGGGCCTTGCCCAAGGCGGCTGGGGCGGCCTGCTGATCGCTTTCGTCCTTATGGCCGTCATGTACACGTGCATGGTTTTCGGCCTCGCTGAGCTTTCGTCAACGCTCCCGACGGCGGGGGCGGGCTACGCGTTCGCCCGCCGGGCTTTGGGGCCACTTGGAGGTTACGCCACTGGCATGGCGGTCCTGATCGAGTACGCGGTGGCACCGGCTGCCATTGCCACCTTTATTGGCGGATACGTGGAGGCGCTGGGCCTGTTCGGTCTGACGAACTCCTGGCCCGTCTACCTGGTCACGTACGTCATCTTCATCGGTATCCACATCCGTGGCGTTGGCGAGGCCCTGAAAATCATGTTCGCCATCACAGCGGTAGCAACCGTTGCACTGGTCGCGGCAGTCATTGGCCTCCTTCCCAAATTCGACGCCACCCGGCTGTTCGACATTGTTCCGGACGGGTCTGCCGGATCCAGCGCCTTTCTTCCCATGGGGATCAGCGGCGTGCTGGCTGCGTTGGTTTACGGCATCTGGTTCTTCCTGGCAGTGGAGGGTGTTCCGCTCGCGGCTGAGGAGACATCCAACCCCACCCGGGACATGCCCCGCGGGATCATCGTCGCCGTCATCATCCTGGTGGTTTTCGGAGCCCTGATGCTGGTCCTGGTCCCCGGAGCTGCCGGATCCCAAGCAATGAGCACATCCGATAATCCCCTCCCGGAATCGCTGCGCATCGCGTACGGCGGCAATACGTTCCTGGCGGATTTCATCAACTTCGCCGGATTGGCCGGTCTGGTAGCCAGCTTCTTCTCCATCATCTACGCCTACTCACGGCAGCTGTTTGCCTTGTCGCGTGCAGGATACCTCCCCCGCTGGCTGTCACTCACGGGAGCACGGCGCACCCCGTACTGGGCACTGATCGTGCCGGGCACGGTTGGATTCCTGCTGGCAGCCATCACCCAAGACGGTGCCCTACTGATCAACATCGCAGTGTTCGGGGCCACGGTTTCCTACGTACTCCTCAACCTCTCGCACATCGTCCTTCGCAAGAAGGAACCCGGCCTGGAACGCGGGTACCGGACTCCCGGCGGGATCGTCACGACGTCCATCGCCCTGGTGCTGTCCGCCGTGGCAGTCGTGGCGACGTTCGTCGTCGACGTTTTCGCCGCCTCCATCACGGCAGCGATCTTTGCCGCTGCCCTTCTTTACTACTGGCTGTACAGCCGGCACCGGATCGTGGCAGGCGCACCCGAAGAAGAGTTTGCCCAACTTGCCATGGCCGAGGCCGAGCTGAAGTAGCGGCCGGCAGGCACCGTAATTCACCACTCACAGAACACACTGCGGAGACACAATGAATACTCAAGACCAAGAGTCCAGCCGGAACAGGCAGCTCACCATCGACCAACTGCGGGACCTCGTTGCCGGCGGTCGGATTGATACCGTCGTTGTCGCCATCACTGATGCCCTCGGCCGGCTGCAGGGCAAACGCTGCGGGGCCCGCTCCTTTCTGGAAGACGTTCTTGATCACGGAGCGGAGGGCTGTAACTACCTCCTGGCCGTTGATGTCGATATGCAGACCGTGAACGGCTATGCCATGTCCTCGTGGGAAACCGGATATGGAGACATGGTGATGCTGCCGGATCTCTCCACCCTGCGGCTGGTTCCGTGGCTCGAAGGCACCGCCATAGTGCAGTGCGATGTGCTGTGGACCGACAGGACTCCGGTGGCAGCGTCACCACGCCAGATCCTCAAGACCCAGATCGAGCGACTTGAGAAGCTCGGGTACCGCGCACACGCCGGAACCGAACTCGAGTTCCTGATGTTCGACGATTCCTTCAGTCAAGCCTGGGAAAAGAACTACACAGCGCTCACTCCTGCCACGCAATACAACGTGGACTACTCGCTGCTGGCCACTGCCCGACTGGAACCTGTCATCCGTTCCATCCGTACCAATATGGAAGCGGCAGGGCTGGTAGTTGAATCGTCCAAGGGCGAATGCAACCTGGGACAACAGGAAATCACCTTCCGTTTCGATGAAGCGCTGGCTGCCTGCGACAAGCACGCGTTCTACAAAAACGGCGCCAAGGAAATCGCAGACCAACACGGCAAGAGCATCACATTCATGTCCAAGTTCAACGAGCGTGAAGGCAATTCCTGCCATATCCACTTTAGCCTCACCGATCTTGCCGGCAACCCTGTGCTGGCTGGCGACGGGGAGCACGGTTTCAGCCCCTTGATGGAACGGTTCGTTGCGGGTCAACTCGCTGCTTTGCGCGAGTTGACCTATTTCCTGGCACCAAACATCAATTCGTACAAGAGATTCGTGGAGGGAAGCTTCGCTCCCACGGCCATCGCCTGGGGGCTGGACAACCGAAGCTGTGCGCTGCGGGTAGTAGGGCATGGACGAGGACTTCGGACCGAGAACCGTGTAGGTGGCGGCGATGTGAATCCTTATCTCGCCGTGGCGGCCATGATCGCTGCCGTCATCCACGGGATCGAAAACGACCTTCAGTTGCCGGCGATCACCAAGGGCAACGCGTACGAATCCGACGCGGAACGCCTTCCAACCACCTTGAGGGACGCGCGGGATCTGTTGGCCGATAGCAGCATTGCACGCAAGGCATTTGGCGACGATGTGGTGGATCACTACGTCCACGCCGCCACGGTTGAACTCACCGCATACGAAAGCGCCATCACCGATTGGGAGCGGACCCGTGGCTTCGAACGACTCTGAAAACTACCGCCCCCGGATTGCGCTGACCAGTTACCTTCAGGATGCCTCCTGGGGCGTATGGAATACGACGGCGGCCATTCTCCCCGGAACGTACGTGGAGGCGGTCGTCGCGTCCGGGGCAACCCCGGTTTTGCTGCCCCCGCTGGGCACGGACGAATCTGTGCTGGATTTGGTAGACGGGCTGATCGTGGTGGGAGGGCCCGACGTCGATCCTTCGCTCTACGGCGCGGCGCCGCATCCCACCACCAGGTCGCAACCGCTACGGGACAGCCACGATTCCGCGCTTATCCGGGCAGCCCTTGATCGCGAACTCCCATTGTTCGCCATCTGTCGGGGTGCGCAACTGCTCAATGTGGTGCTGGGCGGGACCTTGATCCAGCACATTCCGGACGTCAGTCCGGGAAGCAACAGCCAGCCCGCTCCCGGTGTCTACGGCGAGGCAAACTTCGCCACCATCCCGGGCAGCATCATCCACAATCTCCTGGGAGCCTCTGCTTCCTCGCCCTGCTACCACCACCAGGCCATGGACACGGTGGCCGATTCCCTGCACGTGACAGCCAAGTCATCCGACGGCTTGGTCCAGGCCCTTGAAAGCATGGACCACGGCTGGGTCCTTGGGGTCCAGTTCCACCCGGAGCAAAATCTCAGCGACCTTCGGCTATTCCAGGGATTTGTGGAAGCCGCCGCCAACTACCGGTCTGATCAGGCCGCTACCAAGAAAGCGATGTCCCCCGCATGACCGCCACAGTATTTGATGTGATCAACCCGGCCACCGAGGAAGTTCTCCAAACAGTGCAGCTGGCTGGTCTGGCAGAAACGGACGCGGCCATTGCCAAGGCCGCGGCCGCCTACGAGTCCTGGCGGGCAATAGCCCCCGCGGATCGTGCGCTGCTGCTGCGAAGGTTCGCCGCCGCCGTCGACAATGATTTGGAAAACCTCGCGCAACTGGAGGTCCGCAACGCAGGGCACACCATCGGCAACGCCCGATGGGAAGCGGGCAACGTCCGCGACGTCCTCACCTACTACTCCGCCGCTCCGGAAAGGCATTTCGGCCGCCAAATTCCGGTAGCAGGAGGCATCAACGTGACCTTCCACGAGCCTCTTGGAGTTGTTGGGATCATTGTCCCCTGGAACTTCCCGATGCCGATTGCGGGGTGGGGCTTTGCTCCAGCCCTGGCTGCCGGCAACACGGTGGTCCTCAAGCCGGCGGAAGTGACTCCACTGACCGCCATCCGGCTTGGCGAGCTGGCATTGGAGGCAGGCCTTCCCGAGGGCGTCTTCCAAGTTATCCCTGGCAAGGGGGCGGTGGTGGGTCAGCGGTTTGTTACCCATCCAGCGGTCCGGAAGGTGGTGTTCACCGGCTCGACCGGCGTTGGCAAGCAGATTATGGCCGGCTGCGCGGAGCAGGTGAAGCGCGTGACGCTGGAACTTGGCGGCAAGAGCGCGAACATCATTTTCGACGACGCCGACCTCGAGTTGGCTGCGGCCGCTGCCCCGGGCGGTGCGTTCGACAACGCCGGCCAGGACTGCTGCGCCCGGTCAAGGATCCTGGTGCAGCGAAATGTTTACGAACGTTTCCTGGAGCTTCTGGAACCTGAGGTCCTCGGCATGCGCGTAGGAGATCCAGCCGATGCGGCCACCACCATGGGACCGCTGATTTCGGCTCAGCAGCTCAGTACGGTCTCGGGGTTCGTGCCCGACGGCGCCCCGGTCGCCCTCCAAGGGAAGGCGCCGGAAGGGCCGGGCTTCTGGTTCCCGCCAACGGTCCTGACACCTGACCTGGACGCCCCGTCATTTACCGATGAGATCTTCGGCCCGGTAGTCGCCGTCGTGCCTTTCGACGACGAAGCTGACGCCATCCGCATCGCCAACAACACCGAGTACGGACTGTCCGGCTCAATCTGGACATCCTCAGTGGACCGGGCCCTTAGAGTGGCCCGCGGAGTAGAGTCCGGCAACCTGTCGGTCAACTCGCATTCCTCGGTCCGATACTCCACGCCTTTTGGCGGCTTCAAGCAATCCGGGCTGGGGCGCGAACTTGGTCCCGACGCTTTGGATGCCTTCAGCGAAGTCAAAAACGTCTTCATCTCCACCCAGTCCGCCTGACCTTTCTGTAATCCACTTTTGAAGGAGCAACAAATGCAATCAGTAGTTTCCAACCGTCTGGCCGGCCGCAGCGCAGTCATCACGGGCGGCGCCAGCGGCATCGGCCTTGCCACCGCACGCCGCATGGCTGCGGAAGGCGCCAACGTGGTGATCGCAGACATCGAACCCACCTCCGGGATTGCCGCCGCTGCCGAGGTGGGTGGCCTCTTCGTCAAGGTGGACGTGACCAGTGAAGAAGAGGTCCGCAACCTCTATGCACAGACTAAAGAGACGTTCGGACGCGTGGACATCGCGTTCAACAACGCCGGCATCTCCCCCGCTGACGACGCCTCCATCCTTGACACCGGCATTGACGCGTGGCGCAGGGTCCAGGAAGTTAACCTGACATCTGTCTACTACTGCTGCAAGTACGCCATCCCGTACATGCAGGAGCAGGGCAAAGGCTCCATCATCAATACGGCATCGTTCGTCGCCGTCATGGGGGCTGCGACATCCCAGATTTCCTACAGCGCATCCAAAGGTGGCGTCCTGTCCATGAGCCGGGAACTCGGCGTCGAGTTTGCGCGGCAGGGCATCCGCATCAACGCCCTCTGCCCAGGACCTGTGAACACGCCGCTCCTGAAGGAACTCTTCGCAAAGGATCCGGAGAAGGCGGCCCGCCGGCTGGTGCACGTTCCTTTGGGGCGATTCGCGGAACCGGAGGAACTCGCCGCGGCCGTTGCATTCCTCGCCAGTGACGACGCCTCCTTCATAACGGCCTCGACGTTCCTGGTAGACGGCGGAATCTCCGGAGCATACGTCACTCCCCTATCCTGACGGTCATTTCCCTTTACCCCTCGATGGAGTCTGAAAAAGAAAGACGCCTCACCGGTCAGCCTTGTGGTTAATGGGTTCCACTACCTGAACGCGGTAGGGGTCGCGGAGCGACCATCCCGTCCCCCGCTACTTCCACGGCGCCCTGTCCCAGCCCAGTTTGACGTGGTTAGCGCAATTGGAGCTCCGCACTTGGCGAGGCTGACTCCCTACCGATGAGGGGCAGGCCGCCCACAAGAGCTGGCTCTTGTCAGGTACGTGCGCGGTTGACCCCAGCCTCCGCGCACGTACCTGAAGGGACAATTCTGGCCCCGTCAACTGCACGGACATAGCCAACCCGCACGCGCTCACGCTCCCCAGCGGCTGAACTCTCACGTGGTGGAATTGGCTGAGCGAAGTATCTACCGCGCCCTCAACACCGCCCCTGACGTTGGATGCCCTAGCTCAGACTAGGCACCTCAAGTAACCGGGCGTCCACTCAAACCCTCAGACGCGGATCAGGGGCCCTTCTCGTCTGAGAAAGGCCCCTGATTCTATGAGCTTCCAGTCAGTGCATTGACCCTGGATCAAATCAAATTTTTGAAGATGTCCCAGCCGTTACCGATCGGCCCCTGGTTATGCAGTCCATATGGTGCCGCGGCGTATTCCGGAAACCGGCTGAGGTCGTAGTTGCTGTACAAGATGAGATCGCCGTCGTGCCCATAGGCGATGAGATTATTACGTTCGGCGGTACCCCGGCTGGCTTCCTTCCAATACGAGCCGGCACCGCTGATTTCGGTCATGACGTCCCATCCTTGGCCCACTACGCCCGGGGCCTTCCAACCGCCCTGCCCATCAGTGGGGTATTGGTGCAGGTAGCCGCTGCGGTCGCGGGCGAAGATGCTTACCGCCCCTTTGGCGGTGGTGTCTCCGGGGGCAATGATTTTGTCGAAAATCTGCCACCCCGAGCCGACCTGTGAGGGTTCCAACCAGCCGCCTTGACCGTCGCCAGGGTAAAGGAACAGGTTCCCTGAACGGTCCCGGGCCAGGACGTCGTTGTTGCCGTCACCGTTGAAATCCCCCGGCCCGACGATGGAATCGAAGATGTTCCAGCCCGCGCCGACCTGGTGTGGCGGATGCCAGCCGCCGTCGCCGTCACCGGGGTAGAGCATCAGGTTTCCTGCGCTGTCCCGCCCCAGGACGTCGTTGTTCCCGTCCCCGTCGAAGTCACCGGGGGAGAAGACTATGTCGAAGATGTTCCATCCCGTGCCGACCACCCTGGGCTCATCCCAAGAACCGTTGAACTCAACGGCCCTATCAAACTCCATATAGCGAACCCATTCCGGCTCGTACGTGCGCGGGTAAAGCACCAGGTCGCCGTCAGCATTCCGGCCCAGCAGCTCAAAGTTCCCGCGCCCGGTCCAGCCCATAGCCCGGTTCGATGCTGCGATGGGAGGCGTTTCGACGCTGTGATGCTTAATATCGGACCCGCATGTTTGAACATTGAAAGAGATGCGGTTTCCACGGTCCTCGGGAATCAGTTTCAGGACCTCGCCCTGGCGCTCTGCCGGGAGCGGAACACCATTGCTCAGCCACTCCATAACGAACCGAGGGTCCCGATTTTCGTCCGGGCAGTAGGTCACGCCCCCGGTGCCGGTGCTCGCAAGTCTTAGTTCAGAGCCCACGAAAGGAGTCCCCATCATCGGCGCAGGATCCTGGGATGACTGTTGAAGGGACGCGCTGCCACCTTGGGCGATGGCCGGACCCACACCAACCGCTGTTGACCCCAGCACCAACACGGCAAAAGCCGCCCACTTGACCGACAATGCACGAAAAGTTCCCATGATCCCCCAAACCCACGCCCAAGCAGGCCATTTTCGTCGAGCCTAACACCCGCAATCCAGGCACACGCCAAACACTCTTGAATGTTATATTCCCCGCTGAGGTTTATTACCTCCACAGTTCCAGAAGGCATCATGGGCAACGAGAACGACGCTTGACGAATATAGAAGCATCCAAGACGTACGTTGCCGTCGCACCGTGCGAGCGGGGCCGGCTTCTTTTCAGCCTTGACGACACACACTGGCCGTGCGGGGCGTGGACGTGCGGGCACAAGAACCATGAGTGCCGGAAGTCTCCTCAGACGGCAGGAGGAGGCACGTCGGGGTACTCCCAGCGATCACCCAAACCCACCACCCACCCACACCAGAAACGACAAAAACCTCGTTCAACAGACTGTTCTATCAACGTCGATGACACGGAAGTAGGCTCAGGCCGTACGCAACTTCCTTCACGTCAGGAGCGCCGCTATGAACCTGGGAACCTACGGTCATTTCGCCCAATTGGCCCTCAAACTGGCGCCAAGGATCAAGCCCGCCGGACCCTTGGGAAGTCGCTGGCTGGGCAAGCGACAAGGTCTTGTTCGACAAAATGATTGAACGCGCGAACGCCATCGGCGTGGATGCCGGCGCGTTCGAAAGGCTGACAGACCGCGAGGCCTTCGACGACTACACCGAAAGGTGGGGAGGCGTCATTGATCCGGACCGCAACTGGTACTCCCCGAGGACGGCAGCGGGGGCTGGCTCACACTGCTTTGGTCCTATGTCGACCTGGTCAACTCCTACGCCGCTGAAGTCGAAAACCCCTTAGCGACTTAGTACCCCGGCGCACAGAGGCTGTGCATGACCACCGCTTGCCCCTGGTGAGGTTGCCCCGGTGGTGACGTGGTGGTTGTGTGCAGACGGTCAGCTGGGTCCCGTCGTCCACATGACCATGGAACTTTTCGACACACATACTGTAGTGATCTTTGCCGTCCTGCTGGTTCACATCATCGGGGTCATGGTCCTCGCCTTTTCAGCTGCAATCGTGATGACGCTATCCTTCACCGTGGTCCTCGCCGTGAAGGCAGTCAGAACCACCTGGGCGTTTGCTCGAAATACGCCTAACTGAAAACCAGGCCCGGCCAGAATCCGTGGAGTCCCATTTCCTTAGAACTGGAACACCCTAGTGGGACGCTCCCCCGCCGGTGCCGACGAGCAGCGTGAAGGCTGTTCTACGCCTGGGATAAGACCGCACGTCAGCCCTGCACGATTGGGGACGCTGTCTGCACTGCGTTCTGCTCGGCGAGGAACTCTGCCCAGCTGGACGTCATGCGCTGCGCCCCGGGGCCGGCGAGGTTCTCACCGGCCCGGTAGGCGCGGCCGATCGCTCCGGGCAATCGCACGGATAGCTTAGGGCGACGGCGGCCGTGGAAGTCGGTGTAGGTAGCGAGCAGTTGTGGGATGTCCAGTACCTCCGGTCCGACGATGTCGGCCACGCGTCCGGCCGGTACGGCTAGTGCGAGATCGGCTAGGCGGGCGGCGACCTCGCCTACGTGTACCGGCTCGAATCGCAGCCCGCGCGGTACAGGTGTGAGCGGAAGGCGGGCGAGGCCTTTGACCATGGGGAGGACGAAGTCGTGTAGTTGGGCCGCACGCACCACCGTCCACGGAACGCCGGACTCCGCGATCGCCCGTTCGGCGGCCGCCTTCGCTCGGAAGTAGCCTATGGGCATCTTGTCCGTGCCGACCACCGAAATGAGGACCAGGTGTGACGTGCCCGCAGATTTGGCTGCTTCCGCGAGATTGCGCGCCGCGATGTCGTCCCCTTTGGCGCCGCCCGCGAGATGCAGCACTGTCTCCACCCCTCTTAGTGCTGATTGGAGGCCGCGGCCTGCGACAGTGTCTCCTTCCACGTACTCGATGCCGGCCTCGGCGGCGCGGGGGTGTCGGCTAAGGACGCGGACGTTCCTGCCGGCGGCCAGGAGGAGCGGGACAACCCTTTTGCCGATGGTGCCGGTGCCTCCGGTCACAAGAATGGGTGCATTCATGTTCGACTCCTTATTCGATGTCACGTCGAGGCCATCTGCCTCGTCAGTATGATGACGATCGAGACGATGAGGATGTGACATGACCGATCAGAAAATTCTCGCCCGGCGCTTTGAGAAGGCCCGGCCGCGGCTGGTGGCGATCGCTAATCGACTGCTCTCATCCAGAGCGGACGCCGAAGATGTGGTGCAGGAGGCATGGATACGCCTTGAACGCGCAGACGCTGACGGGATAGAAAATCTCGACGCCTGGCTCACGACAGTCGTCTCGCGACTGAGCCTGGACCTCCTGCGAGCACCCCGCCGCACACGCGAGCAATCCTTGCACGTGGAACCGTGGCGGGATGAGCCCCTCGCACTCACCGGCGACCCAGTAGAGGAAACCGAACGCAGCGACCACCTGAGCGTGGCCCTCTTCGTTGTGCTGGAAACACTCTCACCGGCAGAGCGGGTGGCGTTCGTCCTGCATGATGTCTTCGGTTCTCCGTTCGAGGAAGTAGCCGAGGCGCTCGACCGGTCCGTGGACGCTGCCCGCCAGCTTGCCTCCCGCGCACGACGACGGCTCCAGAGTGCACCCATCACGATCCGGCCCAGACCCGATCGTGCACGGGAATTGGTGGGAGCATGGCTCGTCGCAGCCCAGCAGGGAGACTTCGCCGCGCTCCTGGGCCTGCTCGACGACGGCGCCGTGCTCCGGGCGGATTACGGTACGAGCAGCCAGGTCATCGTCGGCTCTCAGGCGATCGCGGACCAGGCTGTACTGTCAGCGCGACTAGCCGCGCACTCCACGCCCGTCCTAATCGACCGGCGTCCCGGTGTAGCAGCGGTCCTGAACGGACGAGTCGTGTCCATCATGGCGTTCACGATCACGGACGGCCTGATCACCCGCCTCGACGTCCTCGCCGACGCCACGCACCTGAATCACCTGGACGTGGCCGAAATCGTCAATCTGGACTAGCGTCGAGCACCAATTCCCTCAGTTGCCACCGGCTTCAGCACGGCCGAAGAGCAGGACGGGTCAACGAATCCCCCGCAAAGAGGCTCCCCTCCCCGCCTTCCAGAGGTGTCCCACTTCCTTGGAACCGGAACACTCTTGTTTTCGAGACTCTGTCCTATTCGCGCAGCCCCACTATTTGTCGTTTTCCGTGTAGGCGGCTCTACGAAGTACCCCGAAACGACAATGGCGGCACCCGAAGCTACGAGTCCTTGCTGTAACCGTCGCAGATATCCGATCGCGGCTTTCACCTCCGCTATGCCGTACCCGCATCTACGACTCGAGCACTTTGACGGCGGATTCAGATGAGGGTGTTGAAGATGTCCCAGCCGTTGCCGATGTGGTGTCCACCGGAGAGCCGTTTGTCCGGTGCCCCGCGGTAATGGCGAAGGTACCCTTCCTTGTCCACAGCGGTTATGTCATTCCTGGGATAGGCGGAGTCATAAATGCTCCCTGGTCTGAAGGTGATGCTGTCTTTAAAGAACGTTCCGGCGCCGATGACGTCGGTCATGACGTCCCATCCGGGGCCCACCACGGCTGGAGATTTCCATGCGCCGATCCCGTCGCCTGGGTATTGGTGCAGGACTCCACTGCGGTCTCGGGCGAAGACATCCATCGCACCGTCGCCGTCGGTGTCACCGGACGCGATGAGCTTGTCGAAAACCTGCCAGCCCACACCAACTTTCTTAGACTTCAGCCAACCCCCGGTACCGTCACCGGGATACAGGAAAAGGTCTCCCACGCTGTCCCGGGCCAGGACATCGTTGTTTCCGTCGCCGTTGAAATCTCCGCCCGCAATGATGGAATCGAAGATGTTCCAGCCAGCGCCGATTTGTTTTGTGGGCAGCCAGCCTCCGTCACCGTTACCTGGGTAGAGGAACAGACTCCCAGAGGCGTTCCGGGCGAGGACGTCGTTGTGTCCGTCCCCGTCGAAATCACCGGCGGAGAAGACAACGTTGAAGATTGTCCAGCCCGTTCCGACTACCCTTGGCACATCCCACGAGGACGTGTAGTAGCGTCTTCTTGTCTCAAAGCCCCCGTTCAGCCAGTGGGACTCGTACGTCCGCGGATACAGGACCAGCTCGCCGCTGTCAGTGCGGCCCAAAAGCTCAAAGTTACCGCGGTCTGTCCAGCCATTGGCACGGTTGGACGCAGCAATGGGAGGGGTCGCTGGGCTGTGGAAGACCTCCGATTCAGAGCACACGCCGTGAACATTGAAGGAGATGCGGTTACCCCGGTCCTCGGTGGTGAGCTTCAGAATCTCCCCTTGCCGTTCGGCCGGCAGGGGAACGCCGTTGCTAAGCCATTCCAAGACGAAGCCCTGAGGGGCTTCCTCCGTGGGAGGGCAGCCAATCAGGTCTTCCCTGGTTTCCGCTATGGTCAGTTCTGAGCCGACGTAGGCCATTCCCTGCAGCGGAGGCACCCACTCCTCAGACTCGGCCTGCGCGGCTGGAGCTGCGCTTACCAGCGTTGAACTCGCCAACAACGCCGCGAGAGCCGCCGATTTCAACGCAAACGCACGAAAGTTTCCCATGGTCCCCCCAAGTTCTGCCCCAACAGAAAATTTGTGCCGAGCCCAAAGCTGGCGACTTTCGGCTAGCGGCTGCTTACAGTCTGCGGGCGAACTGTTCGTAGGGCAATGGGCGACGTTGACCACTGCGTGGATCCGCTGGACTCAGAAAAGACCCACACCAACCCCAGTACACGAGGAACCAGTACTCATCTTTTAGCCGTACCGGCCTCCCACTACCTGCACAACGCACCTATGGGCGCCCTGCCCCGTTCGAGTGTTCCACTTCCTTGGGAGTGGGACGGTGGAAGTTTCGGTATCTCCCATGCTGCCCGGGGGCTCCGCGTAGAGTCTGAGAATGAATCCCTTGGTGCAGCCTGTACTCGTTGCGTCCCCTTACAGGCTCCGCCGGTTTACGGCAGCCGATGTTCCTGTGGTCCAGGAAGCCTCGAGCGATCCACTAATTCCTGCCATCACGACGGTTCCCGCCAGCGGTTCACGCCAGGCAGCTCTGGCCTTCATCGAAAGACAGCACCAGCGCTTAGTTGATAGCACCGGATACTCCTTCGCTATTGCTGATTCCTCCTCTGATCAGGCGGTTGGCCAAATCGGACTGTGGCTAAGGAACCTCAGCCAAGGCCGAGCGAGCATTGGCTACTGGGTGGCGCCAAGTCATCGGGGGAAGGGAGCTGCTTCTTCTGCTTTAGGCGCCCTCGCCACCTGGGGTCTTGCGCAACCCGGGATTCATCGACTGGAACTCTACGTCGAGCCTTGGAATGAGGGCTCCTGGCGCGCAGCCGAGCGCAGCGGGTTCGTACGTGAAGGGACGATGAGGAGCTGGCTAGAGATTGGCGGCCAGCGGAAGGACATGTACATGTACTCGCGCCTTTCTGCTCGCTAGGAATCACGCTTCGCGGACCTCGCTGCTCTGCCGCGGTTTCGGTGTTCCACTTCCTTGGAACCGGGACGCGTCTACTGGCCCTTCCTCCCGGCTTTCGGGCTTCTTTTATGGTGCAGTTAGAAGAAACCCCAGCAGGGCGGTGGATAACTCGTCCGGGGCTTCCTCGGCCATGTGGTGCCCGGAGTCAATGCCGTGGCCGCGAACATCGGTCGCCCACCGTTCCCAGATCTTGAGCGGATCACCGTAGAGATCTTCAAGGTCGTCCCAGAGTGACCAGAGCAACAACAGGGGCGCATTTATTGCCCTACCTGCCTGCCTGTCGGCTTCTTCATGCTGCCGGTCGATGGTCAGGCCCGCCCGGTAATCCTCGAGCATGGCCCGCACCGTGTCCGGATTGCGGATCGCCCTGCGCCATTCATCGTAGTTTTCCTGGCCCATGGTCGTTGCGCTCCCGCCATACCAGCTCTCCGGGTCTGCCGTGATGACGCGTTCCGGGATCTCTGGTTGGGCGTAGAAGAACCAATGCCACCACTTCGTAGCGAACCTCGCGTCGGCCCGGGCCAAATGCTCGCTGATGGGGATGCAATCGAGCAGGGCGACTTTGGAGACCTTGTCGGGATAATCCAAGACCAGCCGCAGAGCGGCGTAGCTGCCACGATCATGCCCAACGAGAGCGAACTGCTCGTGACCGAGTTCCCTCATGAGTGCAACCATGGCCCGGGCGGTCGCGCGCTTTGAATGGGCTGTGTGGTCCGCTGTTGGGGTTGGTTTACTCGACTGTCCGTAGCCCGGGAGGTCGGGGCAGACGACGCTGAATCCAGCGTTCAAGAGTTGAGGAGCCACGCGGTGCCAGGTCGCGGACGTGCGTGGGTGCCCGTGAAGCAACAGAACCGGTGGACCCTCGCCACCATAACGGACAAAGAGACTGGACACCCTGACGTCGATGTGGCGTTCCTCAAACCCCTCAAACATGCCACCAGCCTGCCCTACAAGAGCGAAGTCATGAACCCGTACCAGGCACATCCGAGTGTTCCGCATCCTTAGGACCGGAACTCTTTGGACTCCTGGGATGCTCCTTGACTTGGGTAGTCCTTGTTGTTGATTTCGTTCTTTTCGCCATCGTCTGGAACGATGGTGCCGGTGCCGTGTTCTTCGGCATGCTGCCCGCGCCTTCGTTGGGCTTGTTCTTGGGGAAACATTGCCACGTAAGCTCTTCTGCGAACTCTCGCCTCTGACGTACCGCCTTTCCGTTCAACGCATGATCATCACCCGCAACGTACGAGACTTCTTTTCCGGCACCACCTTTGCCCGCCAGCGACCCGGTGAGGTGCTGCCGGCGGTGGTGTACCGCCACAACTCCTTGATCCGACGCAAACTCGGCAACGTGGACCTGCATCTGCAGGAAAACAAGGCGGTCAGCCTGGGCATCGCCGCACCGTTGGTAAACGCTGTCATCATCCGCCCCGGTGAAACGTTCTCCTTCTGGAATCTCCTAGGCAAATGCACCGCAGCCAAGGGGTACCGAGAAGGATTGGTCATCAACCACGGCCGAGCCGATTCCGGGATCGGCGGAGGCCTGTGCCAGTTCACGAACCTGCTGCACTGGATGGTCCTGCATAGCGAACTGTCCGTCATCGAGCACCATCACCATGGCGATCTTGATCTGTTCCCGGATTTCAACCGCCAGATCCCCTTCGGCTCAGGGACCTCGATCATTTACAACTACCTGGACTACAGGGTCCGCAACGACACCGATCAGGCATTCCAATTCCTGGTACACACCACAGACGAACACTTGTGCGGGGAACTCCGTGCCGAACGTGTCCCGGATGTGAAGTTCCACATCCGGGAAGAAGACGCCTACTTCCACGAGACAGGCGGTGAGGTCTTCCGCCACAACAAGGTCGTTCGCCTGACCCGGGACAAACGAACCGGACTCGTGACCTCAAAAGAACAAATCATCGAAAACAACGCCCTGGTCGTCTACGACCGATCCCTGATCAGCGCCCCCATCCTCGACGCACCACCCCAGCCCGGGAACAGCGACGAAGAAGCTAGGACACGAATCGGAGCAGCCGCGGGGTAGCGCTGCCGTCAGCTATAGGCTCCTAATCCCCCAGGCCGCCGCGAACAGTCACGGTTCGGGGAAGCCGTTCCATTTCCTTGGAACTGGAACCTTCAGTGGCGGGACGCTACGCATTGGGGATTGATCCTTAGCCGACGGGCTTCTTCCTGGCGATTCCAACCGAACTCCGATCCGCTGTCGATTCAAAGGGAGCGCCGCGCGGAGCCAACCTTAACCTGCATTTCATCATTCATCTGTCGGATGGCGGCTTGCAGGCGTTTGTCGCCGGCCGTGACGGCTTGTCGGAGCGCGTGGGCAAGGTCCTCCGCGGCCTGTTGGTGTTTGTGGAGGGCGTCATAGGTTTTCCCGCGGTGATAAAGGGCTGAAGCGCGCCCCAGATGCCATTCCATCTCCTCGGCTACAGCCAATGCTTCCCCTGCTACTTCAAGGCACTCCTCATATCGCTGCAGACTGTGCAACGAGCCGCACAACAACTGCAGGGTGTAGAACTCGATGAAGTCTGCAACGTTGGGTGGCATCCGACTGCTCCTGATCAATGCGAGAAGCCCTGTAGCCACATCAACGGCAATGTCCAGTTGCCCCCACAACTGGTGGATGCTGCCCTTGAGCATCAGAGCGGGTGCTTGGCCCTCAATCTCTCCGACAGCCTCAAAGAGGGAGATCGCCCGATCTGCGCTGGTCATTGCTTCGGGTATCTTTTCCAGGCCCCTCTGACTTAAGGCAATGTACAGGTACGCCCAGCCCTGATATGCGGGGTCATCTGCCTCTGTAGCGGCGTCCAAGGCTAGGTGCGCCGTTTCCAATGCACGCTGATGGTCCTTCCGCTCATTGTTCAAAGCAAAAGACAGGTATCCGAGATGAGCTGAAAGGCGTGCTTTGTCACCCAGCGCAGCCGCGGATGACACGGAATCCGTGAACAGCCGATGCCACTGGCCCCATGATTCCCAAATCCCGGCGAACCAGTGCAAGGATTCAGCGACTTTTACAACCTTTTCGTGTTCCCCCATCGAAACGGCATCGTGATAGGCCCCGAACCAATCTGAAGTTTCCGATTGGAGCCACTGCCTGGCTTTAGCTGAACTGGCGAATGCCGTGCCAGGGGTGCTGCAGATGATGCCGGCCACGGGGTGGGGCTCAAACCAATTTCCTGCGCTCACCGTGCTCGACAACAGCCACGACCGAAGATGAGCGCGCAGGGCTGCAGTCTCCTGGGTGCTCGCCTCTGCCCGGAGCCGACCCGCTGCGTAGAGCCTCAAAAGATCGTGGAGACGGTACCGATTGCCTGTTAGCGCTTGCACCAGCCCCAGATCAACCAGTTCATCCAGACCTTCCTCCACATCCACCGCAGCATAGCTGCCGGCGCCCATCGCCGCTCCGGCCAGGGGAGCGCTGAAAGATGTGCCTTTGAGGAGGGAGAGATTCCGGAAAAGTCGCTGGTGTTCGCCCGTGAGGTGGGCGTAGGACAAACTGAACGCCGCCTCGACTGCCAGATCGCCCGCCACCAACGCGCGCAGGCGGCGTTCCTCGGAAGTGAGGCGATCAACAAAGTCCCTCACGGTCCAGGACGGCTGGCTGGCCAGGCGGTTGCCTGCTATTCGCAACGCCAACGGGATGTGATCGCACAAAGTGGCCAACTCCCGTAATGACTCGTTGCCTTGGTCAAGGGCGAGTATTTCCGCAAGGAATGCTTCGCCGTCGGACGGTGGGAGGGGTCCGAGAGGAAACCTTCGCACTCCTTCCAGTCCGGCAAGGCTTCGGCGCGACGTCACCACCACAGCCCCTTTGTGTCCCGTTGTAAGGACCGGACGAACTTGGGCTTCGCTGGCGGCGTTATCCAGCAACACCGCTGCTGGAGAGTTCAGTGAGACTTCGCGCCAGAGCGATGCAGCGGCGTCAAGAGCCTTTGGTATGAGCCTGCCGGGCGGCAGGGCTTGCTTGAGCAGAGCCTGGAGAACTTGCAGGGGTGTCAGCGGGATGGCGTCGAGCCCGTTCAGGTCCACAAAGAAGGCAACCGACTGGTTCGACGCCCGGCGATGCAGCGCCTCCACAGCCAGTGCCGTCTTGCCCATGCCGGGGGCACCATGAACTACGGCCACCGGGGCGACGGTGCGTCCCGTGGCAGTTTGGGCATCAAGAAACGCCAGTAGCTCCGCTATTTCGGAGGTTCGTCCAGTGAAGTCGGGGAGTCGACGCGGCTCAAGCGAGGCGGATCTACCGCCGGAACCGGTGGTCACCTTTCCGAGGCGGGCGGCGCGCAGAAATTCATCACGCTCGGACTCGGTGAGGTTCAACGCAGCGACAAGGGCAAGGAGGGTTCGGCGTTGCGGGGCCGTGCTGACGCTGCGCTCTATGTCGCTGATGGTTCGGTCACTGACACCCGAAAGTTCAGCGAGGTGCTCGAGCGAAAATACCGCCCGTTCACGGTACTCGCGGAGCAGCACTGCCAAAGGCCGAGCCATTGTTACCACTGCTGAACAGACAGATGCACTGCCACCCCTTCGGAACGAACCCCGCCAGCGGAAAATGCCAATGCCGGCAAGAGTGCGCCCGCATGACATACATCCACGTGGCCACAACTACATAAGGTTAGCTGCGGGCGGCTAAATTCCCGTTCTGCGTGCTTTCTTCGTGGTGCCCACCACCACAATGCTGTGGACTGGCAGAGGGCTCATGACGAGTACCTGCCACCCCAAACAGAAGGAGACCCCGTGTCCAAAACCCCCACTATTGTTCTGGTGCATGGCGCATTCGCTGACGCCGCCAGCTGGGCGCCCGTAGCCCGCGCACTGCTTGACGAGGGATACGACGTTGCCGTTCCGCCGGTCTTCAACCGCAGCCTGACAGGAGACTCCGCGTATATCAGATCCTTCGTGGAACAGATTGAGGGTCCGGTGCTGCTGGCCGGCCACTCCTATGGCGGCGCAGTCATCACCGTGGCAGGCGTGGCTGAGAACGTGGTGGGTTTGGTTTACGTCTCCGGCTACGCCTTGGAAGAAGGCGAAAGCCTGGGTGCCCTGCAGGGTGGTTTCCCCGATTCGGACCTTGCAGCCAACCTCGTGTACTCGCCGTACCCGGTGGAGGGCTCGGATCCCGGCACCGATGTGTCAGTCCAGCCGGAAGCGTTCCCGGACATTTTCGCCGCAGGGGTCCCCAAGGAAATCAGCCGCGTTCTGGCCGTATCCCAGCGACCTCTCTCGGCTATCGCCTTCGGCGAGGCGGCACCGGTCGCCGCATGGAAAACCAAGCCTGCCTGGGGCATCGTCTCAAGCGCGGACCACACCATCAACCCGGAGGTGGAGCGTTTCGGCTACCAGCGCGCCAATGTCCGCAAGGTCCTGGAGCTCGACGCGCCGCACCTGGTCATGATGACGCACCCGCAGGAGGTTGCGACGTTCATTATTGAAGCCATCGACCAACTGGCCTAGTCCGTATCAGAACCCAGAGAAAGACAATTAAATGAGCGGGAACCCGCACAACATCTCCCTTGAACCGCAGGCCCAGGAATTCGTGGATGCCACCAGCAAGCCGCCGTTCCTGTACCAGCTCACACCGGAAGAAGGCCGTAAAGCCGTAGACGGTGTCCAGGATGCCGGCATCTGGAAGCCCGAGATCGATGAGGAATGGGTCACCGTGCCGGGCGGACCGACGGGTTCTGTCAGCACCCGGATCGTTAGGCCGAAAGGTAGCACCGGAGCACTTCCGGTCATCCTGTACACGCACGGTGCAGGATGGGTCTTCGGGAACGCGCATACGCACGACCGCCTGGTCCGTGATCTCGCGGTCGGAGCCGACGCCGCAGTGGTGTTCCCGGAGTACGACCGATCACCTGACGTCAAATACCCGGTTGCCAACGAGCAAAGTTATGCAGTGGCCCAGTGGGTGGCCGCTCACGGGCCCGAAAAGGGGCTGGACGGATCAAAGATGGCGGTGGCAGGTGACTCCGTTGGTGGCAACATGGCCATCGCGCTGACTCTGATGGCCAAAGAGCGGGGCGATGTGTCCTTCCTGCAGCAGGTGCTGTTCTACCCGGTGACTGACGCAAACTTTGATACACCGTCCTACGACCAGTTTGCCGAGGGCTACTTCCTTTCGCGCGAGGGCATGAAATGGTTCTGGGACCAGTACACCACCAGTGGGGCTGAGCGAGCGGAGATCACGGTTTCCCCCCTTCGCGCAAGTATTGAACAACTCACCGGGCTTCCACCCGCCTTGGTCATCACCGCGGGTGCAGACGTGTTGCGTGATGAAGGGGAGGCTTTCGCTGCCAAGTTGCGGGACGCTTCAGTCCCAGTGACGCAGGTCCGCTATGGCGGGATTATCCACGACTTCGTCATGGTCAATTCGATGCACGACACACATGCGGCTGTGGCGGCTGTGGGGCAAGCTGTAAGCGTTCTAAAAACCGCGCTGCACAGCTGATTTACGTCCTGCACGGCTGATCTACCGGGCCGCCGGGGGCTGGCTGGGCAAGACTAGGCTGACCAGCCAGCCCACCGGCGGTTGCCGGAGCCCTTCTGCGTCAGCGTCAGGCCCGCAGCAATCGCCCCTCCGCGCTGCTCGCCGTGCACTGGCTGACTCAGCTCCTGCCGCTACACCCAAACGAAGCCAAACCAACCATCGTCCTCGTACACGGGGCCTAGGCTGGCACATCAAGCTGGGATAACGTCCGGCAGTTAGCGAACGGTCAGAGCGTTGCGGAGCCTAATGCTGGTCTTGGCTGCGGGCAAAGCTTCTGGATGATGGTACTGAGCTGGGCCGGTCGGAAGGGTTTGGGCAGGTACGCTTTGGCTCCGACTGCCATACCCTCGAGTTCGTCCCCGGGCTGGGCGTATGCGGTGATCTGACTATAAATAGGCCTGAACGGATATGGCGGAACTATCAGGGCGGCCGAGGGGCCGAAATGGGCAGGAGTGCCCATGGACCAATGGTTTACCGTGTGTCTTTAGGCTTCCTGAACACTCCTGAAGGCTCACGCCCCTGTGGTCAGGACCGCCAATTGCTGCGTGGCGCGGGTCATCGCCACGTAGCGGTCCACAGCACCTTCGATTCCCTCCCCGAAGTTCTCCGGGTCAACCAGGACGACGAAGTCGAATTCCAGCCCCTTGGACAATTCAGGGGTAAGCCGGGAGACCGCGCCTGCTTCCGGAGTCGGGGACGTGGGAAGTGCCGGCTGGCTGATCACGCAGGCCGTCCCCTCGGCGTTTGCCTGGCACCAGGAGTTTAACAATGTGTCCATTTCGGCTGCGCCGGCGTGGATTACCGGACGGCCGCCCTTGCGGACAGAGGTGGGAACGTTGGCGTCAGGAAGGGCCGCCCGGATCACGGTTTCAGCTTCGGCCATTACTTCTTCAGGCGTGCGGTAGTTAATGCTGAGGCCCGCAAGGTTCACCTCCCGCAGGCCCACCCGGCCAAGGCGCTCCTTCCAGGATTCCCTGAAGCCGTGCCTCGCCTGGGCCCTGTCCCCCACCACCGTGAAGCTCCGGGATGGACAGCGGGCCAGTAGCATCTGCCATTGCGCATCAGTAAGCTCCTGCGCCTCATCCACCACAATATGTGCAAACGGTCCGGCAAGGACGTCCGGGTCCGCGGACGGCAACGCGCCGGCGTCGTTCAGTTTTTCCCGCATGTCATCGCCCCGCAACATGTACATCTCAAGGTTTTCGGAGTCGTCAGCAGCTATCAGGTCATCCACCACGGAGTCCATGAGCTCGCGTTCAGCGGCCAAGGTTGCCTCCTGCCTCCGCCGGCGCCGCGACGCTTCGGGGTCACCAAGCCGTTGCCGGGCAGCGTCCAAAAGGGGAAGGTCCGCCGTGGTCCATCCTTCAGGGTTGTTGCGGTGGAGTGCCGCCGTCTCCCGGGCATCTAAATGGGGCGCACACAAGCGAAGGTAAGCCGGTACCCGCCAGAGATCGGCCACCAAGGCCGAATAGTCAAGCAAAGGCCAGGCCCGGTTGAAGGCTTCCTGGAGCTCGGCATTGCTGGTCAATGCCCGTCGCAGCAAGTCCTCGGGAATGTCGTATTCGTCGACCTTGTCCGCGAGGATGGAAAGCAACGCCTCCCATATGTCGTCGCGTGCCTCGTTGTGTGGTGTTCCGGGCTCTGCGGCGTCGAACGCTTCTGCCCAATCCTCCGCTGCCAACCAGATGTCGGCGTAGGGCGTTTCCACTTCCATGCCCTCGGAGGGCGGTTCCTCGTGGAACCGCACCGCAGGCTCTATGGCTTTGACCATGGCCACGGTGGATTTGAGGCGGGCAACTTCCGGGTCGGTTTCGATGACGGCAGCCGCGCCTTCCGGGACGAGGTCCCGCACTAGGCAGGTCTGCACCCCCTCTTCACCCAAGCTGGGCAGCACGTCGGCCACGTAGTTAAGGTATTGCCGGTGTGGGCCCACGAAAAGCACGTCACTCCGCCGGTGGACGCTGCGATGGCTAAGCCGGGGATCGGAGTACAGCAGGTACGCCGTACGGTGCAGGGCCACCACAGTCTTTCCGGTGCCCGGACCACCGTCCACGACCAGAGCACCCCGTGAGCCCGCGCGAATGATTTTGTCCTGGTCGGACTGGATGGTTCCCAGCACGTCCCGCATCCTGGCGGAACGGCTGCTCCCCAGGCTGGCAATGAAGGCGGATTGGTCGTCCAACGCGGCGTTGGAGCTGAAGCCATCGGGGGTGAACACCTCGTCCCAGTAATCGGTGACCCGCCCCCTGGCCCAGCGGTACCTGCGGCGGCTGGCCAGGCCCATGGGGTTGGCGTGCGTGGCCCCGAAGAACGGTTCGGCCGCGGGAGAACGCCAATCGAGCAGGAGCCTCCGGCCGGTGCTGTCATTCAGACCCAGCCGCCCGATATATACCGGCTCCTGGCTGTCTTCGGGGACCATCCTGCCCAGGCAAAGGTCCAGCCCGAAGCGGCGCAGGGCCCGTAACCGCTCTGTGAGTCGATGAATCTCTTGGTCCCGGTCCAGGGCTGCCTGCCCACGGTCGCCGGGCTGCTTGCGGGTGTCGTCCAGTCTGGCAGACAGCTCCGAGATGGTCTGCTGCAGCGTTGCGCCGATGGCCTCGAAGTGTTCCTCGTCGGGGCCTGTCTGGAGGGGGTCTGCCTTGCGGGCCAAGTGGCCGGGCAAAGCGAAGACACTGCTTTTTGTGCGGCTGGATTCGGGCATCCCACGGCTCCTTTGTGCTTTCGGTGATGGGTTCGGAGATCCATTTTTCGGGATAGCGGGGGCCTTGCCGCAAGCCCCCGCGTGCGTTATACATTGAATATGGAAGGGATAATCCCTTCCTTTTTTGTGTCTGCATTTGCGGTGGGAATGGAGTCGCGGTCTGATTCCGGGACACCAAGCGGAGCATGCGCCGTCCTTCAACCGCTGCTCAAACCAACAAACCGGGGTCGCGGTCAGCGGCGAGGTCGAGCAGTTGCCCGTCAGTGAATCTCTTGGATTCCCTGATCGCTTCAAGGTTAAGGTAGTCGCGGACTTCACCGCGGCCGCATCTCCACCGGTCGTGCGTCATCCGTCAGCATCTCGGAGACACCGGACGGCAACGAGAGCATTAGAACTAACACGAAACGAATGTTGCAGTTGATACGTCGAGATCGCGAAGAAGTGCGCGTGCATCGCACGTTCTAGCTCCACTCCCGGCAATACCCGTGTCTCGTTCGCTAGAGCTCGCGCACCCTCGCTCAACAGTCCCCCAAGCCAGGCAACCGAGCACCACATTCAACGCCCGCCTCGACGCTCATCCTCAGTAACCTCCCGACACCTCAAGCCTGGCAGGACAGCACCAGAAATCTTGCACACAGCTTGACGGAACCCATTGAGGGGTCGGATGGAGTGCAGCGGAGCAGGATGTGCCGATACATCGACCGAAACCCTTAATGCGATCTACGACCACGCACCCAAACAAATAGACAAACATAGGAGCATCTACGGTGTCCGCTGGTCCGAGAATGGGGCGAAGTTCTTCGGTGATGGGCAAGTCGTCATGGCGGGCCACAGCGCTCGTAGGAGCACGATAATCACGACAGTGGAGGTGATGTGCGGCCAGACGTCGATCCGACGCGCTACACCGCCCGTTCAGGGATCCTTTACCGTGCACTGCCGACATCGAGGGAGCCACGATGCCTGAGGGGCGCTGAGCTCTCTTGTTTGCAGCGAAGAAAAGACTCGGACTGTGAAAGTTTTTGGATGGATGCAACACACTTAGGTGTGTGGCGGACAAGTACAGGGTATGAGCTACCTATCGCGAGCCCCTGACAGGGAAAAGGCTTTTCGGGCACTTTACGAAACGGCGTACGCCGACTTACTGAAGTTCGTTCAGCGTCGCACTGAAGCGGCGGACGCTGAGGACGTGGTGGCCGAGACGTTCCTCATAGTTTGGCGACGATTTTCGGAAGCGCCGGCGCTCCAGGATGACGCACGAGCCTGGGTCTTCGGCATCACACGAAATCTCATGCTGAACGCGCGCCGTGGAGAACATCGACGACAGGCCTTGGGTGTCCGCTTAGCTGAGGTGGCGACGGTTTCTCATCGCCCATCTCACGCGGACCTGGTCAACAGCCGCGTTGATTTGGGCAAAGCCTGGGCGCTTCTCTCTGAGGTCCACCAAGAGACTCTGGGACTTGCGATCTTGGAAAACCTCTCCGCACCACAAGCAGCAAGCGTCGTAGGAATTTCTCCCGTGGCTTTTCGGCTCCGCCTAACCCGGGCGAGAAGAGCCTTGCGATTACTGCTCCACCATTTCCCCCAGAGCGAGTCTGCCGCACCAGCAACACTTTCCGAGAGGGCCTCTACATCATGAAAACCAACCACGATATTGACACCCTTATTCGTTCCATGGACGCAGCCAGGCTAAGCGCAGCTCCAGATTTGAGTCGGTCACAGAAAGACCTGGAACGGATTCTCAGTTCCCACCCAATTGCTCCGGCACCCACGGAACAGAAAAAGACCACGCCACGGCCGAGCCGCCGCTGGCGAACCCTCGCCTTGGGAGCCGTTGCTCTGGCGGCCACAGCCGGGTTCCTCGTCGTACCAGCACTTTCAGGAGGCGACCCGGCCTTCGCAACGTGGACCGCCGCCCCGGGTGAGCTGATTGGTACCGAGCGCGACAGTGCGGTCTCCGACTGCATTCGGTCAAGTCAAGGCGTTGACACCGGTATGTACGCTAAGGATCTGGAAGCGGCAGAAGTCGCCATCGCTGAAAAGCGTGGCGTCTGGACCACTGTAGTCATCGCCGGAGCCAACGGCTTCGAAGCAACATGCACCACGGATAGCACCGCCCCATGGTTCAAAAAAGGATCCTTCGGTTCAGTGGGAAACTCCGGAAACGGTCAGCCGCTCCCGCCCCGAGGAGTCAGGGCCACCCAACTCGGAACAGGGGTAATTTCAAACAATCCACTCTCAATGGCATCTGGTCAGGTAGGAACCGACGTTGCCGCCATCGCCTACACCAGCGTAAGCGGGGAACAGATCAAGGCAACGGTCTCCAAAGGTCAGTTCGCCTTCTGGTTTCCTGGTTCAGAACTGACAAACTCTTCCGACCAAGCCGTTCCCATCGAAGTTACCTACAACGACAACACGACCACGACTCAATATCTCAGCCTCTAAAGCGCGCCGCCGAACCGTGTGCCACATGCAAGGAGCATTCCAGTCGTTCGGTCCTACGCCGGCAGAGTAGTTTCTTAACCCCGCCGTAAGCCGATCCTTTACCGGTCGCGTCCTGTGTTTGTCCTTGTTCGCTTCGTCTTGCTTTCAGCGGTGATTAGACGCCAGGCCCTGGCTCCGAGCAGGAAGGCAAGTGCAGCGATCACGGTGGGTTCGGTGAGCCAGGCCCAGTCGCTGGTCCAGCTGATACCAGTGGCTTCGGCCGTGGAGTATGCGGTGACCTCGATGGTGAGAAAAGTAGCGTGCGCTTCGGTCAAGCTGAGGGACTGGACGGCGGCGAGCATCCCGAGCACGTAGGACAGGAACACTGTCCAGTAGATCAAGAGTGCCGCGCCGGCGGTGATGATGCCGATGGACCATAGGGGTCTGCGTTGCGCGTCGTCGGCGTACTGCTGAGCAAGTGCCCTCGGCGAGCCCAGGTCACGGAGGCTGGTGGACATGTCCCGAGGATCACTCGCGAGGGACTGTCGGAGCTCTTTGAGCGTCGCTCGACGTGCTTTGCCCGGAAGGACTGCTTCCAGATGCCAATCGAGTCGAGAAAGGTACATGTCGGCTCGTAGCTGCTCACTGACGGAGCGACGACGGGCGGGAGTGAATTCCAAGGTCTTGTCAGGCATGAGGTGCGTGCTCCTTCTCGACGGCAGCTTGAACGGCAGTGGCAACAACCTGCCACTGGGCCTTCACGGATGCTCGTGTGGCGCGGCCTGCTTCGGTCACGGCAAAGTATTTTCGTGGTGGTCCGCTCGTCGATGGAACCATTCGGGTGCTCACCAGCCCGTCCCTTTCGAGTCTGCTCAGCAGCGGGTACATCAGCCCGGTCGTCACTTTCAGGCCCAGCTCCGCGAGACGTTCGACGAGCCGGTAGCCGTAGGACTCCTCGTCGGCAAGGAGGGTGAGCGTCAGCAGAGGTAGTACCGCTCTAGTCAGTTGCGCATCCTGCTGCGCCTGAATTCATGAAACGGCTGGTGACCCGGGACACCACGCTGGCCGGAACAAAGCTGAAGGCCGGGGAGACGATTTTCCTCGCGTACGCTGCAGGATCTCGTGACGCAACGCGGTTTGCCCACCCGGACGACATCGACTTTGACCGGAACTGGGCTGTACCTCACCTGGGCTTTGGCCAAGGCATCCACGCATGCCTTGGCGCCCCCTTGGCAAGGCTCCTCCTAAGAATTGAACTCGCTGTCCTGCACGAGCGCCTCCCGGACCTCCGGCTCGGCACACCCTACGAGGATCTCGAATACACAGTGGTTTCGGAAGGACGGGGCATGGTCGCCCTGCCGCTCGAATGGACACCTGCGCCTGTTGCAGAAAGGGCGCAGCCCGCCGTCGTCGATCATGCTGCCTCCACCGCGACTCCGGTGACCGTACGCTCCCGCCGCTTAGTGACGAAAGACGTGGTGGAACTGACGCTCGAAACGGCGGGCCCGGGCCGGGTGCGCTGGGAACCCGGCGCGCACCTCGACCTGGAACTACCGGACGGCTCCCTGAGGCAGTACTCATTGTGCGGACCAACGGGAACATCTGAACTCCGTGTTGCTGTCCTGAAGGAAGGAAGAAAGCGGCAGAGGAGGCTCGAAGATCGTCCATGACCAAGTCAAGGTGGGTGATCAGCTGAATATTCGGGGACCGCGGAACCACTTCCGGCTCAAGCCAGCACAATTCCTCCTGTTCGTTGCGGGAGGAATCGGCATTACGCCGTTGCTTCCCATGATTGAGGAAGCCGAGCGCCGGCGCATCCCCTGGCGCCTTCTTTTTCTCGGCCGTGACAGAGCACGCATGCCGTACCTGGAAGACCTTACCCAGAGCCACCCGTCAAACGTTTACGTATGGCCAAGCAGGGCAACCGCCTTCCTTGGCCTACTTAAGTCCACCGCGTGCTCTTGCACAGAGTGCTGAAATCAAAGTCATGCCGTACTCCGGCCGGGTCACAAAGCTGTTTGGCAGGGCAGAAGACCATCTGGAGAAAGGACGGCGCTGACTCGGCCCAAAAGATTCCTGGAGATTGGGGCTGCTTGAACCGCTAAAAGCCAAGCTCTTCTGGACGAAACTCATAGTGAGCGTTGGGCGACGTCTGAATTTGACGCTTAGACGTTCACGATTTCCCTTGATGCAGTTGCGTATCTGTCGGCGACGGCGCACGCTATGACCAGGTCTTCCCAGGACATCCCTGAGCTCTTGAACAGAACCCGGCCGCCGGCCGGTTGAACATCTCCCCTGATCACAGATGCCATGGGCACAAGTTTGGCCGGGTCGAGCTTGCCCTCGTCAATGGCCATCACCACGTCACCGCATTCACGCCGGGCGGTCTCCGGATCTTCGACGACGACCGTAGCACTTGCAAGGAAGTCTGCATCGACTTCCCTGACGTCCGGCTCGTGGGAACCCACCGCGATGACGATGGCCTCAGGACCCAGCAAAGACGAATCGAACAGAGGCGTTGCCGCGGAAGTTGCGCACACGACAACATCCGCAGCCCGAAGCGCGTTGTCGGCTTCCAGGGTGCCGGACAAACAGACGTCGAGGTCTGCCCCCGGGGACGGATCGATGACGCGCGGGGTCCTAACCACGTGGGTCACCTGGTCAACCACGGACTCTCCCAGGGACTGAAGGGTCCGGACATGGGCCAGGGCCTGGGGTCCCGACCCGAAGACAACGACCTTCAGCCGCCTCTCTTTTCGGTCTAGGAAGGGCCGCACTGCGGCTACTGACACTGCGGCCGTTCGGATGTTGGTGAGCGCTATACCGTCGAAGATCCCCCGTGGCGCGAGGGTCGTCCCGTCGAACAACACGTAGATTCCCTGGATGCGGGGCAGCGCGAGGGCTGCGTTCTCAGGGGCAACGGTGGCGACCTTTACCCCTGCGGCTCCCGGCAAATCTGCTGGCATCAAGAGGAACTGGCCGTTCGTCAAAGGCACAACGCTGCGCGGGGAATCGTTCGACGGCTCCAGGCCGCTGCGAAGCGCATCCTCGATGGCATTGACGGCCTGGATCGGCGACAGCAGCGAAAAGACTTCGTCTGCATCGAGATAGGGAACCTGGGTCATCGCAGCACGAACCCGGGAACCAGAGTGTCGTCCGGATCAACCTCGAACTTGTGCTGCCCGGTCCTGTACGCCATACCGGAGACCTGAACAATAACTCCGGGCCCTCGGTGAATTTCCACCTGTTCGAGAACCTGTGCTCTGAACAGGGTGCCGACAATGGATTCGTGAACCAGCGTTTTCCCGTCACCAAGGATGCCGCGGGCGGTCAGCGTAGCAACCCGGGAAGCTGTTCCTGAACCGCAAGGGGAGCGGTCAACTTCACCGTCAGCAAAGACAGTGACATTGCGTTGCCGGACCGTACCCGCTTCGTCGGCTGGCAGCTCTTCGTAAATGATGGTTCCGTAGATACCGTCCAGCCGACTGTCCGTCGGATGCTTGGAGTGCTCGGATTCGTTGAGCTTCCACTTGATTGCCCGGCCGATGGAAATCAGTTCCGTAATGTTCTTCGGCTCAACGGTCAGGCCGATGCTGTCGCAGTTGAGCTGAGCATATGCCGCGCCGCCGAAGGTGATGTCGACCGTAACCGTCCCGTAGGAGGTATCAACAGATATGTCCTTTGCGATGACATAGCTGGGGACATTGATGAAGTCGACGGACGTGATCTTGTCGCCTTCAGCATGGACCCGCGCAGTGACGCGCCCTGAAGGGACGTCGATCTTGACGTCCGTGGTTCCGGAAGGATCAGCTTGGACCCTGCCCGTCTGCAGCGCCCAGACACCCAGAGCGATGGTGCCGTGACCACAAGCAGTAGAGAAACCATCCTTGTGCCAGAACAGGACACCAAAATCCGCACCCTCGTCATCTGGCGGGGTAATGAAGCCGCCGTACATGTCCGCGTGTCCGCGAGGCTCGTAGCAGAGCACTTTACGAAGTTGTTCAACGTCGGGGTCTGTCATTGCGTGGGCACGACGGGCCGCGACGGTGGCTCCGGGCAGCGCAACCGGAGGGGCATCGATGATCCTGAATGGTTCACCCGCTGTGTGGTAATCGGTGCTCTCAATGATGGTTTTCAAAGTTCCTGCTCCTGATGGGATGGAAGGGGGCGATGCAGTAATATGTCGTGGCTTGGACTTATGGGCCCGGAACAACGCTGAAGAGAGTTTTGTAGGTCCGTCCGGGAAAGGCGTCACGAAGCCCTTGCTGTAGCGCGGCATTCGGGTCGGATGTTGGTCTGGAGGGTGCAGACCATCCGCGGGCTTCGCTGGCGAATCCCTGTTTGACCAGGCTGCGCAGGATCCTGCTTCGTTCGTCGGAGGTCACCCAGTTGTCGTAGTCCTGGGTGGTGGCCCACAGAGAGGTCACGACCACTTCTTCAGCTGCGTCCGAGCGGACAATCTCACCAGCTGTTGCTCCGAGCTGCTGCGATAATTCCAGGACGTGATGGGATCGGTAGAAGTCCAGGATTGTTGCGTGCTGGTCTAGGGGTGCCGGTATGACGAGGAATGACTGGCATTGTTCTTCTGCTACGGGTGGTCGCGTCAATGGTGGACCTCATCTTTGACAATTGTCCCTTCCTGCACAACGACAGTGAGGTACTTCTGAGGGTTGGTTAGTACTGAGATGTTCTCAACGGGATCCGCTTCGAGTATGAGTAAGTCTCCTCTGGCGCCCTCTGCTATTACACCGAGTTCGCCCTCGCGCCCGAGGAGCCGGGCGGCGGTGGTAGTAGCGGAGCGGATGACGTCCAGTGGTTTCTGTACTTCGGCGCGGACGCTGAATTCTTCCAGCTGGTGGGGGTGCATGGGGCCGATGAAATCGGATCCGAACACGAGATTTACCCCGCCCCGGTGGGCCTTTTCCAATCCTTCGAGGCCGCGGCGGAGGGCGCGTTGTGCTTTCTGGCGGGTTTCCGGTCCGACGCCGTATTGGGCTCCTTCCTCGGAGGCCAGGAGCCGTCCGGTTGCAAGGGTGGGGACGAGGTAGGCATCTTTATCCAGGAAGAGTTGGACGGATTCGTCATCGAGCAGGTTGCCATGTTCGATGCATTTCACGCCATGTTGGAGCGCCCGGTTGATCGAGCGGGCGCCGTAGGCGTGGCCAGTGATGTAGATGTTGGCGGCTGTTGCTTCTTCCACGGCTGCGTTGATCTCGTCCAGCGAGAATTGGTCGGAGTCGATGCGGTCCGTTGGTGAGGCGATCCCGCCGCCAAGCATGAGTTTGATGTGGCTTGCGCCGTGTCTGATTTCGTCCCGGCAGGCGCGCCGTACTTCGTCGACGCCGTCACAGACCTTGCCGATGCCGATCTCGGCATGGCCGTGGTTGCAGGAGTCCTCCAAAGTTCGGAAGTCACCATGGCCGCCTGTCTGCGAGAGGGCCTTGCCGCCGTAAACGATTTTTGGTCCCGCGAAGTATCCCTCTTCCACTGCCCGCGCCAGGCCGTATTCGGCGCCTCCGACGTCCCGGACGGTGGTGAAGCCGCGCATCAGCATGTCCTTCAGGAGCCTGGAAGACCGAGCTGCCAGATAGAGGGACGAGCCGCGGGCGGCTTCTCCTAGGTCGGTTTCCAAACCCAGAACGTGGACATGGCCGTCGATAAGTCCGGGTATGACTGTTCTGCCGCGTGCATCCACACGCCGGAGCGTGTCGCCGGGCAAGGCTTCACGAGTCGGGCCGACCTCCTTGATGATGCCCTCTTCGATGTGGATGGTGCGGTCTGGAGTGCGTACTCCGGTGGCGGTGTCCAGGACGGTTGCATTGGTGATGATCACTGAGCCTGTTGTCATCATGCCTCCGACCCTATCGTTCCGCGCTGGTTCAGATCCCGGCCCCGCACTTCCGGCATGAAGGCCAGCACGATGATCGAGAACACGGCCAGAGGGACGAACAACCACACAAGTCCAATGCCGTTTCCTGCCGTCGTCAGCGCTGTAGCGATCAGGGGTGTGGTGCCGCCGAGCAGTGCCGAGGAGATGTTGTAAGGGATGCCGATGCCGGTTGAGCGAACGTCGGCGGGGAAGAGCTCGCAGTAGGCCGCGGACATGCTACCTGAGGTGAAGGAAATGACCAGGCAGCCCACAATGTCCACGAGCAGGAAGGTCCCGAAGTCCGGGGATTCAAGGAAGTTCAGGAAGGGATAAATCAGCAAAGCGATGCCGATTGGGGTGGCCAGCAGCAGAGGCTTGCGGCCGATGCGGTCCGAGAGAGCCCCAACGAGCGGCAGGGCAATCATCATGATCACCAGGGCGATGATGCCTCCGAGGAAGGCTTGATCGAGGGGAATGCCACTGGTGATGTGTGCGTAGGTCGGCAGATAAACGGTGAACAGGTAGTAAGGCGAGGTGTAGATCGCGATCGCGAACATCCGCAGCATGGCGAGCTTGTGGCGAGCGAAGACTGTGCGAATGGGGGCCTTTTCAATGGCGTTGTCCTCTGCCATAGCTTCGAAAGCGGGGCTTTCCTTGGCTCGTGCTCGCAAGACAAGGCCGACGAGGCTCAGGATTGCGCCGAAGATGAAAGCGATCCGCCAGCCCCAGACCGCCAGAGCGTCAGGGGATAGGGTCGCTGTCAGGATGGCGCCCGTCGCAGTGGCCACCAGGGTACCCAAAATGCTGGACACCAATGTCAGGGAGCCGAAAAGTGCACGGCGGTTTGTCGGGGCGTGCTCGACGATAAAGCTGGACGCTGTCTGGAACTCTGCACCCGCGGAGATTCCCTGCATGATCCGGGCCAGGACGAAGATCGCTGGTGCGACAATACCGATCACGGAGTAGGCCGGGGTGATGCCGATGATCAGACTGCCGGCACCCATCATGATGATAGTCAGGCTCAGTAAGGTCTTGCGGCCAAGTTTGTCGCCCAACGGGGACAGGAAGATTGCGCCCAGGGGCCGGGCAGCGAAACCCACCGCGAACGTAATGAGGGATTGAAGCAATGCCACGGCCGGGGTTCCGCCGGCGAAGATCTGTACGGAGAAGATCGAGGACAGTACCGCAAAGATGCCCCAGTCGTACCATTCGACGAAGTTGCCGAAAGCTCCGCCAAAGATGGCCTTGATAGATCCAGGCGACTGCCCGACGAACCTTTTGGTCGCCGCTGGTGTGGTGTTGTGCATTGGAGAGCCTCTCTTTCGAGATGAAGAGAACGATGCTAACGAAGTGTTTCCCGCGTTCGGGGGGGCAGGCCCACCAAGGAGCCTTGTCGTGATGCGTCCCACAATCGTGGACCATTGCAATTGCAATGTCAATGGATCCCCGACGGGTCGTTTGCGAGTACCCTGAGAGGACATCGACTTCGATTGGAGACTCTCGTGTTGGCACGCTTGGAAAGCGGAACCCGTCCCGCGACGATGCGTCGGCGGATCGCCGAGCAGCTCCGAGCTTCTTTGATCAGTGGTGAATTGCGCCCTGGCGGCGTCTACTCGGCACCTGAACTGGGGAGCCGCTTCGGAACCTCTGCTACACCCGTACGTGAAGCGATGCTGGATTTAGTCAAGGAGGGGCTCGTCGAAGTTGTGCCAAACACGGGATTTCGTATCCGTGTGTTGACCGACACCGAGCTGGATGAGATTGCAGAGACCAGGAGCCTTCTTGAAGTACCCATCATGGGCGCGGTCGCTGAGAAATGTGTGGGTCAGACGGCACTTCAGGTAGAGGGCCTGCGGGAGATCGCCCATAGCTTGATGCGGGCTGCAGAGGCAAGAGATCTCGTGGAGTACATGCGGCTGGACACGGACTTCCATCTCCAATTCCTGGCGCTTCATGGCAACGCCACACTCGTTGAACAGGTGGCGTCCCTTCGATACCGAAGCCGCCTGTTCGGGTTGGAGGCGCTGGCCGCATCCGGAAATTTGGATGAGTCCACCAGGGAACACGAGACGCTCGTGGACCTTGCTTTGGCCCGAGACCGCCAGGGCATTGAGACACTCATGAAGAAGCACATTCGCCACACTCGCACCGAATGGGCAGATTAGCTTGCGATTCACGGCTGCACGTAAACGCAGAAACACGGCAGGACCGTAAGAAGGCAAAGTGTCAGCCCTCCCCCATGGGGGAAATCAGCGCAAAGTGGCGGCTGGACGGGAACCCATAGCCGATGACCCATGACACCAAAGCCCACGAGTATGCCGAGAAACGATGCGCCCAAGGGCGAACCAATAAGGACTCCGCCGCCTCCTCAAGCGGTACCTCGCCCGCCATGTCCACCGCACAGTCAATGCAGCAGCAACACAAATGCCTTGACAGACATAGAAGAGTCAAAGTAAACCTCAAGCCAAAGGGTGGCGTCCGATAGGCGCCACCCTTGCTCTGCTTAGGTGGGTCGCCTCTGAGCAATATGCTCGGACGCTTAAGCATCACGAGGAGGCTGCTGATTCTGGCTCAGACGCTTGGGACGGGGACAGACCGATCCGCGAGTTCGATTTGGGCCAGGAATTGGTTGTGCTCTGCCTGGTTTCTGTATGTCAAAGGGGTGCGGACGCATTCCGGGCACCAGTGGCCGCCGTGGAGGATGAGGCGGGGACTTCCGGCGAATAGGTGGCCCTCGGCGCAGGTCCATTGCAGAGGCGTACTGATGTCCCCGGCAGTGGTTTTGGTGGTGAGTAGTCTTCCGCCCCGGAAGGCTGCAGCGTCACGGTAGTCGGTAGTGTCCCAATCATCGGGACGTTTTGTCTCGTCATAGCCGTGGTCCAGGAACGCTGGTGTCCGGTTGGGACGTGGAGGCCAGAACGTGTCCCATCCGCCTATTTCTTCCCATTCTGCACGGGAGCCGAAGTAGGCGGTAATTGCCTTGTCGTTGTTGTCCCGGAGGTAGGCCATGGTTCCGCGGTGTTTGACCGTGAGCCGTTTCATAATCAGGTTCTTGATCACCCAGGAAGGGATTTTTCCTGCCAGGCGCAGCCCGGGATTGTGGTCGAGGGCGCGGGCGAGGGCGGCGTTGACGGTGTCGCGTCGGAACGGGATGAGTTGTTCGAGCTTGTCGGAATCCGTGTACCAGTGTCCGTGGAAGTTTCGGGTCGCGAACCAGTTGCGTTCATACCAGCGACGCACGTCTTTAACTCCGAGGGCGGCGCTAATCCGGGTTTGGAGTTCCCAGTTCCCCAGTCGCCAGCCCTCCCCTCCCCCGATGTTGTAGATCCCGCCCCAGAACTCTTCAGGCACGTCGTCTTCGCAGATGTTTGCCATCAGTCGGGCCGCGTCCTCCACGGAGACCCACTCCATGACTCCGGTGAAGGTGGAGTGGGTCATGATGGGGTCGCGGATGTCCAGGACACCGGGGTGGAAGATTCCAGTTTGCCGCAGCCAAGCCCAGGCGGGAAGCCCTGAGTCCACAAGCTCTTTTTCGGCGATTATTTTGGACTGACCATATTCGTCAAATACAGAAACCCGGAGCGGATCGCCGACCCTGCCCCAGTGGTGGGGCGGGTTCCTGTCGCCGGTTTCGGCAATCGAGCCTACCCCGACCACTTTGATGGCAGCCGGATCGGGTTGGGCCTTGACTGCGGTGATGATGTTACGAATGCTGCCCACGTTGACGCGCGTCGCGTGTTCAGGGTGCTCGTCCGCCAGAGGTGAGACGACGGCACCGATGTGCAGCACATAGTCAGCACCTCGGACACACTGTTCGACTGCTGAGTAGTCGGTGAGATCTCCGAAGACGACTTCCAGGTTTTCCATGTCCTCGTATTGGCGGATGACGTCAAGGTCCTTCGAGGTTGGCAAGACGAGCGCGACGATCTCGAAGCGGTCGGCACGGCCGCGGAATTCGTCGAGGACTTTTCTTCCCCAGTTGCCCGCGGCGCCGGTCAAGAACACCCGGACGCGCGTCATGCCGGCACCGCCTCCGTGGCTGGCTGTGTCCGGGTCTGCTCCATAAGGGACTCGAGGACTTCGAGGGGAAAGACGCTTCCCGTGAAGGCAAGAAATTGCTGCATGGGCATCGATTCGACCATCTTGAGGCCGTCGGGGTTCTGCTCGGCCTGCGCTGCTTGTTCCGATGTCATGGCCGTGGCCATTCCCTGCGTTAGCACCGGTCCGATGACGGGGTGTCCGAACCAGTCACCGACTGTGGACTGCATCGTGAGCGGACGCATAATCGAGTCACCCTGCAGTCGAATGATCTTTTCGGCCACGACGGTTGAGGAGTCCGTCCCGATCTGAACGCTGTAGTTACCGGCTGGTACCACCCAGCGGCCGATTTCGACATCCCAGTAGGCGAAGGCCCGTCGGTCAAGGGTGAAGTCGACGGCGCGTTCCTCCCCTGGCTGCAACTCGACTTTCGCGAAGGCCCGCAGCTCACGCAGTGGGCGGCGGACCGGCCCGGCTGTAGTCGAGACGTACACCTGGACAACATGCTTGCCGGCACGCTCCCCCGTGTTCTTAACAATGACACTGACAGAGGCTCCGTCGATGCCGTTGCTTTCGGCGGACAGACCGGAGGTGGTGAACCGGGTGTAGCTCAGTCCGTAACCGAAAGGGTAGCGGACCGGGATGTTCGCGCTTTCGTAGTACCGGTACCCCACGAAGACACCCTCCCCGTAGCGGACGTGGCCCTGCTCTCCGGGGAAGTTGAGGTAGCTGGGATTGTCTTCCAGCCGGAGCGGTATGGTTTCGGCCAGGTGCCCCGAGGGGTTCGTGGCTCCGAAGAGGACGTCAGCGATGGCCTGGCCTCCGCCCTGCCCAAGCAGCCATCCTTCGACAATCGCGTCGACGTCGTCGTGCCATCCTTCGAGGGAAACCACCCCTCCGTTGGACAGAACGACCACCGTCCGGGGAGCTGCCTTGGCGATGGCCATCAGCAGAGAGACCTGTTCCGGCGGCAACGCCAATGTGTCGCGGTCGAAACCTTCGGACTCCTCGCGGTCGCCAAGACCAACGAAAACGATCGCGACGTCAGCCGAGGACGCCACAGTAACCGCGTCATCGAGCAGGGCCGCTTCATCCCCGGAGCCGTCCCCGCTGAATCCGGGAACGTAGGTGACCCGGGAATTGACCAGTTGAGCGTGGTCGCGAATGGCGGTGAGTGGACTGTCAAGGCGGGTGGGATTGATGTGGGAGCTGCCGCCGCCTTGGAAGCGCGGTGTGTCAGCGAACGCGCCGATGACAGCAATCCGTTGCCCGGCAGGCAGGGGCAGGGCCGCGTTTTCGTTGCGCAGGAGCACGATGCCTTCGGCCGCCAGCTCGCGTGCCAGTGCATGGTGCTGCTCAACGTCGTAAGTTGTCCCGCCCTTTGGAGAGAATTCCGTGAGTCGGACCACGCGGCGAACGCTGGCGTCCACCAATTCCTCATCGAGGTCTCCGGAGCGGACGGCGTCCACGATCTGCTGATCAGTTTTTCCTCCGCTGCCTGGCATTTCCAGGTCCATGCCGGCTTTGACGCCCTCGACACGGTTGCTGACGGCACCCCAGTCGGAGACGACGGCGCCGTCGAAACCCCACTCATCCCGGAGTAAGGACGTGAGCAGCCACGAGTTCTCCGATGCGTACACTCCGTTGATTTTGTTGTAGGAGCACATCACGGTGGCGGGGTTTGCTTCTCTTACTACGCGTTCAAACGCGGGGAGGTAGATTTCGCGCAGCGTCCGTTCGTCTACCTCTGCACTGACGCGCATCCTTTCAGTTTCCTGGTTGTTCGCGGCGAAGTGCTTAACGGACGCACCGGTACCTTCGCCTTGCATTGCACTGACGTGCGCGGCTCCCAGCACTCCGGAGAGCAGCGGGTCTTCGGAGTAGTACTCGAAGTTCCTTCCGCACAGAGGGGAGCGTTTGATGTTCACGCCGGGGCCCAAGGCGATGGCCACGCCGAAGGCTCGTCCTTCCCGCCCTACGGCTGCACCGGCCCGCGCTGCGATATCCGGATTCCAGCTCGAGCCAACCGCGACCGCGGGTGGCAGGCAAGTGGAGGGAAGGCTGTCGTGGATGCCGAGGTGGTCCGACGCCCCTGCCTGGCGGCGGATTCCATGAGGTCCGTCGGTGAGGACAATGGAACGAATGCCGGCCGCGTCGACTTCTTTGGTGCTCCAGAAGTCCCGCCCGGAGAGCAGGGACGCTTTTTGTTCGAGGGTCAGGGCACTGAGGTTCGGGGTGTTCATGCGTTTGCTCCTTCTGTGGCGGTGACCGCCGTCGTGAGATCGTCAATCAGGGCCTGGGAGGCGCCGGGAATGACTTCAACAAGAGTGTTCAGTGACATTGCCGCAGCCTCCGGCGCTGCCCCGTCGATGGGGATACCGGGAAGGTGTTCGGCGAAGACGGCTGAGATACGATGCCAGACCGCCGGTGTAGCGGCGAGGACACCCAAGGGTGTGTCCATCGTGTAGTCCTGCTGGTCGGCGATGATGCGTTCGTAGCCCCAATGGTGGTCACCGGCACCAATGTGCACAGTGACGTTATCCGGGTGCAGGGGAAGCTCCACGGTGGCGGTAGTTCCGGTGGGGATGCTCACGTTCAGAATCACCCGGGTGTCTTCGAGTTTCCACGCCACGGAGACCTCGCCGTGGGTGGTGTTGTGCCTGAGGGTGGCGTGGGTGAGGTTCCCGCCGATCCGGGGGGCGATGCGCATGCTCCTGTAGCCGGGCGCTTCCGGGGTGAGGCCGCCGATGGTCCGGTGCATCCAGTCAACTACTGCGCCCAGGGCGTAGTGGTTCAGTGAGGTCATGCCGGAGGGATTAATCGTTCCGTCGGGGCGGATCGAATCCCAGCGTTCCCAGATGGTTGTCGCGCCCTTGGTAACCGGGTAGAGGAAGGACGGGCAGCCGGTTTCCATCAGCAGCAAATAGGCCTCATCGAGGTGGCCTGTGCTGGACAGGGCATCGGTGACCAAGGGCGTGCCGGCGAACCCGGTGGAGATGCGGTAGCCTCCTTTGGCGACAATCCCAGCGAGTTGGTTGCCCGCGTGGGATTTTTCCTCGGGTGTGAGGATGTCGAAGGTGATGGCCAGTGCGTACGCGGTTGCCGTTTCGTTTACGACCCGGCCCGAGGGTGCGACGTATTCGTGCCGGAAAGCTGCCCGGACCTTCTCCGCGAGGGCTGAGAATTCTTCGGCGTCAGACGTGTGACCAAGGATTTTTGCGGTGTGCGCCATCTCCAGGGTGGTCTTGCACAGGTAGGCGGCGGCGACGAGGTGGCGGTCCGTTTTGCCTCCTGCTGGGTTGTCCATGGGTGCGTCCGGGTCCAGCCAGTCGCCGTACTGGAAACCCTTGTTCCACAGCCCGTTCTCATCTAGCAGACCTGCGACCTGCCGGATGAAAGAGGTCATCGATTCGTATGATGCGCGAAGGATGTCCTCGTCGCCGTGCTCGCGGTACAGGGTCCAAGGCAGGCTGACGGCTACGTCGCTCCACAGTGCGGTCGGAGGGGAAGCGTTGGGCAGCACGTCGGGCACGACCCAGGGAACGTTGCCGGAGAGCTTTTGTTCGATCGCGAGGTCGGTCAGCCAAGACCCGAGGACCCCGCGGACGTCGTAGAGGAAGGCGGCGGTGGGGCCGAAGGCGTTCAGGTCCCCGGTCCAGCCCAACCTTTCGTCGCGCTGGGGGCAGTCGGTGGGCACGCCCACAAAGTTGTCACGCATGGACCACACGGCGTTGGAGTGAAGCTGGTTCAGCAGCGGGTTGGAGGTTTCCAGCCAGCCGGTGCGCTGCATGTCCGTGTGGGTTACCACGGCAACGATGTCGGCGCCTTCCAGGGCGCCTGGCCAGCCTTCGACATCAACGTAGCGGAACCCGTGGAAGGTGAATCGAGGCTCCCAGGTTTCCGGTCCCCTGCCGGCGAGGGTGTAGCGGTCGGTTGCCTTCGCGCCGCGGATCGTTTCGTAGTCCATTTCCCCATCGGTCATCACTTCGGCGTGCCGCAGGACAACTGTGGCACCCGCCGGCCCGTCCACCGTGAACCGGACCCGACCGGAGATGTTCTGGCCGAAATCCAGGACGGTCCGGCCGGTGGGGGTTGTGATCACCGCTACCGGGGAGAGCTCCTCGATACGGCGGATCGGTTCAGCGATGGGCTCGGCCAACGACTCAAGCGGCCAATCGAGGACGTCAACGCTGCCCCAAGCAGCGTCGTTGAACCCGGGCGAGTCCCAGCCGAGGGGTTCGAGGGTGGCGTCGTATTCTTCGCCGTCGTAGATGCTGTTCGCACGGAGTCCGCCGGTGTCCGCCCGGGAGGTTGTGTCGCTGACGATGTACTCCGTGCCGTCCGTGGTCTCGAGCGCGAGTTCGAAGTAGAGGCCGGCCTGGTCGGAGTAGTGGTTGCGTTTGCCTTCCCAACCCAGCCGTCCGAGCGCCCAGCCCTCGCCAACGATTGCGCCCAGTGTGTTCTCTCCCGGAACCAGCAGATCGGTTACGTCGTGGGTGCTGACGATTAGACGGTTGCGATAGGAAGTCCAACCGGGAGCTAGGATTTCATTCCCGACCACGGTGCCATTAATGCGTGCTTCGACAACGCCGATCGCCGTGACCCGCAGCGTTGCGCGGCTCAGCTCCCTGGAGGCGTGAAATGTGCGGCGGAAGTAAACAGCAGGATCCCCGTCACGGCCGCTGTGGCCCGTTGCGGTGATGAAGCGGGCACCGTGGTCTTGGAAAGTCATGAACTGGTCCTCTCGGTATGGGTTTAGCGGACGGATTTGATGCGGAGGACCACGAGCCCGCCCAGCAGAGTGATGCCGGCTGCCACCAGGTAGAGCAGGGTGTAGTTCTTTTCCGTGGCGGTGGCGCCGATCGTCAGGAAGAGCGGGGCGATCAGGGGTGCGGCGGCCTGCGGGATGGACGTTGCGAAACTTGTGATGCCAAGGAAGCGACCGGCGTTGGTCTTCTTTTCCGGAAGCACATCGAGCAGGAGCGCCTGATCGACAGCGGAAAAGCTGCCGATGCCGATTGAGGTCAGGACCGAGCCGATAATGATGATGTTCAAGTCATGGGCGAAAGCCATAACAACGATGCCGGCCGAGAAGATCGATGCTGCCGCGATCACGATGGGCTTGCGCATGCGGATCTTGTCAGAGAGGAAACCTCCGCCGATCGCTCCTACGGTGGTGGCGAGGATGCCGATGCCGCTTATGGTGGCGATCACGCCGGCAACTTCCTGCAGGGAAACACCAAGCCTGGAGGCCATGAAGAACGCCGCGAAGGTCGTGTTCAGGGTCAGGCCGAAGTAGAACAGGAACCGTGCCAGCCAGTTCCAACTGAAATCCTTGTACTGCCTGGGGTTGTAAAGGTATTTGGAAGCGATGAGCCGAAGGCTCAGGCGGTCCTCCAGGACGAGGTCTTTGCTTGAAACTTCATGGGCGAACAGGACGAAGAGCAGGCAGAAGACGACGCCGGCGATGCCGGGGACGAGGAAGAGCAGCAGGCTGTTGCCCATGAGCGATCCTGCGGAAACGACGCCGATCACGGGTCCGATCTGCGTTGCGAAACCGACAAGTCCGGACATTTTGCCACGCTGGGACTCCGGCAGCCGGTCAGCCTGGGAAGCGTTGAGCCCTTGGAGTGCCTGTCCCCAGCCGAGCTGGGCAAGCATCCAGCCGATCATCAGCACAGGGATGGAATCGGCACCGGCCATGACGGCCAGGGACACGACGCCGATCGCGGTGCCGCCAAGGATGAACGGCACTCGCCGCCCGAGGCGTGTGCGGGTACGGTCACTCAAGACGCCCAGCAGTGGACTGGTCACCATGACCGTCATTGATCCGGCACCGAGGATGTAGCCGAGGTTCTGTTCCTGGCCCGGAGTGATCTGGCTGACCTTGATTGCCAGGGAAATCGCGATTGGGGTGATGAACGCGATAAACACACCCAGCTGCGCCAGGACCATTAGCCAGATGTACTTGGCGGAGACCTTTGGAAGGTCGGTCTCCTCGACGACAGCGGCCGGTACGGTTTCATCCTCTATACCTCGGGCGCCAGTTACAGGGGATTCCGGGGCGATGGACACCGGAGGTGTCTCAGAATTCATGGGGACTCCATTGTCAGTAAAAAGAGTGGGCATCATCACTAGCACGTGCTAGCTGGTGTGGGAATGATGCTAGCAAGGCCTCTACAGGCTTGGCAATAGTTATTTGTAACGATTCAAGGTATTGCAGGACTGGTTTGGCCCCGTCGGCACATTTCCTACTACTTCGCCGCTGCCGAGGCCTCGCGTGACAGCACCGCATTTAACCCTCGGCACGTCAGCTAGCAGGTTGGACCCACCTGCTGGTGTGGCTGAAGCGCGTGGGTGGTCGCGATTCTAGGTCGACACGGGCCCGGCGGACTCGCGCTGGATTACCGTGATGGTTCCGGTCGGAACCTTGGGGAGAGGATGTCCCTCGGCGTGGTGTAGGGCGATCGCGGCCGTGTACAGGCCCAGTTGTTCCATATCGACGCCCACACTGGAGATCGAAGGAGTGTACCGGGCGGCCAGTGGCGAATCATCGTGACCTACTACGGAAAGCTCGGCCGGAAGGCGTAGCCCAGCTCTCAGGGCCGCGGAGACGACGTCGGCTGCGGTTTCGTCGTTGTAGGCAACGATTCCGGTGACCCCGGCCCTACGCCAGGAGGTTACTGCAGCTGCTGCCGAGCCATCCCGGTAATCCACCTGCCTGCCAATGGGTGCGGAAACGCGGGCCGCGCTGCAGGCTTGCTGGACGAGGTCAAGACGCGCTGCGACGAATTCCTCTACCCTCTTATCGGCGGGATAGGCAAAGCCCAGCCGGGTGTGGCCCAATCCGAGAAGGTACTCGGCTTGAAGCCTTGGTCCGGATGTAAAGTCCAGGGGCGGCTGCATGTTCGTGCGGTCAGGGATGATGTTGCGGATGCCCAGCGACTTCATGTCCGCGAGGTCCTCGGCAGAGAAGTGGCCATATCCAATGACGACGGCTGGCTCAAGAATTGCCCACAGAGGTGTGGCCTGACTGCCCGCGATCGGCGTGTACGTGGCCAGGGTATAGCCGTGACGGGCAAGTTCGTGGGTGAGGACTTCCAGGTTCGTCCTCAGGCTGTGCTCAAGGGGCCAGTCAGGCAAAACGAGCAGGACGATTTTGTTTTGCCCGCTTCGAAGGGCCCGCGCCGCGTGATGCGGCTTGTAGTTCAACTTTTGGGATGCCGCCAAAACCCGCTTCCGGGTAGCCTCAGATATGGTTTGGCCCTTGGTCCGGTTAATTACGAAGCCGACCGTTGCCGGGGAAACACCAGCCTCCCTGGCCACGTCTGCCGCTGTCGCGCGTCGTCCTGTCACTGTCGTCAAACCCAGCTCCTTGAATCGTTACAAGCAGATCTTGCCAGATGCAATCCTGCCTTGTTACATTCTAGCCATGGTCACTATTACGTTCTAGTGATTTGTTCCACGATGCGCCTTCGCCAATGGAGTCCCGATGCTTTCTGCTGAGAAACCACCCTGTGCCGGTTTTGGCCAGCACTCCGTGCCCTTTTGGGGATCCTGGTTCGAGTGGCCCTTGGAGGGAGCCACAGCGTCCGTCCGCCGCGGGATGTTTGGTCCCTCTTAGGACTCTCTCACCACCGTGCCCGGTCCCGCCTCATCTTCGCAACGGCCACTACGAACGCCATCCACCGAGCGATGCGCTGCTGCCGAGAAATTTTCGATTGTCCCGTCGTCCTTTCAAAATCCCCAACCACCTATTACCGCCTATCAGGCCAGAAGGAAGAACTCCCGTGATTCGTCAGCCTTTCAACACCGGATGGTCATTCCGGACAAAAGCCAATGAGTTCGCTGAGCAAGGTGGTGCATCGGCGCCGGAACTCATTGTCCTACCCCACGATGCAGTAATTGGCACGAAACGAGACCCACAACTTCCGGGCGGCGCGTCAACAGGCTACTTCACCGGCGGAACGTGGGAGTACAGCAAGGCATTTCATGTCCCCGAAGAGTGGGAGACCAAGCGGGTCATCCTGGAGTTTGAAGGGGTATACCGCTCATCGCTGATCTACATTAATGATGCTTACGCTGGCAGTTGGGCCTCTGGGTATACCGGCTTTTCTGTTCCGATCAATGACTTTCTGGTGTTTGGTAGCGAGAACACCGTCCGTGTAGAAGCCCGCGCTCACCGCGACTCACGGTGGTACTCCGGGGCGGGAATCTACAGGCCCGTCCATCTGGTCGTTGCCGAACGTGTTCATGTGCCGCTGGACGGTGTTGTGGTCACGACCACCGATCTCAGTGCTGACTTTGCAACGCTCAGCGTCGTCACCGAGATAGCCAATTCAGACAACAAACTGACGACGGTTGAGGCCGAAACGAGCATTATCGATGCCGTAGGAACGGTTGTCGCCCACGAGGTGGCGCCGGTTTCTATCGGCGAAGGGGAGACGACAAGAATCCATCAGAACTTGGTTGTGCGGAACCCCCAGCCGTGGTGCCTTGAGACCCCAGTGCTTCATCATGTGGAAGTAGTCCTACGCAGTGGTGGAAGGGTCCTGGACACAGCCAGGGCGAGGTTTGGTATCCGCCGGCTACATGTTGATCCAGTCCGGGGACTACGTCTGAACGGTCGGGAAATAAAGCTTCGCGGCGCCTGCGTGCATCATGACAACGGCCTCATAGGCGCCGCCACTATCGGCCGAGCCGAGCAGCGACGGGTGGAGATCCTCAAGGGGTCTGGTTTCAACTCCATCAGAAGCTCACACAACCCACTTAGCCGGGCCATGCTGGATGCTTGCGACGAGCAGGGAGTCCTGGTCATGGATGAGGCCTTTGACTCATGGACGCGCAGCAAGAACGACTTCGATTACGCCGTTGATTTTGAAGGCTGGTGGGAAAAGGACATCGAGGCAATGGTACGCAAGGACCGAAACCACCCCTGTGTTTTCGCCTACTCAATCGGCAATGAAATCCCCGAAATCGCCAGTTCACACGGAGCCATGCTGTCACGGAAAATCGCCAACCGCGTTCGAGACCTTGACCCCTCACGATTCGTCACCAGCGGAATCAGCGTGATGCTTGCCATCCTGAAAGAGTGGACGGCGCAGGCAATGGCCAACACCGAGGACCTCTCAGCCCTCGAGGGAATGGGCATCAACACCATGCTGACCCAAATGGGCGAATTCGGCAATCTGGCAGGCTCCTCGGAACTCGCCACCAAGCTCACCGCCGAAACCTTTTCCACGCTGGACATCTCCGGACTGAACTATCTCGAAGCCCGATACGAACTGGACCGCGAGCTATTTCCGAACCGCGTCATCGTAGGTTCTGAGACCTTCCCCACCATGATCGACAAGCTATGGGCACTCGTGCTGGACAACCCGCACGTCATCGGCGACTTCACCTGGACCGGGTGGGACTACCTTGGCGAAGCCGGCATAGGAAGGGCCCGCTATGAGGACACAGATGACGGTGGAGTTTATGCCGTGTATCCATGGCTGCTGGCCCACGTCGGCGACATCGACATAACCGGCGAACGCCGCCCAGCGTCGTTCTATCGCGAAGTCGTCTTCGGATTGCGGGACAGCCCGTACATCGCTGTTCGACGCCCCGGATATCATGACAGGCAAGTTGTGTCCACACCCTGGGCATGGTCCGATTCCATCGCTAGTTGGAGCTGGCCGCAATCGGTCGGTCAGCCCATCACGATCGAGGTCTATTCGGACGCGGACGAAGTTGAACTCCTCCTCGACGGCACGTCCATTGGCCGCGCCCCGGCAGGTCCGACCAACCGCTACCGTGCAATGTTCGAGAGCAGTTATCAGCCCGGAACGCTTCTGGCCGTGGCTTACTCCAAGGGTGCGGAGACAGGCCGGCACCAATTACGCACCCCTACCGGCGCGACACAACTCTTTGCCCAGTCCGACAGGGAAAAAATCGGGGCCAATGACTCCGATCTCGCGTTCATATCTCTGAAGCTCGTCGACGCCCACGGGACTCCCGTTACGCACGCCGACGAAATAATCAGCATCGAACTGATGGGGCCGGGCGTCATCCAAGGCTTCGGCACCGCGAATCCTGTGGATGAGCACACTAGGTTCACAGACAGCTCACACCGCACGTACGACGGACGAGCGCTTGCCATAATTCGCCCAACAGACAAGGGCCAGATCACAATCACTGCTTCAACTGAAAGCGGAGCCACTGCACATGTTTCAATTTCGGTTGGAGAAGAGAATGCCCCAGACCTGGGCGAAACCTCCATCCCAGAGACTGCCATCGCATAGGTAGCAGGGCAGAAGTAGCAGTGGTCGTCGGATCGGGTATCCCGTTGACACTGACGTCAGGTTGTTCACACCCCATGCTGACGACACGAGTCTATTTCCGAAAGGGCTTTCAGGGGCATCGATGGCGTACGGTTCCGCATCAGGGGTTACCTGGAGACTTCCTGGACATCGGTGTGAAGTTTCGCTCGGAAGAGATGCGCCGGGGACAAACATGGCGACGCCCGTCGAGTAAGGCGCAACGGACCAGTGTTATACAACTAGGAGGGCTTCGGTCGTGCTGTAGTGGCGTGTGACAGACCATGCAGACGCGTTGCGATTCTCTAGCGCAGATGAGCTGGAAGAGCTCGCCCGACTCGCCCGACAGAGTGATACTGCAAAGCATCACCTTGTCGGGCGAGGATCGCGCAGAGGTCGAGAACATCTGCCGTCCAGGCTGATTGGGCCGGCTCATAAAGGACGACCGTCTCCACAAGACCTCCTTCACCGGCTCCACTCCGGTGGGTCAGGCACTGATCCGCGAAGCCGCTCACAGGGTCCTGCGCATATGCATGGAAATGGGCGGCAGCGCACCGTTCGTGGTCTTCGAAGACGCCGACCTGGACAAGGCCGTTGAAGGCGCCATTGCAGCCACGATGCGCAACATTGCCGAGGCCCGCACCGCAGCGAACCGCTGCCTTGTGCACGAGTTCATCGCCGACTCCTTCGCCGAGAAGTTCGCCGCCAAGGTCGGTTCCCTCTCCACTGCCTGCGGCACCCAGCCCGAGTCCAAGGTGGGCCCGCTGATCGACAGCTGGGTCCCCGACGGCGTTCACGCCCTGGTGTCCGAAGCCGTCACCTGCGGTGCCGCTGTGGAACCACGCCCTGTTAAGGGCCCACAGCGCACTGCCGCCCGACGACCAACCGAAGAACAACGACAAATCACCCCCGAGTTGAAAGGAACACAGCATGAAAACGAACGCGCCTGGATGCTGGAAATATACATCAAACACGCGGCTGAACTGGTCGATGCCCTCTCGGAGGCAATCAACGTAGTACAAACGGCAGCCACCGAACACCAGACCGGAATCCTAGTTACCCGCATCGACACCGGCAGGTACATCGTGCGCGCCCACCCGGCCGTCCCCTTCGGGCTAATACGTCAAAAACACGAACCATCAACGGCTGAGAACCACTGGACACTCCATGAAGTGCCAAGCGATCGTGCGGGCCCGCAGCACCGCTGCCTTCGACACCATAACGATAAATTGGACACCGCCCCCAGACTCTCCGAGACCCAATTCCCCGCTTCTTCGACATTGTGTGTTCCGCCCCGCAGCATCGCCCCAGGTAATCGAATAAGGGCTCCTCGGTGGGAGATGAAATCCACAGCGGCACAGTCGATGAGATAAGGCCGACCAATCCTGCTTTGGATTTGGATGGACGGTGGAATGGGCCGGTGAATGATTGATGCCCGCCATGCTGCTCTGATCGGAACGGATGTCCAGACCTACATTCTTGGAAGGCGGCACTGAGACCTGCCTTCCTGTCTTGACCTGCCCGTCCCCCGCCTTTCTCACCAACCTGACATATGAGCCCTTAGCGGCAAACTGGTCCGCGTCGACGTGCTCAGCCCGTCGTCCGCGGAACTCCAATGTTCCGGAGGCACCACTGGGAGCGGTCATCTACGTCGGGCCGCGTCCCGCTTGATTTCGCAGTGCGCTTCGATGACACGGCCAAGACCCATTTGATGGCACTCGGCCGATCGTGGCCGCCGAACTCACCTCGGAATGAACCTGCACATGCAGAGCGCTTCCGTATCCGCGTCATGACGCTACTGCCACTCACGTGCATGAGTAGGTGTAGGCCCAAGGAGGGAAGTTCTAATGGCCGCAAGCAGGCGCAATAAAGAAGATTTAAGTGTGGACAATGTCCACACCCTATTTGGCCTGACAAAGCAGCCATCATCCACATCTCCTCGCTCGAGGAACGAACCGAAGTCATGATCTTTATTGCAAGTTCCCAAAGTCATGTCGTGCTCAGCATCCCTACGCATGAAGAGGTGTAGGACAACCACGACTTACGGGACGACTCAAGAGAGGACCGAATAACCCCAGTTCGAAGCACGCAGAGGGTCCGCCAGCCACGACCCTGAACCCGCTCCCCACAACCAAACAGGCGACCCGCGGCGTCAGGCACACCCCGGCCAGTGTCAGAGGGACCTGACCACCCAGAACGTACACACGTTAAAGCAAAAACCCCCTCTGACGAGGGGGTATGCCGTGCCCGAGGTGGGACTCGAACGGGATTCCAGGCCTTGGAAACACTGGGAAGTGGCGGAAACAAGCGGAATCCGGGCCAGTTCGGTGGCTGTACGAGGCAGTCCGAGGTGGAAAATGTGGACATTGTCCACCCTCTAATTGGCTGTGCCACAAGGGCTCGGAACCCACCGCCTCGCCATCTAAGACCCAGAGCGAAGGGGGCGCCAACCCGATGGCGTAGTGAGCGAAAACTGATAAACAGCAGCGTCTTTGGTAGGAGTTCAACGCCCGCCCGGTTTAGCTATTTCAACCAAGCTCGGCGTAAGCATTGTGTGATCAGACGAAGCAATGGGGCACGGAAGCGGCGACTGTAGAGAGAGGAGTTACGGATGGATCTCTGTACTAAGAATGTGCTCCGGGCGACAACAGGGGATCGCAGGTTGCCGACCTTCCGGGGCGGTGGGTGTTCGGCGCCGTGCGTCGGGACCCAGTGCCCTTGGGCATCGAAAGGTGGCCAGAGAATATCCCGGGCACAGCGTTTGACGGGCGGGATTCCGTGACGCCCAGCATCAGCCACGAACAACGGCTACATAGCTCCGAAAACTGCCGGTTGCGCCAACGATAGTCTCGAAAGGACACCCACACATGCACATCCACAGCGTAGAACTTATCGATATCTCACTGCCCCTGATCTCCCCCTTCACCACCTCCTTCAGCACCCAAACATCGCGTGCGCCGCTACTCGTCAAGGTAGAGGCCGAGCACAATGGCCGTGAGGTTACCGGGTGGGGTGAATGCGTGGTTCTCGGCGAGCCTGTGTACTCGCCGGAATATCGTGATGGTGCGCGTGAGGTGTTGCAGCGGTTCCTGATACCGGCCCTATACGCCTGGCAAGATGCGGGCAAGTCGCTCACCGCAGAGCTCGTCGGGCACGTGCTCGAACACATTATTGGCCACCGGATGGCTAAGGCCGCACTCGAAATGGCGATCCTTGACGCCCAGCTGCGGGCAACGGACATCTCCTTTGCATCCTATTTCGGCGCGACTGTCGACGAGGTGCCATCCGGAGTTTCGGTTGGAATTCAGAAGTCGATACCGGAGCTGCTTGCTGTGGTGGGCGACTATGTTGAACAAGGCTACGTGCGCATCAAGCTCAAGATCCGGCAGGGATGGGATATCGAGCCCGTCCAGGCAGTGCGAGAGCGATTTGGCGACATCCCATTGCAGGTAGACGCGAACACCGCCTACCGGTTGGTGGACGCCCCCCACTTGCGCCAGCTGGACCCATTCAACTTGCTGTTGATCGAACAGCCGCTTGCCGAGAATGATCTGCGTCAGCACGCCCTCCTCGCCCGCGAAATCACCACTCCACTGTGTTTGGACGAGTCGATTGTCTCTGCCGCCTCTGCCGCCGACGCCATCGCCCTGGGGGCCGCAGCAATCATCAATGTTAAGCCAGGTCGGGTTGGCGGATACCTCGAAGCCAAGCGCATTCACGACGTCGCCGTTGCCAACGGGGTCGCGGTCTGGTGCGGCGGGATGATCGAAACCGGGCTCGGCCGGGCAGCCAATGCCGCACTCGCCGGCCTGCCTGGATTCACTTTGCCCGGAGACATCTCAGCATCAGTCCGCTACTTCAAACAGGACATCACCGAGCCCTTCATCATTGAAGCAGGACAGATCCGGATCCCCACCGGTCCGGGGCTTGGTGTCGAACCAATCGCCTCGGTGCTCGACGAGGCCACGACAGCAACCCTCACGGTAGCGCCACTGCGATCTGCCGCTGTGTTGGCTGGCGTTGCACTGGCAGACGTCAGCGCTGGCTGAGCAGTCGAACCCAGAGAATGACCTGCGAAGAGTGAGCCCGGGCTCGTGCATGCCCGTCTTTCTCCTCGACGGAGTACGGTGTGGATACACGGGCCCGAATGCCACGACAGCGACTCAAGCATTGGACGAGGTGCGGGGAGCACGGCGTGCAGCAGAACCCCCGCTCGTTATCCTGGGACATTAAAGCTCACGATGGAAGAGCGGCTCCCCTGTCAATGACGTATCGGCGCGATGCGTCGAATCCGAGCACATGTGCACCGCCTTCCATAGGCGCACCCAAGCTATCGCGGAGGGCAGCCCGCCAGCGCGAGGCAGTTTCTGGCCGACTGCTTCGGAGCGCTTCGATGTCATCCGGGGGGCGAACCAGCACTAACGGCGCATCTGTTTTGCGCACGGTCGGCTCATTGTCCGGCGAAGGCTCGAGCAGCGTTTGGGCCTCATAGCCCCGGCGCGCGTTCATATCAAGAGACGCGGGCATTCCATGACACGCCGCAGCCACGCTGTCCGACAGCAGGTCCCACGTGACGGTCAGCCTATCAGTGTCATCAGCCCCGTTGATCGTGTCGCTCACCTTTCCGTAGTAGTTGCGGTGGTACAGGCTGGCCCGGGCACCAAGCTTCACGAGGTTGAAATGGGCATTGCGACTGATCAGCGGGTCGAAGGTCCAGGAGATCTCTTGGATGCCTTCACCCAAGGCCCAGGCGCGCTGGTGCGCCTTGATCGCGAAGCCGACATTCCGACCACGCATCCGGCCGTCGACGCCAGCGATATGACTGTGCAGTGTCTGGTGCGAGGGCGCGCCAAACAGCCCCGTACACGCTCCCACAAGGGTATCGCCGTCGAAAGCGCCTGAGACATAGCTTCCGGCCTTGGATATCGCCCGCAGAGTTTCCGTTTTTATCGGCCCCCTGCCAACATCCGAGGTCCAAATACGCTCAAAGAGCGCAATTACCTGAGTGAACTCCTCCACCTGGTGCAGCATACGCACTGTGATGCGTGCGGATTCCGCAGCCGTCTGCGCTGCCTGACGCGCATCCTCGATGAAATCATCGCTTCGCGTAGAAGTACTCGACGTCGTCACCGCAACGCCGCCGACGCTGCGGATTCCGTTGGTGCATGCTCATGAATGAGTTCCGCTATCAGAGCGTGGACCAAGCCGGTACGTTCAATCATTGCTCCGACCAGCGCGTGTTCATGACTCGCGTGCGCTCCACCGCCCACCGCACCAAGCCCGTCAAGGGTTGGAATGCCGAGCCCGGCTGTGAAGTTGCCATCAGAGGCTCCGCCCACCGAGGCGCTCTCCAAGGACTGGAGTCCAAGCTCCCCAGCCAACCGGCTGGCGCGGGTGAACAGATCCAACGCGGCGGACTCTTCAAGTGGGGGACGGTTCGCTCCCCCGGTAACGTTTAGCACCGCACCGGGTAACGTCGCCGTGAGCGCACGCAGTGCGGTGTCCACCCGGTTTTGCTCTGCCAGCGTGCGTACTCGTACGTCCACAGCGACGCTGGATGCCGCCGGAACGGTATTCGTCGTAGTACCGGAGCGAAGCAATGTCGGCGTGACCGTCGTGCCGAGTTCCGTGTCGCCCATGCTGGCTATCGCGAGGATCTGGTGGGCCACCTCAATTGAAGCGTTGACGCCCTGTTCGGGTTCCAGTCCGGCGTGCGCTGCCCGCCCTTGCACAGTCACCTCGTAAAGGGAAACACCCTTGCGTCCTATCTTGAGTGCGCCGTTATCGGCCGATGCCTCGAGAACGAGAACGGCGTCGCAACCGTGGGCTTCGTCTTCGATGAGCTGGCGGGAGCTGGGCGAACCGAGCTCCTCATCACCGGTTACCAGCAGGCTCACGCCATCACGGTTCGAAAGGGCCGCAATGGCATGGAGCGCCATCACGAGTCCCACCTTCATGTCAAAGGAGCCTGGCCCACGAATGACGTCGCCGTCGATCTCGAACGGATGCTCGATGACCGATCCTATTGGCCAGACTGTGTCGTGGTGGCAAAGCACCAGAACACGGGGGGTACCGAATCGCCAGCGCATGTGGGTGCGCCCGTCGATCACAATCCGCTCGGGAGAGCAACCGAACAGTCGTTCCCCGAGCCCGGTTATTATGTCTGCGCTGCGGGCAACGGCAGCCAGATCCGTGGAAGGCGATTCGCATTCCACGATTCTCTGCAGGTCTTTAAGCAGCAGTTCGACGTCGACGTTCATGAGGGAACCACCTTGTGCTGATCAACGGCGCCGTGCGGATGGGATGGGGAGGACAGCGCACGGAGGCGCTCAACCGCCAGGCGACCGGCTACGCCGATGGAGGCATCCACTTGGGGTAACCGGTCTGCCAGCGAATCGGCCTTCGTGAAGACAGCGACAGCATATTGCCGCCCGTCCGGGTAGGTGACGACGCCAGCCTCATTGCGAAGTGTGGGCAGGGTTCCCGTCTTCGCGGCGATGAGTACTTCGTCCGGAAATCCGGACGACAGTCTGTGCGGCCAGATCTGCTGCGCCATGATGTCCCGGGCCATTTTGCATGCCGCTGGTGACGCTGCGGTATCAGACCAGATTGCGTTGAGCAGGGTAGTGACATCCCTCGGAGTTGACGCGGCTGTGCGCAGCGGATCAAGAATCGACAAGGTTAGGATCTGCGCCGGAGTGGCTCGTCCCAGGAGCTCCTCGACATCGTCCTCCGGGCTGCCGCCGAGATCTTCAACGACCGAAGCAACCAGATCTTCATAGCAGCCGATCAGGCGCGTTTGGTTAAGTCCGAGGTCTGTGATGATTCGGTCCACCGCTTCCCGACCCAGTTGGTGGTACAGGACGTCGGTGGCAGCGTTATCACTCATCACCATCATGTTGTGTGCGAGGTCACGCCAACTAATCTCGACGTCGTCGTTGAATCCGGCAATGCCCACCCCGCCAGTGCGGTAATAAGAGGTGACAGTAGTCCGTCCATTTGGACTCAGCTGGCCTGCATCCACCGCGCGAATATAGGCAACCAGTACAAAAACCTTGAAGACGGACGCGAGAACTATGTGTTCATCGGCGCGTACGCAGATCTCGTGAGTGGTGTCCGTCCCGATTTCACGCGCATGGAGGAAACCAGTGGCACCTACCTGTGCGAAGGTTTCCGCGATGGACGCAGTCATGCCGTCACCCTCCGGTCGGCACGACCGGTGTGCAGATAGAGTGCGTTGCCGTTGCCGTCGTCTCCCAAGAAGGCATGCGGTGTATGCATACCATCGTGGGCTTTAAGCGGGATGAGGGTGTTTCCCTTCCAATGGACGAGTTCAATCGGCGGCTCCCCGGCACCGTGCGCGGCGAAAGGTCCCTTGCTCCTTTGTTCAATCCAGATCCTCCCTTCCGCGTCCTGGCTGATATGGGAATCGGCGAGTTGTGAGCTGTAGGTGCCCACGTAGCGCGAGGCATCGATGACGGGGATGTGGCGGGCTGGGGCAGGAAGCTCCGGCACCACAATGCCAGTGAGGCGGTTGATAACCGTGGAGATGACCTCCTCATACAGACCGATCACATCGCCGCCGTTTGTGAGCACCGCGATCGCGGCCTTCTGGCCAGGGATCATGCGGAGGAAGGCACTCTGGCCGATTGTTCCTCCGTCGTGGCCTATGACGGAGCCGCCCTTCCACGTGAAGAGCTCCCACCCGAGACCCCAGCTGTCACCGATGAGACCAAGCTCCGGAAGCTTGACCTGCGGTTCCTGCATGGCTGCCACGCTTTCCGTGCTGAGGATCTGTTTGCCATCCGGGCCGATTCCGCCGTCGATGTGCATCTTGGCGAAGGTAATCAGGTTGCTTGCACTCATGGCGAGGACGGATCCGGCCGGAGAGTTCGAACGCAATACAGACCAAGCCGGCGCCGGCTCCGGAGGGGCGCCCTCGGTTTTGCTGATGTGGCCAACGGCGGCGCGAAACATGATCGCCTCACCCGCGCCCGTGGCCGCGTACTTGAGCTGCAGTGGCACGATGAGGTGGTCCCGCAGGCAAGCCTCGTAGTGCTTGCCCCGGACAACTTCGATGATGCGGCCGAGAACCGAGTAACCCGCGTTGTTATAGGAGAACATTTCGCCGGGTTCGAAGAGCTGTGGGACATCGGCAAGGATAGGCATGAATTTTTCGACGGCGTCTTCACCCTCGGTCGTCTCAATGTAGCTATCGCCTTCGAACCCGGAGACGTGGCTGAGGAGTTGACGAACGGTGATCTTCTCCGAGGCGGTGCGGTCGGCGATAACGAAGTCCCTGAGGTAGCGGCGCACAGGGGCATCAAGGTCCACAAGTCCCTCATCTACCAATTGCATGATGAGCGAGGCTGTCCAAACTTTAGTGATCGAACCGATTTGGAAGACGGAGTCCGTAGTGGCCTCAACACCGCTCGCTTTATTCAAGATGCCTGCCGCAGTCCGCACCACCTCGCCATCGCTGAGGATCGCCACGGACGCAGCGGGCACCTGGTACTTTGCGATGAAGTCGGGCAGTCTCTCCTCCACCCAAGAACCAATCTGTGACAGTGATTCCACCATGAAGCTCCTTCTGCTTGTGGATGCAATATCGCCGAGTCTATTGCTGACACCGCGCCAAGAAATTGGTGGCAAGCAACGACCCTTCCGTGCAGTTTGGTTCGATCGCACAAGGCACTGCACCCTCTTGCGTGCGTGGGCCTACTGCCGCGAGCCGATCTCCTCGACGGGACGGATCCGCAGCGTTGCCCACGTCGAAACCGCCAAGGTGATCAGGGCTAAGGCGCACATCGACCCAATAACCGCGATGCACCACCACACGGAAAGCTGCGGGACTGGTTGCCCCGTGATACCCACGCTCATGCCCACAAGGGGCGGCAAAGCTATGGTGAGGCCGAATGCAGTTGCCAAAAGGGCAACAACCATGGCTTCACGACGCATCATGCCCCGGACTTGCCGTCGCGAAGCTCCGATGAGCTGCATCAGCGCAAACTCGCGCGATCGTTGTCCTGTGGCCATCATCAAGGTATTCACCACGGCGATCGCGATGTACCCCAGAATCACGATGAGCGCGACCAACCCCACCCATCCCTGCTGTGACCGCCCTGCAGAGCCTGCAGGGTCCGCCGCGTTGCCGCCGCTGACCACGAAGCCCGCTTCCGAAAGGGCTGAACGCGTCGCATTCACGTCATCCACGGCCTTAACATGCGCGAACCCATGGAGACCGGCCGTGGTATGGGATCGCACCACCTCACCAGACATCGTGACGTCGCCAAATCCCAAACCGCGTTCGTAAATCGCCACGACCGTGGCATCGAGCAGACTACCATCACCGAAGTTGCCGGCTATTTGATCGCCTATGCCAATGCCCAGTATCTGCTGTGCGTTACTGCTGAGGGCCACCTGATGTTCCCCGCTGAGAGCTCCGAGCGATCCTTCGTGCACCTTGAGGTCGATGGTCCCTGCGGCAGCGCCAGGGTCAATACCCTGGACAACGAATTCGGAACTGCTCGCTGGCTGTCCGCCGTAGGGCCTCTGCTGGTGGAGCACCAACTGACTCACCACCACAGGGTTTACGTCTGCAACACCGGGTGTCGCCCTGATTTCCTCGACGCGCTCGTTCGAAAGCCCTCCCGGCGCACTCACCCGCAATTGGGCAAGGACGCCGGCTTGTGCCTGGGCCTTCGCTTCGTTGTCCAGGATGGACGGGCCGCCAAGCTGCACCAGGCCCAACGAGATCCCAAGCGCGAGCGGTGTGATTGCGGCAGCAAACCGCCGGGCGTTCACTATTCCATTCTTCGATGCGAGGAACGCTGGAGCAGACGCGTGTACACGACTGGTACCGATGCAGAGAAGGGCGAAGCGCACCACCAAGGGGCCCAGCAGGGCGAGTGAGATGATAAGTACAATCGAGGCACCCGCCGCCGCGCCTGCGGCACTCTGTCCCTTGATGGCCACGGGGAGGGCCGAGAGCGACAACCCGGCCACAGCGAACGCGACCCCGGTGATGCACCGCCACTTGCCGATGGTCGTCGGGCCATTCGAGGCTTCACGCAGGGCTTCGACCGGGTCCATTCGAGCCGGACGGCTTGCGGCGACCCTGGCAGCGCCCCACCCGGCCAGGAGCACCAGGGTAACCGCTCCGAGAGCAGGAATTGGACTGAACGCGAGGACAAAGTCATCAGGGATAACGCCCGATTTCACGAAGGCACCCTGCAGCGTCTTTGCAAGCACGTAACCGGGGGCAATACCCAGCAGCGCAGCGATCGACCCAACAGTAAACACCTCGCTAGCCACCAAGCGGTGTATTTGGGCGGAACCCGCCCCTACCACGCGGAGCAGGGCAAAATCCCGGTGGCGGGACTGCACTGAGAGTGACAGGGTGCCGGCGACGATGAACATCGTGACAAGCAGGCACGTGCCTGCGAACGCGGAACCGATGGCCACGAGAGAGGACCGTGCTGCCACGGATTCCAGAAACTCAACATCGCCCTTGGCATCACCACTCTGCGCTGTGAGATGAGGGAAACGCCCAGCGATTGTTGCTGCCAGCGCCGCTGGCTGCGTGCCTTCCTCAGCGAAGACGCCCAAGGCCTGAGGCGCACCGCCCCTGTGACCAAGTTGCGCGATTCGCTCGCCGCTAAGGAACAGGTGTTCGGCGCGTGTGGCTCCCATCGGCGCCTGCGCTTTGCCAACAACGCGGTATTCAGCGGGAACACCTCCATGCGTTAAACGGAGCATGCCTCCCACCACAGCAGCGGACGAAGCTGATACTACGACTTCATCGTTGGCCGAAGGAGCGACTCCTTCCTGGATCGTGAACCCGCCCAAGCTTGAGGTGGACCATGGATGTCCGTCAACCGTGCCCTCCCCGGATACAAGGTGAACCGTGGAATCTGCGACCACTGATGCTACCCCGGGAATTTCAGAGAGCTGCTCTGCGAGTCCCGCCGGAAGGGGCACTCGCTCAAGCAGGGGCAGCGGGATATCGTCCTCGATGGGAAGTGACTGGCTGCCACCAACGATCACATCGGCCGCAGCGTATCGTTCAGGGGCAATGCCGCCACGGATGCCGGACTCCACCAAGACGCCCAAGCCTGTGATGAGCGCCGTTGCGACGAGAATCGATACCGCCACGCCCACGAAGCTTGTGCGGTTCTGACGCAGGCCCGTTTGTACCAGACGACAAAAAGTTAGACGCCTCATCACCACTCCCCCAAAGTGCTCATGTGGTCGGCAATTTGGGTCGGGCTGGCACTATCGAGGTGTCCTGCGAAAGCGCCATCAGCGAGGAAGATGACGCGGTCGGCGTGTGCAGCGACCACGGGGTCGTGGGTGACTACAACCACGGTCTGTTCCAGTTCGCGCACCGTGTGTGCAAGCAGATCCAGTACTTGTTTCCCTGAACGGGAATCCAGGGCCCCCGTGGGTTCGTCCCCGAATACGACATGTGGTCGTGTGATCAGCGCCCTCGCTATCGCAACCCGCTGCTGCTGCCCGCCGGAAAGCTCTGCAGGCCGCCTCCCGGCATGGGCCTCCAGTCCAACGGAATGCAAGAGGAAGTCCAACCAGCCTTTTTCAACCGAGCCTCCGGCCAGCAGCAACGGCAAGCTGATGTTCTCCTCCACCGACAGAGCAGGCAGCAGGTTGTACGCCTGGAACACGAAGCCCACATGGTCGCGCCGGAATGCCGTAAGTGCTGACTTTGGTAACCCGGTTACCTCTGTATCGCCAAGACGGATCGAGCCACTCGTGGGGGTGTCGAGGCCAGCGGCGCAGTGGAGTAATGTACTCTTGCCCGAGCCTGACGGCCCCATAATCGCGGTGAAGCTGCCGCGCTGGAGAGACAGACTGACGCCGCCGAGCGCGGTGACGGAATTGGCCTTCGAGCCGTAGGTTTTGATGACGGAATCGAGGCACAGCACCTCGGTGGACTGATGCATCGCCTGGGCGACGCCGCGGAGTACGGAAGTCATGCTTCAACGCTAAGACGGACGCGTGTTCTGTCCCATCCAGCCAGGCACCGGAAAGAAGGTGGTGCTGGCTATACCAAGCGCTGAACCCAGCGGCCCGCTATTCGCAGACGATGTCTGCGCTGGGCAGCTTCCCGTCGAGCAGGTAGTCGTTGACGGCGGAATTGGCGCATTGGTTGCCATAGGTGGGGAAAACGGCGTGTATCCGCCCAGGGAGCGTAATCAAACGGGAACCTTTCATCGCTGCGTGCATGCCAAGGCCTTCCTCATAGGTGGTCCGGGTGTCCCCAACGGCCTGGATCTGCAACGCACGTGCGGGGTTGTCGATGGCAATGGGCAGGGCAGGGCTCTTCCGCCAGAACGAACAAGGGGTTATCGTGTGGTGCACCCCGGCAAAAACCGGCTGGTCGCGCCGGTGCCGCTGGATCTCCTCCCAGTACCACTCGGGGTCGGCGGGCATGGTGACGTCGCCGCACACGATGGCCAGGGTTGCTGAGTAGTCGGCTCCGGTACCAAGCTCGGTCTTGAACCAGGCTTGGACCAACCCGGCCAGCATGGGGTGAAGCTCAACCCTTTCGCCGCGGGCGAGGGCACGCAGTTGGACCAGCACCTGGGCGAACGTCTCGTTGTCCGCTTCGAGGTCGCTGACCCCGTTGACATACATGAGGAAAGGCAGCACATGGTCATCCAGCATGTAGTCGCCTACCGGGATCGGTTTTTGGGCCGCGTCGCTGATCAACTTTTCGATCACCTCACGCACCTCGGTTGCCGTTGATCCCAACTGGTATTGATTGCTCCGGGAGGCAGCCCACCCTGCGAAGTCGTCTATTGCTTTCTCGTTTGCGGCAGCCATGTCCTTGAACATCGTGATTCCGTACTTTGCGGGGTCGGGTGCGCTGTCCAGTACCAGGCGATCAATCCTGTCGGGGAACATCTGGCTGTACGTCGCGCCGAGGAACGTCCCATAGGACCACCCCAGAAATGACGTCTCGGATTCGCCAAGCGCCGCCCTGATAACGTCAACGTCCCGGGCAATATTCTGTGTGTTGATGTGGGGAAGGATACCGGGGTACTTCTCCCAGCATCGATCAGCTGCCTCCTTGGCCCTTGAAACATTTTCATCAAATCCTTCGCGGTCGGTGCCGGCAGACCGCATCCAGGACATCTGCCGAACTCCGCAATCTACGGGTGTGCTCTTGCCAAGCCCACGCGTGTCCATGCCTATCACGTCATAGGCTGCGGCCACCTCAGGTGTCATACCGGCACGAAGTATGGCAGGTAATCCCAGGCCCCTGCCTCCAGGCCCACCCGGGTTGGTCTGCAGGATCCCTCGTCGCTTCGACGGGTCCGTGGATGCGATCCTGGAGACCGCTACTGTGATGGTCTCGCCGTCCGGGGCGGAATAGTCGAGTGGAACCGTGACCATTGCACATTGTGTTCCGGAGTTGGCGAGCTCTTGGTCCTCGCAGGTAGCCCACACGATGCTCTGATCGTGGAAGCGCGCCAGGCCGCTTGCCGGATCCGCCGGTAGGTTGACCGCCGCACAGCCCGCCACGAGTGGGACGGTGAGCAGGGCTGCAACGACGGAAGTCGTGCGAAGTCTTTTCATGGATTGTTTTCCTTTTCCGGTGACGTTGATAGCCCATAGGGCTGTAGCTAATGGGCTGTTCGAAGACGCGGAAGATTCGCGTGACCCACCAAGGCGCAGCAGAACAGGGCGACGCTTATTCCGGCCGTGACCGGGGTTACCCCCTCTATCAACAGGACAATCACGCCCAAGACGCCCAGCACGGTGCTGAACGCGACGCGTCGGTTGTTGCTCGAACGTAGGCGCGGGTCACTGCCCGCACGTTCGAAAAGCCCGAATACCTGAACAACGGGGAGAAGGACACACAAGACTGCCGCGAGCCAATACGACCTTGTGAACCACCAGTCTCCACTTCCTGGTACGGGTAGCCGGTATGGCAGGATGAGCAGAAACCCCGCAAGGGCAACGAGAACCGGCATGTGCCACAGATAGATGGTCATCGCGCGTGATCCAACAGCCCTGATCGAACTGATGACAAAGGGATTTTCTGCCCACCGCCGGATTTTTGGCTGGCAAAGGGAGAAGACCATCACTTGCACCACTGCCAGCAGTGCCAACGCTCCTGTGGGCGGGTTGAGATTCAGATACATGTCGCCGGAGTACCAACCAGCAACGGTTAAGGCCATTAACAAGGCCAGTGATATCCCCGCCCCATACCCGCGTACAACCGGCGCCAATCGCTCAAGAGACCCATCCGCGAGCCAAAAACCCAGTTGTTGGACGAAGAGCCAGACAAACACGAGGTTTGCGTAGCCGACGGCTGTTTGGTCGGTCAGGATTTTGAGAGCGTCGACTGCAACCATCGGTAGCATCAGTCCAAGCATGGTGAGGACTCTTGCCTTGCGGTGTGCGTACGCCATCAAAGGCACCAAAGCCGAGCAGCCAAGATACACAGCCAGGAACCATAAGGGCTGACTGATGCGGTATCCGGCGGTTGAAACAATATTGGCGGGGACACCGGCCAGCGTCAGCACTAGCAGGCCTAATCCGACCAACCCGACCAGAATCACCGCTGGAACCAGAAGCCTCAGAAGTCGGGAACGAACATAGTCCGCTGCGTTTTCTCCCCGATCTGACATGGCTCGCCAATGGGAGATTGAGCTGAAGCCTCCCGCGATGAAGAACAAAGGCATGACCTGGGCGAACCACGTAACGGAAGCGAACCATGCCTGTCCATCGAGGGCGTTCTCCAGAACCGGACCACCCGGCCCAATGCTCACTCCCACCATCAGGGCGTGGATCAGTACCACGACCACCAGGCAGAGACTCCTTATCACGTCGATACTCACGTCCCTGGATGTTGCACCGGATGCGACGCGCGCAGCTCTTTCCGGCAGTTTGGAGGCTATTGATGATGCATCGGATTTCATGCTTTCGACGCTACGGATCAGCGGAGACAGGCACGATGGTGCAGGACCCCGTCTTTTTAGGGGTGAAAGCTGCACCAGCAAATGGTGTAGCTGACTACACCGACAAGGGCTGTGTCGCCGGGAGAGACTGGACAGGTGATTAACAAACGACTGGGGCAATGGTGGCGCGCATTCGCGTACCTCGCCCGTGAACTGGTGTTCGGCTTCCTGTCCATGGGCTTCTTTATGCTCACGGCAGTCCTGGCCCCGCTGCTGTTGTTCAGCGGCGGGTGGTTGATTGCTTCCCCCTTAGTGGCTGCGCTTCGTTGGTGGGCCGGGCTCGCAAGGGGGCGAACAGGCCGATACAGGGGGTCGGTTGTCATTGCAGCGTATGCCCCGCTCCCCAGAAAACCGTCGTTCGAAGAGCGGCAGCGCTTTGTCTTCTCCCGCTCCACCGGCCGGGACGCCCTGTGGCTGCTGGGGCACGCGTTCATTGTGCCGATTGTGGCCGTCTTTTGCGTAGCCCTGCCTTTTGGCGCACTGAACACCTTACTCATTCCGGCCTACTGGTACTTGCTTCCTCCGGACCAACCCGTCAGCAGCATCTATCCAGTAACTTCCTGGGAGGCTGCGTATTGGATGCTTCCCATCGGGCTTGCCTACGCCGTCCTCTCTTGGCTGCTCCTGCCGGCTGTTGCCCGGGGGCTTTCGTGGGCCCAGTTACGGATCCTCGCGCCCACCAAATCATCCCTGGTGGAGAGGGTGACGGCCTTGACGGCCAGCCGGGCAGCAGCCTTGGACGCCCATGCCGCGGAACTCAAGAGGATCGAACGGGACCTGCACGATGGCGCACAAAACCGCTTGGTCGGCGTCGTGATGATGCTCGGACTTGCCGAACGGACCCTTGAAAAAAATCCGGATGAGGCCCTCCCTCACGTCCGCCGGGCCCAGCAGGCGGCCACTGAAGCTCTGGCAGGCTTGCGCACGGCAGTGCACGACATCCATCCTCCGATCCTGGACGAACTGGGCCTTGAAGGTGCGTTGTCGGCATTGTCGGGAAGGTCGGCCATTCCGTGCCTCCTGACCCTGGAGAATCTGGAGCGGGTGCCGGCGGCACTGGAGTCCGCCAGTTATTTCATCGTTGCCGAAGCCTTGAGCAATGCGAACAAGTACAGTGACGCGTCGCAGATAATAGTGGTGGTCGGCCGCGACGCAGGTCAAACCGGGTCAGCAGATAAACTACTTATCTCCGTCGAAGACAATGGTTCCGGCGGAGCGCTCGAGCGTCCGGGTGGTGGCCTCGCGGGCATCCGCCGCAGGACAGAGGCTTTCGAAGGTTCAGCCCGGTTCGAGAGCCCGGCCGGGGGACCAACGACTGTCAAGGTGGAACTGCCATGCGAGTGGTAATTGCTGAGGACGATGCCCTCCTGCGGGAAGGACTGTCATTGCTCCTGAAAAGTGAGGGATTCGAAGTCGTCGCCGCTGTGGACAACGCCGATGACTTCCTCGCTGTGCTGGACAAAGCGGACGCCGCGGTCCTGGACGTGCGGATGCCGCCCACCTTCACCAATGAAGGGCTGCAGGCAGCCCGGGAAGCCCGACGGCGGCGGCCCGGCTTTCCGGTTCTGGTCCTCTCCGCTTATGTGGAGGACCGCTACGCCGGCGACCTGTTGTCTGAGGGCGCAGCAGGCCTGGGGTATCTGCTTAAGGAGCGCGTGGGTAAAGTAGCAGAATTCACGGACACGCTCCGCAGGGTGGCCGCCGGTGCCACCGTAATGGACCCGGAAGTCATCTCCCAGCTCATGAGCCGCCGCGGCGCCGGGGATCCGGTGAGCACCCTGACACCCAGGGAGCGCGACGTTCTGGGTCTCATGGCCGAAGGGCTGGACAATCTGTCCATAGCTGGCAGATTGGTGGTCACCGAGACTGCCGTCAGCAAGCACATCGGCAATATCTTCCAAAAACTGCAATTGTCCACCATGGACAGGGGCCATCGAAGGGTATTGGCCGTCCTGGCATACCTGCGGAGCTGATCCCGGGGGCTCGGCCTTATACCCGGACCTCGCATTCGCTGACCGTCAGTTCTGCCAGGACATCTATGTCAACCTCGACGCCCAGACCGGGTTTCTCCGTAATGTGAACGTCCGGAATGATGTACTTCAGATCGCCAGGTTCCTTTGCGAACCTCAGGGGGCCGGAGAGCTCCGTGGAAACGATGTTAGGGTGGCTGAGCGCCAGGTGAAAGCCTGCCGAGGAAGCAATACTGGTCTCAAGCATGGAGCCGATTTGTACCTTGAGTCCGCCGAGTTCGGCTTGTGTCGCCAACCGGTGGCATGGAGTGATGCCTCCGCTTTTCATCAGTTTTAGATTAACCATGTCCACGGAGCGGTCACGCACAAACTGCGCGAGATCCCGTGCATCCACCACGGCTTCGTCCGCCATGAGCCTGATCCCCGTGCCCTGGCGGATCAGTCGGAAACCATCAATGTCGTCGGCGAGGATGGGCTGTTCCACCCAGTCGATATCAAACGGCTCCAGGGCCCTGATCATCGTCAGTGCAGTGGCCGGATCGCCCCAGCCCTGATTGGCATCCACGCGAATTCCCAGATCGTCACCGATGGCCGCCCGCACGGCGCGCACCCGTTCGATATCCTGTCCGTCTCCCCCGCCAAGTTTCATCTTGAGGTGGCGATACCCTTCTTGCCGGGCCTGGACGGCCTGCTCGGCTAGAACGTCGGGCGCCAGGATACTCATCACGCGGGCGATGGTGGGCTGTGCGGGCCTGCGGCCACCGAGCAGTGAGTACACGGGGCGTCCAGCCGCTTTGCCTGCCAAATCCCAGCAGGCGATATCCACAGCAGCTTTTGCGGCGCCGCAACCTTTGAGCGCGGCACCAAGCCGATGGTGGACTGCAGTGATGTCTCGGGGGTCCAATCCCAAAACTGCGGGTATCAGTTCCGTCCTGAGTGCCTCAACTGTTCCCGTGGGTGTCTCGCCTGTGATGTGCCCATCCGGCACGCTCTCACCGTATCCAACCAGGCCGTCATCGGTTTCCAGCGTAAGGATAATGCTTGGCATCGACGGGTAGGACCCGTAGGAAACCAAGAAGGGTTCAATCAACGGGACATCTATCAGGGTAATGGTCGCGCGGGAAATTTTCATGGGGACGGATTCCTATCAATGGTGCGGGCGGGGAATTCTCACTTGGAGTGTGAGGACAGAATGCAAAGTTGGAGCATGGCGGCGAATCTGGTCTGTGGATCGTCCAGGTCCAGCCCACCTACGGAGGCGAGTCGACGCAGCCGGTAGCGGAAGGTATTGGGGTGGATATAGACAGCTGCCGAAGCGGCGGCGATGTCACCAAAAGCGTCGAGCCAGGCACGAAGGGTATCTACCAGGTTGGCGTTGTGTTTCTGGTCATAGGCATAGAGTCGGGCGATCTGCCCGGTGGGCTGTTCACCGCGGGAAGCAGCGAGCTCGGTTAACTCGAGGATCAACGCTTCAACATGAACATCGGCCAGCCGGGCCACGCGCCGGCCCCTTACGTTGTCCGATCGGAGCACGCGAAGGACTCGGTCCGCGCTGGCCCGGGCGCTTGCAAGATCGGCGGGCCCTTTGGCCAGCGTCCCAACTCCGATCACAGCGTTGGCACGGTCTCCCAGGCGTCGAAGGAAATCACTCCCCGTTGCGGCAGCACGCTCTTCCGCGTGCTCGTCTTGCGAAACGGGAAACAGTGCGTACGTGGTATCACCGAGGAGGGCTACGGCGCAGCGTGGCTGGACAGCACCAAGGTGCATGGCGAAGCTGTCAGTTATCCTTTGCCTTTCCATGGCCAGTCCTGCATCAGTTGCTGTTCGGCGTGCAGGCTCCGGATCAGGGAGCACGGACAAAGCCAGTACCACTACAGGCTGCCCCGCCAAGCCCAACCGGTCCAACGCGTCCAGGGCGCCAATCCCACCTTCCAGGGCGTTGCTCAGCAGATCGGCCCGCATCCGGCGTTCCTCGTCCGCTCCGGCGTGCAGCCGCAGCACATGCAGCGCCACGAGCTTAGCCCCGTCGCGCAAGGACTGCATTCTCTCCTCGCTGAGCGGACGACGGACGGCAACCCAAATGGAACCGAGGAATTCATCGCCGGCCCGGACCGCCACGGCAACCCTGGGCAGGGAGACAGCGTCCAAAGATGGGGGCAATGCGTCGATGATGACCGGCTCGTTGGAGCGATACAGTTCACGGAACACACCGCGCTCCACGAACACCTTGGATACGGCCTCGGGCACCTGGCGTCCCAGGATCGTCTCAACTCTTGAGTTGTCCGCCTCGTCCTGACGCCCGGAGAAAGCAAGCACACGGGAGTTCCGGTCTTCAATGGTTACGGGTGCATCCATGAGAGCGGCAATGGCATTCGCTAAGGAGAACAGATCGCCTGCAGGTAAGCCCGCCACCGAATCCGAAGCGGTGACTCCTGCATCCCGTGCTGCAAGCAATGTGCGCAGCATGGCAGCCAGCTGCGCCCATCCTGCCCCGGGGGTTAGGCCGAGCAGCGCAACCCCGGACTCTTCCACAGCCCGGACCACCTTGGGGTCGGTTGTGGTCGGGGTGCGGACCACAAGTCCTACGGCCCCTTGGTGCCCCAGGCGCCGGATCAGCGTCGCCAGGGATGCATCCTGAAGGCCTATTCCCAACACCAGGGCATGGGCGGGAAGGACCGGTTCATCGAAGGGGTCGTAGATGACCACTCCCCCAATTTCATCCGCGGCCCCCACGTCGCCCTGGATGAGTTCCAGGAATGTGGCACCCAAATCATCCAGGACACGCCCCAGGCTCACACGGGGACGCTGATCACTCATCCAAGCCCCGCCTCCACAGCCGTTGGCGCCCCTCGTTGTTTCTGGACGTTGGCTGCTCCGTTCACGTGATCCTCTACCCAATCGACGATGCGGCGGTTGAAGTCGATTCGATGGGATGGAGGACCCATATCCGGAAAAAGATGTGAACCTCCGGGGTAAACAACCAGGCGGCTCTCGATGCCCTGTTCGCAAAGAGCAGCGTGCCATTGCTCGGCCTGTCCCACCGGACACCTGAGGTCATCGGCGCCGTGGAGCACAAGTGTTGGCGTCGTAACTTTGGCCACGGCAGAAATGGGCGACATGTCCTCCCACCCGTCAAGGCTGTGTTCGTCCCGGGTTCCCAGTTCCCGTGCGATGAAGAAGTGTCCGCTGTCGGAGGTGCCCGCGAAACTCCGAAGATCGCTGACCACCCCGCCTGCGACCGCAGCGGCAAACCTCTGGTCACGGCCGGTCAGGTAGCACGTCATGTATCCCCCGTAGCTGTAGCCCGTCACTGCCAACCGATCCGGGTCAGCCAATCCTTCGGCAACAAGTTCGTCCAAGGGCTCCAGAAAGTCCGCAGAATCGGCAACGCCCCAGCGGCCCACGGCGGCGCGGTAAAACTCTTCGCCGTACCCGTCGCTCCCCCGGACGTTGAGCAGCAACACCACCCAACCGAGTGCAGCCAATTCCTGGTGATACAGGTTCACATCATCAGCCGCTCCGTTCCAGGCGTTGTGCGGGCCACCGTGAATATCCAGCAGCAGCGGTCTGGGTCCTGCGGGTTCCGGATCGCCGATCAGCCAGCCCTGCACAACAGCGCCGTCCGAGATATTGAATTCCCTCTCCTGACGCTGGAACAGTTCCACATCAGCAAGGTTCGCCCCGTGCTGGGTCAGCATCCGCATGGTGCCGTCCTCTACGTTCACCATCACCACCTCTCCGAAGGAGGTCGGCGTCCTGAGAATTGTCACAGCTTCTGTCCCGGCCACTGAGAGTTCAGAGACCACCAGTCCATCGCCATGGAGTATCCGGCGAGGTTCACCGCCGTCGACGTCCACTGCCAGGAGGTGGGTGCAGCCGCGGTCCCGAATGCAGAACAGCACCGATCCCCCGCCTGCAGTGAGGCGCGGCGAGGCGCCCGGATAGGCGGGCGCTCCGGCCATCACGTTACGGTCCAGGGTTCCGCTAAGGTCCACGGGCGAGCTGCCGTCCAGCGGAAGACGGGTCAGGGAATTGTGGCCTACCGGTCGGCTGGAAACAGCGAGGAGGGATTGCCCGTCCCCTGCCCATTCCAGTGCGCCAACAACCACATCGGTTGGGCCCACAACGGATGGTTCCGCTCCCGGCCGGTCCGCGTCCATTACATGTGCCGGTGCCAGAAGGCTTGATTCATCGTCGGCTGCCGGTCCTGCGGCGAAGGCCAGGCGACTGCCGTCAGGAGACCATTCCGGGTTCCGCACGTGCCAGTCTCCGTGTGTAAGTTGGACGCAGGTCCTGGTGGCAGGTTCCAGGACATGAAGCTGCCGGATCAACGATCCCAGCATGCCGATGCCATCAGTCCTGTAGTAGAAGCCATCGGCCACCATGGGCGGGTCGGCCAGCTGTGCCTGCCTCGCCGGAGCGCCAGTGGCCCCGGAGGTGGAGACAAAAGCGGTAAAAGCCAGCCGCGTGCCGTCAGGGTTCCACACGGGCCTGCCCGCTCCCGGGGGAAGCGTGGCGATGATCTCCACTGCGTGGTCGGCCATGGTCATGATGCAGACCTCGTCCCGGCCCTCTACGGTGCGGACAAACGACAACCGTGACCCGCCAGCCAACCATGCCGGCGAGGCGTCACTGCTACTGAAAGTGATCTGCCGGGGAGAACCGCCCCGGGTTTCCACCAGCCAGATGTTGCGACAGGTGCTGTCCGTACCGGCGTCGAGCGTCCTGAGCACGTAGGCGATCCATTGTCCGTCCGGGGAGAGCGCCGGCTGTTCCGGGGCGGCGATGTCCAGGAGATCGGTGCTGAGGAGCCGCCGGGTCACAGGAGGCCTGCCTTGGCCGGGAGCAACAGTTCACCGGCGAAGTGACATGCCGCCGCGTTCTTGTGGCCGTCCGGGGCAGGATCATCGACCTCGCATACCTCCCGCCCCGGAAGAACCAGGGGGCCTATGGGGCACCTTAAGTGATATCTGCAGCCTGAGGGAGGGTGGTGCGGGTCCGCTGGTTCTGCGTCATTGACGGCGCGCACGGCGGGATCTACGGCGGGAGGAGCCAGGGCCGGACTGGTACGGCTTGGTACTGCCGCCAGCAGATCCTTAGTATACGGGTGCTGCGGATCTGCCAGGATCTGCTCGGCTGGTCCTTGTTCCACGATCCGTCCGAGGTACATCACTGCGATGAGGTCAGCTACGTAGCGAACTACGGCCAGGTTGTGTGAAATGAACAGCATGGACAGATTGAGTTCCCGTTGCAGGTCCCTTATAAGGTTGAGGACTGTGCCTTGGACGGACACATCCAGCGCGGAGGTGATCTCATCGGCCACAATGATCTTCGGTTGGCCGGCCAGCGCCCTGGCCAGGGCAACCCTTTGCAGCTGGCCGCCGGACATTTGGCCGGGGTAGCTGAAGGCACGCTGGGGGTCCAGGCCCACCAGCCCCAGCAGACGTTCCACTTCGGCGGTCCGCTCCCCCGGGGCCCTCCTCCCGGTCCGCGCGATGGCTTCTGCGATGGAATCGCCAATGCTCATACGTGGATCCAGAGAAGAGTGCGGGTCCTGGAACACCATCTGCAGCGGATTGCGTTCCCCGCGGCGGTGCTGCAGTGCTTGCCCATTGAAGACGATCCGGCCGCCCGACAAGGGGGTGAGGCCTGCAGCTGCCCGGGCCAGCGTCGATTTTCCGGAGCCGGATTCTCCCACCAGGCCAACCACCTGCCCGTGTGGCACTACCAGGTTCACTCCGTCCACGGCCGTCATCCCGCGGCGGCCGCCGAAGCGGACCGAAACTTGTTCGAACCGAAGTTCATTCATGAGGCATCTCCTTGCAACACCGCGGCGTGTAATTTCAACTCAACCGGCACGGGTTGGCTGCCCGCATCACGGGAAGGGTGCCAACAGGCCACCCGGTGTCCGTCTTCCTGCCGGACTAATTGAGGATCCTCGCTGGTGCATTGTTCGGTTGCCTTGGGGCACCGGGCAGCGAACGCGCAGCCGGGCGGAATCTGGGAAGGATCGGAGGGGCGCCCCGGAATGACGGCCAGAGGCATGTCGCGGTCCGTGTCCATGTCCGGAACGGCTGCCAGGAGTGCCTGCGTGTAGGGATGCAACGCTCGCCCGGCAAGCTCGGCAGCAGGAAGGTCCTCAACAATGCGGCCCGCGTACATCACCAGGACACGTTCGCAGACCTGGCCAACCAGAGTGAGATCGTGGCTGATGAGCAGCATTGCCACGTTATCTTCCTGCTTGATGGCCGAGAGCAGCCGGAGCACCTGTTGTTGGACCGTCACGTCCAGTGCGGTGGTGGGCTCGTCGGCAACGATCAACGCCGGATTTCCCATGATGCCCATGCCGATCATGGCGCGCTGCCGCATGCCGCCGGAAAATTCATGCGGATACTGCCTCAGGCGCCTTTCCGCTGCGGGTACCCGGACAGCCCGGAGGCGGTCCGCGGCCCTTGCCAGCGCTTGGCGGCGGTTCATCCCTTGGTGCCGCATGGCCACCTCGGCGAGCTGCCTGCCGATGCGCATGGTCGGGTTGAACGACTTCATGGGGTCCTGAAACACCATCGCGAACGAGGTTCCCAGCAGATGGCGCCGGGCTTTGAAGCTGTCCGTGAGTTGGTCCTGGCCCAGGAATTCCAGACGGGATGCCGTGACCTGGCCCGGATACTCCACCAGCTGTGCCAAGGCCAAGGCCGTCTGCGTTTTGCCGGAGCCGGATTCACCCACCACACCCACGGCTTCGCCCCGCGCAAGACTGAAGCTCACGCCACGGACCGGGGTGATGGGGCCGTTGGGCCCCGGGAAGGTGACGTAGAGGTCTCGGACGGTCAGTACGGCGTCATCGGCTTCAGCTGGCGGTTCCACAGCGAACGGTTCGACGACGGCGGACTTCACCACGCGTGAGGGTGCCGGGTCCTTGCCAGCGGACCCGGGGGTGCCAAGGGTTTTGGCGACGGCCTCACCGAAAAGGTTGAACGCCAGCCCGGCAATGATGACCGCGAGGCTGGGTGCGAGGGCAGCCATGGGGTGCAGGTAGATGTCGTTGAGGCCTTCGTTGAGCAACCTGCCCCAATCGTAGGCCGGCGGCTGGACGCCGAGGCCCAGGAAGGACAGGCCTGCGAAGGCCAGAAGCGAACTTCCTGCGCCGATGGTGGCCGTCACCACCAAGGGTTCTGCGATATTGGGCAGGACGTGCCACAGGAGCCGCTGCACCCTGCCGACTCCGGCCAGTTCGGCGGCCGCTATGAAGTCGCGTTCCGATTGCGTGGCTACCAGGGTTTGGGTCAGTCGGGCGAAGGAGGGAGCCGTGGCGAAGCCGATGGCCAGCACGGCGCCGGTCTCGCCCACACCGAAAATCACGGCGAAGAACATGGCAAGCAGTAGCCCGGGGAACGCCACGGCGATGTTTACCACGGCCGTCACCAGCCTTCCCGCGCGGCGTCCCACCAGCGAGGGAAGGGTGCCCAGAAGCAAGCCGGCAAGGACGCCGATTCCCGTGGCCGCAAGGGCCAGCTTCACCGATAGGCCCGTGGCTACCAGTAGCCGGTAGAACAAGTCACGGCCCAAGCTGTCGGTACCGATCAGGTGCTCCGCGGAAGGGTCCTGCAGGATTGCTTTGGTGTTGATCTCTTCGGCCTGTCCGGACCACAAGACGGGTGCGGCAATTGCCAGTGCCAGGACTGCGAACAGCATTACCGCCGACACTGCACCTACTGGCGTCTTCAGCGCCGCCAGCCACCGCTTGCCCGTGCGGGGTGCGGCTGTTTTTCTCGGTGTGCGCATCAGTCAGCTCTCTTTGATTGTCGAACGCGGATCCAGCAGGCCCAGTGCTATGTCCACAAATAGGTTCACCAGCAGGACGCCAAGCCCGTACACCAGCACCACGCCCTGCACCACGGGATAGTCCTTTGCCAGGATGGAGGCGACGATTGTGCTGCCCAGACCGGGCCAGGCAAAGACGTTCTCCACCAGCACTGTTCCCGCCACCATGGCGCTCAGCATCAAGCCGCCAATGGTCAAGGTGGCTGTCAGAGCGTTCGGCAGGGCGTGGCGGAAGTAGACCATCCAGTCCGGGAGGCGTTTGGCGCGGGCTGTGCGGACGTAGTCGGCGCCGAGCACCGAAAGCATCTCCACGCGAACCATTCGGGACAGCACTGCTGCCGAGCCAACCGCCATGGAGAGGACCGGAAGGATGTAGGAGCCCGCATCGGAACGGCCAGCCACCGGAAACCACCCGAGTTGGACCGCGAAAAAGAACACCAAGCCTACGGCTAGGAGGAACTCGGGTATGGCAGCCAACAAAATGGAGGTGGACGTGAAGGTCAGCTCCGTCCTGCGACGCCTGCCGCCGCGGGTGAGAACACCCATGAGGGCACCAACGGGCACAGCAATGATGACGGCCAGAACAAACGCCAAGCCCGCCAGCTCAAAGGTGGCCGGAAGCCGGTCCCCGATGATCTGCCCCACCGGCAAGCCAGAGGTCATCGAGGTCCCCAGATTTCCACCCAACAAACCTTGGAGGTAGTGGAGATACTGAAGCCACAGGGGGTCGTTGAGCCCCAATGCCTCACGCCGGGCCTCCACCAGGGCAGTGGGTGCCGTGGCACCCAGTGCTGACCGGACCGGGTCGCCGGGGATGAGGTGGATCATCAGGAACGACGCCGTCACCAGGACCCACACGGAAACCACCAGTCGGCCTAGTCTTCGCGCCGTAAAGCCCGACCACGGGCTGCTTGTTGCCGCCGCGGCTAAACGCGTTGCAGTGCTCAATTTCCACTCCTGCTCCTAGAATCCCGGTGGACCTCCCACGAGACTGGCGATATCTATTATGTGGCTCACATCGAGTGCCAACCTTTGGCCAATTCCACAATGCCTAAAGGTGGATGCGGGGAAATCGGACAACAGTGGACTGCCCACCCAGCGACTTACCATGGGCGCATGACCAACCTCAATGAAGTCCACATGTGGCTGGAAGGCCGCCTCCCTGCATTGCTTGCTGAACAACAGGTCCCGGGCGCCGTTGTCGCGGTTTCTGTCCAGGGCGAGGTGATCGAGTCCGCCGCCGGCGTGCTGAACAGAAACACCGGCGTCGAGACCACCGTGGATTCCTTGTTCCAGGTCGGCTCCATCACCAAGCTCTGGACGGCTACTTTGGTCATGCAGTTGGTGGACGAAGGAAAAGTGGACCTTGACGTCCCAGTCCGAAACTACCTACCGGCGTTCAGGCTTGAAGACGAATCAGCAGCGGCAGTCATCACCGCCCGCCAACTGCTGAGCCACACAGCCGGGTTCGAGGGCGATATTTTCACGGATACAGGACAAGGTGAGGATGCCCTCGCCAAGCTGGTGGAAACCTTCGATAGCGTCCCGCAGCTCTTTCCGCCGGGAGAGATGTTCTCCTACAACAACGCCGGGTATGCCCTCCTGGGTCGGATGGTCGAGGTAGTGCGCGGCAAACCATACGATGAATGCCTCCGTGAGTTCCTGTTCACCCCCTTGGAACTGACCCACGCAGCCAACGGTCCGTATGAGGCCATCCTCTTTCGTACCGCCGTGGGACACATTACCCATGGTGACGAAGAACCACAGCCCTCCCCCATTTGGGCCTTGCCTCGTTCAACCGCCCCTGCCGGCTCCATGCTCACCATGAGCGCCCGCGAACTGCTCAAGTTCGCGCAGATGCAGATGAATGCAGGACGAACAGCAACTGGCAAGCCCGTTCTCAGCCCGGAGTCCGTCGCAGGCATGCTGAAACCGCAGGTATCGCTGCCTGAGCTCGGATGGATGGGCTCCGCGTGGGGGCTGGGGTTCGCGCTTTTTGATTATGACGGCGGCCCTGTAGTCGGTCACGATGGCGGCACCATCGGCCAGACGGCTTTCCTGCGGATTTGTCCGGAGACGGACGTCTCCATCGCGCTCTTCTGCAACGGAGGCACCCCGATTCCGGTCTTCACCGAAATCGCGGAGCGGGTACTCGGCGAATTTGCGGGTATCCGGCTGCCGCAACTTCCCACACCTCCCGAAGCCAGTGTCCGTGTGGAGGCGTCACGCTTCCTTGGGGAATACTCCTCACGCGTGGCCGACGTTGTGGTCAGCCAGGACCCTGAGGGCCGTATCTGGTTGGAGCGGACACCCAAGGGACTGTACGAAGAAGTGGGCGACGAGCGCGAAAAGATTGAACTGGTGGCAACCGGAGGGGACACCCTGCTGCCCCGGCAAATGCAATACGGCATGCACATGCCGCATACCTTCGTGGGCGATGACGGGAACGGCCGCGCCCTGTTCGTCCACACCGGACGGGCTGAACGCCGGGTCACCGCGTGAGCCCGGGAACCGGACAACTTGGTGAACTCTTCGCCTCCGTGGGAGCCGTTGGCTCCGTCCACGCGCGTCAGGTGGGCGTCCTTGATGGTCCCGAGGTTTCGCTGAACCCGGACCAGCCCGTTGTGCTGGCATCTGTCTTCAAGATTCCGTTTGCACTGGCCTACTCGCGGGAAGTCTCCGCGGGCCGGCTGGTGGAAACGGAAAGGACCATAGTCACCTCGCGGTACCGGGTGGGCGGCATCGGAACAGCCGGATGCGCGGATGATGTCGAGATGAGCTGGCGGGATCTCGCCTTGTTCATGATGACCATGAGCGACAACGCCGCCGCGGACATCATCTTCCACCGAATAGGGCAGGGCGCCGTGGATGCAGTGCTGGACACCCTAGAGCTCCACGCTACCCGGATCCTCGGGTGCGGGGAGGACATGGACCTGCAGATGGCGGCCGATCTGGGCGTGGGTCCCGGTCCTGGCGGCCTGGACATCGACGCCATGCTGGCCGAGGCCACACCGGAGCAGATTTGGTCGATGGGCATCCTGGACCCCGAAAGAACACCCTCATCCACAGCCCGGGACACTGTTCGCCTGCTGGAAGCAATCTGGACGGACACGGCGGGTTCCGCCGAAACATGCGCCCGCGTCCGGACTATGATGGCCCGGCAAATCTGGCCACACCGCATGGCATCCGGCTTCGGCGACGGCGTCCTGGTAGCCGGTAAAACCGGAACGCTTCCTGCCATACGCAACGAGGCAGGAGTGGTGACCTACCCGGACGGGCGGCAGTACGCCGTCGCCGTCTTTACACGATCGGCAACCCTCTACGACCCGCAGCCGGCGGTCGACGCCGCAATTGGGAGGGCCGCGCGCCTCGCCGTGGACACCCTTCGTGGCAACCCCACCCAGTAGTCCCCTTGGATAATCCTTGAGCGCCGGGATTGTCCCGTCGGCTAAAGGCTAAAGCACAGCAGACCGAAAGAATGACTCCATGAAGACTCACAGCATGATCAAGGCGGCTCTCGGCATCACCGCCGCAGGGGCGCTATCAATGACGATGGTGGCCTGCTCAGGTTCTTCGCCGAAGACAAACGGTGGCGAACTTGCGAACGGTAAGACGTTCACAATGAGGCTGAGCGCGGACCCGGGTTCCCTGGACCCCCACTTCGCCTCCAATTCCATAACGCAGCAGGCCGCCAACTTCCTCTATGACTCACTGTTGAACTTTGACCCCGACGGGAAGCTGGTGAGCGGCCTGGCACAGAGCTGGGAAGGCACCAACACCACCGTCACGTTTACCCTGCGCAAGGACGTCACGTGCTCCGATGGTACGCCGCTGACGCCCGAAACCGTTGCCGCAAACATCAACTTCGTGGGAGACCCGGGCAACAACTCCACGCGCACAGGTGTGTACGTCCCTTCGGGTGGCACCGCGGTTGCAGACGCTTCCGCTGGCACCGTCACGGTCACCTCGCCTACGCCCGAGCCGTTCCTGGTCCGGAACGTGGGCGGATTGCCGATCGTCTGCGCAGCAGGATCCAAGGATCGAAGCATCCTGGCCCAGGGGTCTGACGGGACAGGTATGTATACCGTGACAGAGGTGGCCCCAAGCGACCATTACACACTGACGCGACGCAAGGACTATGCATGGGGACCCGGCGACTGGAAGAAGGACCAGGAGGGCTTGCCGGACAAGGTTGTCCTCAAGGTCATTGCCAACGAGACCACGGCGGCCAACCTGCTGCTGTCCGGTGAAGTAAACGCAGCTACCCTCCTGGGACCTGACAAACAAAGACTCCAAAACAAGAAGGCATTCCAGCGTGACCTGGTCACAGCCCTGGGACAAGTCTGGTTCAATCAGAAACCAGGCTCGCCGGGCTCTGATGAAAGCGTTCGGCGCGCGTTGACGCAAGCACTAAATCTCGATGAACTCGGGCAGGTGGTAACCAGTGGGAGCGGCAAGCCTGCCACCAGCCTTGTCGCCCCGGTACTCAGCCCCTGCAAGCAGGACACCCTGACAGGCAACCTGCCAGGACACAACCTCGAAGCGGCCAAGTCCGCACTGGACGCCGCGGGGTGGAAGGCTCGTGGTGACGGGGTGCGGAGCAAAGACGGAACTACGCTGAAAATGGAGTTCTTCTACCCCAGCACATTGGGACCCACCTTCGCGGCAGGTGCTGAGCTGGTCAAGGAGGTATGGTCTGGAATTGGCGTTGATGTCCAACTCCGGCCCGTTACCGACGCCGAGGGCAGCTCGCTGATCCTCGGCGGTCAAGGCGGCTGGGGTGCAGCATTCATACCCATCGGCGTCTCCCTCCCCAATGAACTCATGCCCCTTGTTTCGGGGCCGACGCCTCCGGATGGCGCCAACTTTGCCTACATCAACAACCCAGGCTATGTGGAAGCCGTCCAGAAGGCCGCAGCTTCCACTGGAGAGGCAGGCTGCGAGGACTGGGCAGCGGCCGAGAAAAGGCTCTTCGAGCACGTGGACGTGGTGCCGTTCGTCAACTCGACAAGTCCCACCTTCGCAATGGGGGCAACTTTTGAGATGGCGGACGGGCTGCTGGCTCCCTCATCCGTCCGCATGCTCCGCTGACTGTCCCTTAATGGCGAACGCTCCGTCCTGCCCTGCAGGGCGGAGCGTTCTGTTTTCACGGGTGGTAGTCCCGGACAAGGAGCACCAGAACTGTTGGTTGGCGCGGACAAAGCCACACCCCACTGATCGAGCAAGGATTGAATCATGACACTGAATCTTGAGGCCCACCTGTCCGCAGAGCGTGCACTCGTGACCGCAGCTTCGGCAGCCGCCAGGGCCAACGTCACCATCGTGGACGAGCATGATCGGGAAAAACTCCAGCACGTCGAAGAGCTGCTGGTATCCGTCTGGGGAATGTCGCCCCATGGGGCGCCCATCCCGTTCGACCTCCTCCGCAGCTTCTCGCACGCCGGATGCAACGTCTCCGCCGCGTACACGCGTGACGGAGCGCTGTGTGGGGCCGCAGTGGCCATCGTTTCACCCGAGGGCTCCGCATATTCCCTCATCGCCGGGGTGCTCCCAGGCGTCGCCGACCACGGCGTGGGATTCGCCCTCAAACAACACCAACGCGCATGGGCTTTGGCACATGGTTTGGAAACCATGACCTGGACTTTCGATCCCCTGGTCAGCCGCAATGCACGCTTCAACCTGACCAAGCTCGGTGCCGTCGCCTCCGAGTACGAGCGCAATTTTTACGGCGAAATGGAAGATCAGATCAATGCCAATGATGAATCAGACCGACTGGTTGTGGTCTGGCCTTTGTCCTCGGTGCGGAGCATCAGGTGCAGCGAAGGCATGCCTGAAGACGTAAGCCTCCCCCAAGGGCCGCTAAACAGCGCCCTGGAATACGGACCGGACTCGGGGCCCTCCCTGGTGCAGCATGAGGGAAACCTGTGGTGCCGGGCTCCCCGGGACATCGTTGCCCTTCGAGGATCCAACATCGAAGAAGCGGCAAGGTGGCGTTCTCACCTCCGTGCTGTCTTCGAAAACGCCTTTGCGTCCGGCTACGTCGCAACAGGGGTAAGCCGGACGGGTTGGTACAGACTCTCCCCCGCCTCATCCACGCTCTAACCCAACCACTAAGGAGACCCCGCATGAAGGTATACATTTCAGTTGACATGGAGGGCATCTCGGGCGTAGCCACCTACGACCAGATCATCCGGGGAGGCAGGGGCTATCCCCGGGCCCAGGCCCTGATGACTGCCGAGGCCAATGCCGCAATTGAAGGCGCCTTCGAAGGCGGCGCTACGGAAGTACTGGTCAATGACAGCCACGGAACCATGAACAACCTCCTGCACGAGGATCTGGATCCCAGGGCGCGGGTAATCTTCGGTTCACCAACTGCGTTCTGTATGGCAGAGGGCCTGACACCGGACTTCGATGTTGCCTTCTACGTTGGATACCACGCCCCAGCCGGAGTGGAAGGTCTTCTGTCCCACAGCTTCTCGGCCCTGTTCACCAGCTTCAAACTCAATGGGGAGATCGCCTCGGAGGCCGGCATCAACGGCCTTTTTGCTGCTACCCGAGGCGTCCCCGTGGGCCTGGTTACGGGCGACGACGTCATCTGTGCCCTGGCCGAGCGCGAATTTGGCGGAGTGCAGACGGTCCCGGTCAAGGTCGCGCATGGTTTTCAGGCTGCCAACAGTCTCTCCCCTGCGTTTGCCCGCGAGGCGATCCGCAAGGGTGCCCGGGCCGCGGTCCAAGGGGTGGAGAAGACCAAGTTGTTGCCCATTCCTGACCGGCTCAAGCTTGAGATAGGTTTCCAGAATCCGTTGGCCGCAGAGTTGTTGGAAGCCGTGCCCGGTGTACAACGCATCAGCAACCTCGTCATTGCCCGCGAAGTGGACTCATCCGAAGAACTTCTGGGCATGATCGGGACTACCTACGAGATGGCGGCGGTAGCCGCCAAGACCATGTTCCTCAGGGAGTCCCTCAACTGACGTATGTCCTGGTTAAACAGCTTTGCAGGAGCCGGGTACGGCTCCTGCAAAGCTGTTTAATGGGCCTCGGGTTGGCCCATGTCGGTGATCCTGACAGTGATCGGGTCAGTAGCGGATCCGCGGAATCGACTCAAGGAGGTTCCTGGTGTAATCGTCGCGCGGTTCCGAAAACAGGGTTTCCGTGGGTGCGGCTTCCACGACATTGCCGTGGTACATGACCACCACGTTTTCACACAGGCTCCTGACCACCGCGAGGTCGTGCGCGATGAACAGGACGGACAATCCCAGTTCATCCCTGAGGTCCGCCATGAGGTTGACGATTCCTGCCTGAACGGAGACATCCAAGGCGGAGACTGCCTCATCCGCCACCAGGAGGGAAGGCTCCAGCGCGAGGGCTTTTGCGATGGCAACCCGTTGACGCTGTCCACCGGACATGGAGATCGGGTAGCTATCCAGGGCTCTGGCTGGAAGTTGCACCTGGCCCATCAGCTCGCGACACCTCTTGTCCACATGCTGACGCTCAACTATCCGGTGAACCCGCAGCAACTCGGCGAGAGTCTGGCGAATGGTCATTCTCGGATTCAACGAAGAATACGGGTCCTGAAACACCATCTGGATCCGACGCCTCAATTCCTTGCTCCGCTGCGGAGGCAACACCTCACCGTTAAACGTCATGGTGCCAGTGAAGGACCGTTCCAGGGCAATCAAAACCCTGGCCAGTGTGGACTTGCCCGAGCCGGATTCGCCCACCAATCCAAGGATTGTGCCTTTGGGAACGGAAAGATCCACGCCATTGAGCGCCACAATCGGGCGTTTGCCACGGCCGCGGCCGCTGGAATATTCAACCCGGATATTACGCATCTCCAGGATGTTCCCGGGGGCATTGTGATTTAGCTGAGTAGTGGACATGCTATTGCTCCTCGGAGGTGGTTGTGTTGTCCAACGCATGTTCCGCAATCCGCATCGCGAAGGAGTAATCCGTGGGCCTGTCCCGCAGTGCCAACGTAGTCCCCGGTATGGGTTGCAGCCGTTGACCCGGCTCATCGATGCGGGGGGTGGCAGCCAGCAGTGCACGCGTGTAGTCCTGCCGGGGATTCCCCAAGACATCCGATGCGCTTCCCGACTCAACCAGCCGCCCGGCATAGAGCACGCTGATGGTGCTGCAGAGTTCGGACACCACGGCCAGGTCATGGGTGACATAGAGGATGCCTGCGTTCAACTCGTCCTTGAGTCCTGCGAAGAGGGCCAAAACCTGCGCCTGCACTGTCACGTCCAGAGCGGTAGTAGGTTCGTCGCAAAGAATCAGTTCCGGTTCACACGCCACGCTGGCGGCAATCATTATCCGCTGCCTCATCCCGCCGGACAGTTGGAAGGGGTAGGCGTCCACCCGGAGTTCGGGGCTGGGTATTCCCACCATTCCCATCATGTGGATGGCGTAGTCCCGGGCCTCCTTCCGACTCAGCTTCTTTCGTTGGGCAATCCCGTCGGATATCTGCTTACCCACCCGGGCTATCTGGTTCAGCGCCACGGCCGGTTCCTGGAACACCATGGATATGCCGGTGCCACGGATTTTTCGGATGTTCCTGCCTTTGTTGGCGAACAAGTCGGAGCCATTGAACAGAGCGGCACCTCCCACCACCCGCGCGTTCGGTGGCAGCAATCCCATCAACGAACGAAGAGCCAGGCTTTTACCTGATCCTGATTCACCCACCAGACCATGGGCTTCGCCCCGTTCGACGCTGAAGGAGACGTCTCTGAGCGCCGGATAGTTCCGTCCCTGGATGGTTACGTCCACACAAAGACCGTCGACCTTCAGCAGTGTTTCCATGGCTGCTCCCCCGTTCATCGTTTTGCCCGCAAGGTGTTGGCGATTCCGTCTCCCAGGAAGGTGAGGGAGAGGCTTGCGAGAATCACCGCGGCGCCGGGAATCAGCACCAGTGCGTAATTTCCGGAGGCCAAAAATTGCTGGCCGTCGCTGATCATTTGTCCCCAGTCCGGCGTCGGCGGAATGATGCCGAGCCCGAAGTAGCTCAGGGTGACGATCACGCCAATGTTTCCTACGACGTCGCTCATCGCAAACACAATCGCCTGCGTCGCCGTGTTGGGAAGCACGTGCCGGACCACGATCCGTGCCGTGCCCAGCCCACCCGTCTCGCAGGATTGAATGAAGTCCCTGCTCCGGATGACAAGAGTCTCAGCCCGCACAATCCGCGCGTAGGAGACCCAGCTCACCAGGCTGATGGCAAGAAAGATACTTAGAGGCCCGTTGCCGAAGACGAAAACCAAGGTGATCACCAAGACAAAGAAGGGGAAAGCTGAAACGACGTCCGCGATGCGCATGACCAGGGTGTCCAGCCAACCGCCGAAGTAGCCACAGAGGGCACCTAGTACAGTTCCCAGAACAAAGGGGAAGATGACTGCCAGGGCTGCTATGCCCAGGTCGCTCCGTGCACCGAACAGAAGCCGGCTCCAGGTGTCCCGCCCCAGGTTGTCCGTGCCCAAAGGATGGGCAGCAGTGGGCACGGACAACGCGTTCGCCAGGTCTTGCGCGGTGGGGTCGTAGGGAGCCAGAAGTGGCGCAAAAATGGCTGCCAAGACCATGACTCCGAAAATTCCACCGCCCACCAGGAGTTCTATGTTGGAGCCCCGAGGCCAGTGCCGCAGGCGGAACCGACGCGGTGGTGGTGCTTCGGCCGGGCCGGAAGTGGCCCCCGGTTGGGGGATCAGTGTCTGGGTCACGCCAGTCTCGCTCTCGGGTCAAGCACGGCATAGGACAAGTCCGTGACGAGGTAGACCACAACAACGATCCCCGCGAAGATCAGCGTGGTGGCCTGGACAACAGGAAAATCCCGGCCAAGGATGCCCGTGAGCATGAGGCTGCCCATGCCGGGGATCGCAAACACCTTTTCCACAACCAGCGCGCCTCCGGCGAGTGCGCCGGCTTGGATTCCCAGGATGGTTACGCCGGATATGCTGCCGTTGCGGATGGCATAGGCAGCCATTACGGTTGATTGCTTCAATCCCTTGGAGTGACCGAAGGCCACGAAGTCACTTTGAAGCGCATCCGTCAGCGAGGCCCTCAAGCTGTTAACCAGCATGGGTACGATGCCCAAGGCTATTGTCAGGGCAGGCAGGACGAGGGAGTGCAGGTGTTCCGCCGTCGTTCTTCCATAGCCGCCCACCGGAAACCACCGCAGGTTGAGCCCGAAGACGATAACCAGCAAAGTCCCGGTCAGGAACGCCGGTGTCCCCTGTGCAACGGCACCAAAGAGCCGGACACCGATATCGGCACCGCCCCGGCCACGGACGGCCACCCAGGTGGCCAGCGGCAGCGAGATCAGCACGGCGAAAACAACTGCCAGCAGCATAAGCAGGAGCGTGGTGGGCAGCCTGTCCGTGATGAGGGACGAAATGGGTGAACGGTACTGGAACGAACTTCCAAGGTTGCCGCTCAAGAGGTCCAGCAGGAAATGCCAGTACTGGACTCCGAGGGGCTGGTCAAGCCCCCACTCGGCCCGGAGTGCTTGAACCGCTGATTCGGAAGCCTTGTCCCCCAACGTTGTGCGGGCGGGATCGCCGGGAGTGGCGTGGACCAGCAGGAACGTCGCGGTGACCACGCCCCAGATGACCAGTACCAGCAGACCCAGTCGTCGAGCCAGGAACCGGATCATGTCCATTCACCCGACCCGTAAGACACTCTCCACGCGGGCCGCCGCCCGCCGTCGACTACTTGGACAGCCATGTGTTGACCAGGTTGTAGTTGCCCGTGATGGAGGGCTGGAAGCCGTGGACGGTATCGCTGTAGCTGTAGAGGGCCGGGAGGTAGAACAGCGGAACCATCGGCTGGTCCTCGTCCACTTCCTGTTGGATGGTGGAGTAGATCTTCACCCGTTCGGCTTGGTCGCTGAGCTCCGCGGCTTTGGTTGCCAGCTCTGAGACTTCCTGATCGTTGTAGCCTGTGTAAAGGGCATTCGAACCGCCGGCTTGCACCGCGATGAACCGCACCATCTCGTCCGGATCCGTTATGTCCGTGGTTGCGACGCTGATGGACATGTCGTAGTCCATGGACTTCCGGGCTGCCCGCTGCGCGGCAGGCTCCATCTGGTTGATGTTGACAGTAATGCCGATTTCCGCGAGCTCACTCTGCAGGATCTGTGCGATGGTCAGCTGCGTGGCATTTCCACTGGTTACCAGGATGTTGACGGCGAAGCCCTTCGGCTGGGAAGACTTTGCCATCTCCTTTTTGGCTTCATCAAGGCTGAACTGTCGCCCCTTCACGCCGGCGTCGTAAGCCCAATAGGCGGGGCTGAGGAACGAGCCGGCTGCAGCACCCTGTCCGAAGTACGCGGCTTTCAGAATTGCCTCGCGATCGATCGCGAAGGCAACAGCCCTCCGCACGTGGGCATCGTTGAAAGGGGCCCTGGTGTTGTTGAGCGTGAGGAAGCTGGTGAGGCTGCTGTCGAACGCTGAAGCCTTCAGCCCTGGAGTAGAGGCCAACCCGGCGAAGCTGCTCGCGGCCGGTGCCTCGTTGACGGTGATCTGGCCGCCCTGCAGCTGGGTAGCGCGGGTATTGGCGTCCGGCACGGTCACGAAAGTCACGCCGTCGAGGTAGGGACGGTCCTTGCCCCAGTAGGCAGTGTTCCGGACAAGCTCCAGTTGCTGGCCCCTGATCCAGTTCTTCACCTTGAAAGGACCCGATCCCACGGGTGCCTTGGCAAACTCTTCCCTGGTGAGGCCGCCGTAATTCTCGGGAACGATGGAATTGGCATAGAGAGCCAGTACCGACGGCAGCGGTGACCACGCGCTTTTGGTTTTCACGACGACGGTCTCCGGCGAAGGTGCTTCAACCGCGGCTATTTGTTCGTTGAGGAAGCCCGAGGGCAGTTCAGGATCCGAAGCTGCTTCCAAGGAGAACTTGACGTCCGCCGACGTCAGCGGGCTGCCATCGGAAAAGGTGAGGCCGGGTTTCAAGGTGAAGGTCCATGACAGCTTGTCCTCGGACTGGACCCATGCCGTGGCGAGGGACGGATTAAGCTTTTCTCCATCCACGGACGGAATAACCAGGGTGTCGTAGATTTCCTCTACCGTCCAGATCGATTCATTGTCCGTGGCGTCAGCGGGCATCAACGTTGAGGCATCCGCTTCCCGGGCCATGACAAGCTGTCCGCCGCTCACGGGATCCCCTGCGTTGCCCGAAGACGTTGACGGACCCGGCGAACAGCCGATCAGGAACAGCGACGAGATGGCTGTGATGGCTGCCAACGTTGGCAGCCCCTTTATTGGGGTCATTGTTTTTCCTAGGTGTCTAGCATGTACCGGATAGTGAAAAAGTGGGGTGGAAGCTCACGTCCTGTTGACGAGCGAGTAGATGGTCCTTGCGGCGAGACCAGCAAGGTTGTAGCTGGTTGCGACCATCCCCAGAAGGTCCTCTGCCGAATCCAGATCCCGGGCAATTGAGAGATTGCTGGTACGGACCACTCCTGGTACGGCCTCCACGAGTTCCGCGGCCAGCGCGGTCTGAAAACCTATTTCCAGGCGGATCCGGCCGGGAACGGGCAGCAGACCGGTCCCCTGAATGCCCCGCACGGCATCGGCAGCGCCTTTGCGGATTCTTTTACGAGCCTCTTGGGGTGAGAGGCTGTTGGCTGCCATGACGCCGCGGGCTTCTTTTACCTGGACCGTCCGCACGCCCGGGAACGCCATCCCTGCCAGGCCACAGATAACGTCGTCACCTGTCACCAACCCCACGGGAACACCCCTGGTGGCGGCAAACATGGCATTGACTGATGCCTCCGATGCCACATCGCCGTTGACGTGGAAACTGGCGAAGTACCCCGAGAATGAATGGGCCAGCACGCCCGCCGAGCCTGCTGGGGCGTGGTACCCCACATACAACGCCGCATCGAAGTCCGAGGTTAGGCCCTCAGCCATGCAGAACGCTTTTGGGGATCCGAAAATAACACGTGCCCGGGGGTCAAGCTGCTCGTGCAGGAGATTGTCCATGGTCCCGTGGCTGTCATTGACCAGGACCTCTGTGGCGCCGCCTTCGAAGGCGCCTTCGATCGCGGCATTTGTCTCCGCGGTCATCAGCAGCTGGGCACGCGCATACCCGCTTCCGCCACGGATGACTTGGTCATAGGTGGCAATTCCCGCGATGCCTTCCATGTCTACTGAGATATAGACCTTCATTTGGCCCTCCTTAGAAATAGGTTCTGATTGCGTCCACAACGCCGTACGAGTCATTGACAAGGGGAATCAGCGGCCACTTGTCGAAGGCAGAACAAGGGTGGGAGATCCCCAGACAAACCAGATCGCCAACAGCGATGCCGTCCTCTTCGGAAAATGAGAGGAAGAGGTGCTGATCGTTGAGCGCCGTGACACGAGCGTCCAGGAACGGCCTGTCTGCCCCGCGGTGCCTCACCAGCAACGGAAGGGGCAGTCCAGCATCGTAAGGGACATCCCTGCGCCCGCAGCCGAGGATCGCCAGGCCCGGAGCGGGGACGGAGAGCACTTGGGCCCACACTTCCAGCGCCGGCTGAAAGGGGTCAGCGTCATCACGCAGTGGAGAAGATCCCTGGTACAAGCCGTGATCGTGGGTGACGTAGCAACCGCTGCGCAAGACAACGCGGAGGGGAGGTCCTCCCCACTCCCCCACGAACGTCCGTACCACTTCCTCGAAGTAGGCGCTTCCCCCGCACGTGACCATGGGTTGCGCTGGCAGCAACCGGGAGTTTTGGAGGGCCTTGACCGTTGCACCCATCCAGGCAAGGAAGGCCCGTACTGCAATGAGGCGGTAGATGGCAGTTTCGCCCGGAACCAAACCCTCAAAACCCTCGATGCCTGCCAGCTCAAGGTGCGGTGATGCTGCGACGGCGGTAGCCACCGCAAGAGCTTCCTTCGTGGTTCTGCAGCCGGCCCTGCCGCCGTCGTAACCGAGTTCCAACAACACCGGAAGCCGTCTGCCAGCGCGATCCATCTGGCTCAATGCTTGGTCCATTAGGAGGACGCCGGCCACGGAGTCCACCAGGACGTAAACGTTCCTCGACTCTTCAGCGCCGAGGAACGCGGATATCCATTCGAGATCCTCTTTGGCAAGAACCTGGTTGGCAATGATGATCCGTTTGATGCCGAATTCGGCCAGGACACGGGCTTGCGACACTGTCGCCACCGTGACGCCCCAGGCACCGGCTTCCAATTGCCGATGAACGAGCTGAGGGCTCATAGTGGTCTTCGCATGGGGTGCCAGAAGTACATCGCGCTGCCTGCACCAACTGGCCATCCGCTGTATGTTGTGGTCTAGTTCGGCTTCCTTGAGCACCATCACAGGCAGGGAGAAATCCCCACCGAGAGCATTCCATTTCTGCGCTGCGACCGCGCCCCGGCTGAGGTCGGAAATGCCTGCCGGAAATGCTTTGAACCGGTATTCCGGTGTTTTTGTATATATGTCTTGCGCACTTGGAGTACGCGCCATTTTTGTGGCCATTGAAGGGCTTCTCCTCGATCTCCTTTCGAAGATACGCCGCCCTCAATGCACAGTTTTGGTGCGGAAGGCAGAGACACTGGGCCTTATTTCTGCCTTTTGGACAAAGCGGCTACGCGTCTGCCCTCGTTGGCTGACGCCTCAGCCTGTCAGCTTCGTGCTGATTTCCTGGAGGCGCAATTGCAGCGCCAAAGCCAGCCGGACGTCCGGGTCATTTATGTCGACAACCTCGGCGATCCTGCGCAGGCGATGCCGCAAGGTATTGGGATGAAGTACCAGTGCGTCGGCTCCCCGCGCGATGTCGTAGTGCTCTGCGATCCAGCTCCGCAGCGTCTTGACGTAGTCGGTGCCATAGCGCCTGTCGTTGCTTGCCACCAAGGAAAGTGGTTCGACGTCCGCATCCGGCTGAAGCTGCAGTGCCCTCAGCACTTCGAGGAGGAACAGTGACGCACCGAGGTCCTGATGTCTGCCGATCCCGCCTTGGCCGAGCGGCCCCGACACCACTCCCAGTGCTTGTTTGGCCTGGACGTATCCAGTCGGAGCTACCGTCAGGTTGTGCAGACTACGACTGACTCCAGCCCGCCAGTTGCCCCCAAGGCTTTCGGCCGCCCGGGCCAACACAGTGGTGATGATTTTTTGAAGGACCGGAGAGTCCGCTCTTGTGCCGATAACGGCAACGGCTTGCCCTTCCAAGGACCCTGCAGCCGACGGAAGACGATAGGAAGCAAGCGCCATCCGGAGCAGGACACTGACGTGCACAGCACCGGACTCTGCGGACATTCCACGCGGTCCGGAATTCGAACTTTCGTCACGGCCAATCACCAACACCGTGGTCGGCGAATCGAGGCTGAGCCCAAACGACTCAGCGATCTGCCGGTCCGGGCCGGAGCCCCGCAGCATCTGGCCCAAACGCTCAGCGCGTTGTCGACGATCAGTTTCCGTAGCAACATTCAGCCGAGCCAGATGTGGCGCGGCAAGACGGGCACATTCCGTCAGAACCTCGGAAGCGTTTTCGGCCAGCGGATGATCGCCCAACTGCACCCAAATACTGCCCAGGGCCTCCCCACCGTCCCGAACAGCGATAGCCAGGCGCGGACGGAAGTCGGCCTCGATCCCTATCCAGATGGCAGACCCAGCACGCAGGACATTCGCATAGTCCTCCGCGTTGGTGGGATGGTCCGGAACCCTACGGCCGAGGATTCCATCCCGTCGCAGATCATCCACAACCTGACCCGGCACGTTGGAGTATGCCAGCACCCTCATGGACAAGTCTTCAATGGCCACCGCGCCGCCTGCCCGCAAGGCGATGTCGTTGGCCAATGAGAACAAGTCCGAGGCCCGACCATCCTGGTCATCCACGGGGTCCCGGATGGCCCGCAATGCATCGATCAGTACATATAACTGGCCCCACGAAAGCTCTTCGCTGCACTCCAGCAAGGACGTGCCAAGTTGGTTCGCTGCAGCAATGAGCCGGTCAGCGTCCGCGGTCCCGGCCCGCACGACGACAGCGGAAACGTCGGCCTCGGAGGCCATCTCCAGCAGCGATGGTTGTGGACTGCCGGGTACCAGGAGCACAGCATCGGCCAGGTCCACGTTGCTCTGTTCCGCGTCATGTATAAAGGGCGAGCCAATGGGCGCGGAAGGACCCGCGGGGAGAGCCAAAGGCCGCACAACGTCCGGACCAAGAGTGTCCAGGAGGACACCAACGGTTATCCCCCTGGACGGTGACTCACCTGGCGTAACAGTCGGATCGGTCATGCGACGTGATCTCCTAGCTCAAAAACCGCCCAGGACGCGACGGCGGGTGCTAACGAGGGTACCAACTTCGGGCCAGACGTGTACTGGATTGACTACTACGCACCCCCGACCGTGTCGCGTAAGGAGCCAATTATGCTTCCCGGGCAACTGACAAATTGCTGCCAACCAGATAAATGTATTACTTCGTACGCCAGGACTAAATGTGCTGGCTGTTTTTGTATTTAAGAACTAACGATATTCCGAGCCAACACCACAAGAAGCCAATTGCATGGCGGTTAAATCTGCTTGTGCCACTTAATGACAAGATTGCTCAAGTTAGCTGCCGTTTACGGCTTTCGATAAAAGACGAAACAGGACACTCAAAATTGATTGCACTTACTGCGGCGGAGATCGCCGACATCACCCATGGCCGCTTGACCGGAAATCCGGGCATCGTGCCTTCCTCTGTTGTCACTGACTCGCGGGAGGCCACACCCGGTTCGCTCTACGTGGCCAAACCTGGCGAGCACGCTGACGGACATGACTTCGTCCACGCCGCGTTCGAGCGCGGCGCCGTCCTGGTCCTGGCCGAACGCGACGTGACCGATGCCAACGGCAGCCCGTACCCCGCCGTCGTGGTTGAGGATGCTGTGCTGGCCATGGGCGCCCTCGCGGCTGAAGCGGTCCGGCGTATCAGGGCCGAGCGGGAACAGCGGGGCCAGGCGTTCACGGTTATCGGTATTACGGGGTCGGCTGGTAAGACCACCACCAAGGATCTCCTTGCCGGGGTGTTGTCCACCGCCGGGACCACGGTGGCTCCGCAGGGTTCCTACAACGGCGAGGTCGGCGTTCCGCTCACGGTTTTCGCAGCTGACGCCGGGACCCGGTTCCTGGTCATCGAAATGGGTGCTACGGGACTGGGACACATCAAGTACCTTGCCGGCATGGTCAAACCCGACATCGGGGTAGTCCTGGTGGTTGGCACGGCGCACGCGGGCGAGTTCGGTGGGGTGGAGAACATCGCCAAGACCAAGGGCGAGCTGGTCGAGGCGCTTGGCGAGCACGGTACGGCTGTGCTCAACCTCGACGACGGCCGGGTGGCGGCCATGCGCTCACGAACCGCAGCCCGAGTTCTCGGCTTCACCAGCGGAGCCGCTCTCACTACTGGCACTGCCCACAATGTAAAGGCCCGCAACGTTGTGCTCGACGCACAAGGTCACCCAGGCTTCGATCTTTTCCTGCCCGACGGCTGCCCTGCCGTGCCGGTTCGAAGCCGCCTTATCGGAGCCCACCAAGTAACGAACCTCACCGCAGCCGCCGCCGCGGCATTCGCTGCCGGCATCCCAGCTGCTTTCATCGCTTCCTCGCTCAGCTCACAAGGTCCGGCCAGCCGTTGGCGAATGGAACGCGCAGAACGAAAAGACGGTGTCACCATCATCAACGACGCCTTCAACGCCAACCCTGAATCCATGCGCGCGGCACTACGCACCCTGGCGCACCTTGGCCAGGGCAGGAGGACCTGGGCCGTCCTTGGCGCCATGCTTGAGCTCGGAGAAGACTCCCTCCGCGAGCACACAGAGGTAGGCACGCAGGTAGTGCGACTGAACATCTCCCGCCTGGTAGTCGTTGGTCATGAAGCCCGGGCAATCTTCGCGTCCGCCCTGGAGGGTGGACACCGGGAAGACCAGTGCTGGTTCGCTGAAACGGCCGAAGACGCGCAGGCGCTACTGCAAGCAGAACTCAGCCCTGATGATCTGGTCCTGTTCAAGTCCTCGAAACAAGCCGGTCTACGACACCTGGGCGATCAAATGACACGTATCTGATAACTCCAAGCGGCCGCCTCGAATGGCCCCGGGCGATTTTGGGTTATCCAATGCTCCCTACTTCCACGGCTTCCTTTGTCCGATCCACTGATGAACGCGCGTCCCTGCCGGGGAATGGTTGTTCGAAGGCTACCGCGGCGCCAGCGCCGTGACAGCCAAGGAACAGGACGTGGAGGAACAATGAATCACAGACTTAGAAGGGCCGCCGCACTGATGGGCTGCGCCGCGATCGCTTTGAGCGCATGCTCCGCTGGCAGCTTGGCCGGTACTGGAGAGGAACTGGTCAAGGACGGCAGCTTCTCCATGGCATTGGAATCCGATCCCGGTACGCTCAGTCCGTTGATGACAGTCTCGACATCGGCGAGCCAGGTGATCAACTACCTGTACGATCGCATGGTTTTCATTGATCCGGGCAGCGGCACAGTCAGGTCCTGGCTGGCCGAAGCTTGGACGGAGCGGCCCGATGAGGTGGTTTACACGCTCAAGAAGGGCATTACCTGCTCCAGCGGCGAAGCACTGACCCCGCAAACCGTCGCGGACAACTTTAATTTCATTGCCGACAAGTCCAACAACTCGCCCCTGCGCGGTTTCTCTGTCCCGGGTGACCTGGTGGCAACAGCCGACGACGCTGGCGGGACCATAACACTCAAGACTGCAACCCCGTCGCCTTTCCTGCTGGTCAACACGGCCTCCGTGGGCATCTCCTGCCAGGCCGGGCTGAAGAGTCCCGACTCAGTAGCGTCGGCATCGGACGGAACCGGCTTGTTCAACTTAACCGAAGCTGTGCCCAATGACCACTACACCTTGACCCGGCGTGATGGCTACAACTGGGGTCCGGACAACCAGACCACCTCCGAAACGCTCGGGGTGCCCAAGGACGTCACGTTCAAAGTGATCACAAACCCCAGCACGGCAGCCAACCTGCTGTTGTCCGGAGAACTCAACGCCGCAGTAGTTTCAGGTGCTGATGAGGACCGCTTGGCTTCATCCGGGCTGACAAAACTGAGCACCGACCGCCCTATGGGCGAGATGTTCTACAACCAACTCCCGGACAAGCCCACGGCTGACCCCGCGGTCAGGCTTGCCCTGACCAAAGCAGCGGATTTATCAAACCTCGCCAAGATCATCACCGCGGACAAAGGGGCAATCAGCAAACAGCTTTCCGGAGTCGCTCCTTTGGGATGCCAAATCGACACAACGGATGCGCTTCCCAAAGGCAACTTTGACGAAGCAGCTGCCGGGCTCACGGCTGCCGGGTGGATTACCGGAAAGGACGGCAAGAGATCCAAGAACGGTAAGGCACTGGAATTGGCCTTCATCTACAACAATGCCAGCGACACTTCCAATGCCGCGGCAGAATTTGCCCAGCAGCAATGGACCAGACTAGGGGCCACCGTTTCCATCAAGGGCGGGGACGAGAATTTCATGATCGAGCAGTTGCTCAGCGGAAAGAACAACAACGACTGGGACATCGCCTGGGAAAACGTCAACGTCTCAGTCCCCAGCACCATCGTTCCGTTGATCTCCGGACCTGCCCCCGCCGAAGGCCTCAACTTCGGTTCGATCCGAAACGAAGGGTATGAGTCGGCTGTCGCGAAGGCTTCCCTCCTGACGGGCGAGCAGGCATGTGCTGCCTGGGCCGAAGCCGAGGAATCCCTGTTCTCGACAGCTGACGTGGTGCCCTTCGCCTCGGCTCCCTTCAACACCTACCTCCACAACGCAAGTGGAGTCTTCGATACCGTGGTGTGCGGTCCCTTGGTCCGGGTCCGGAAGTAGGCGGGCCGAGGCATGACCAATACCCTTACCCAGCCCGCCAGCCGCCCAGCCCGTGCACGCCTTGTCCCATCCTGGCTCCAGTTCGCCATGAGGCGAGGCACCCAATTTTTGGTATCCGTCGCCATCCTTGTCACCGTGGCCTTCCTAATGCTCCATCTCATACCCGGTGACCCGGCACGGCAGTCGCTGAGCCCCACTGCGAGCCCCGCGCAAGTGGCCGAACGCACACATGAGTTAGGGCTTGACCAGCCACTGGTAGCGCAATATCTCACTTTTTGGCAGGGTCTTCTCACAGGCGACCCCGGGCAGTCGATAAGCCTTCGAATGCCCGTGGAAGAAGTAATCGCCACCCGCCTCCCGGCCACTGCGGAACTTGCCGTCCTCACAGTCCTGGTGGTCCTCGTCGTAGCCATCCCAATCGGGCTGTTGGCTGCAGCCCTGACCAAGGGCGGCCGGCGGCGACGGCTGGAGCTGACATTCAACGGTGCCAGCGGACTTATAGCGTCGGCTCCTGAGTTCCTGATCGGGGTTGGCTTGGTGTACACCTTTGCAGTAAGTGTGCCGTGGATGCCAGTGGCGGGACGCAACGGACCGGCCAGCTACGTTCTACCCATATCGGCGCTGTCCATAGGCGCCATCGCGGCCCTGTCCCGGATTGTCCGGGCAGAAGCCCTGGATGTCCTCGGCTCGGATTACATGCGCACCGCAACGGGCAAACGAATGCCGGTTGCACGCAAGTACTTGCGGCACGCGCTGCCCAATCTGATGACCTCCACCATGACCAACGCAGGCCTGTTCCTCGGCTCACTTATTGCCGGCACGGTTCTGGTGGAGAGCATTTTCGCCTGGCCCGGACTGGGCATGACCTTGGTCCAATCCATCAGGGCAAAGGACTTCCCCCTGGCGCAAGCCCTTGTAGTGGTTTACGGGGCCATCGTTCTGCTCATTAACCTCACTGTTGACGTCCTCCTCGCGATTTTGGACCCCCGTTCGACGATTAAGGATTCATGATGCGCGCGGCCCGATTAACCCGACGCTGGAGTTCGGCACTGCTGACGCCCACTGGGATCGCGGCATTGGCCGGCGTGGCGGTACTGCTGTTCTTAATTGTCTTCGGACCTGTGATCTGGGGGGACATCAGTACCGCCACCGACCCCACGGCCCTGTCCCGGAAGCCCAGCGCCGGGCACCCTTTCGGCACCGATGCCGGAGGGAGGGATGTTTTTGCCCGCACCATGACGGCAACACGGCTCAGCGTGCTCATGGCGTTGGCGGCCAGCGCCATGGGAGTCCTGGGTGGGGCCTTGGTTGGTGCGCTGCCGAGCGTCCTGCCACCAACGGCCGGCCGCGTAATTTTGGCAGGAGTGAACTTCGCCCTCGCTTTCCCGGGGCTCCTCATCACCGTGGTCCTCTCGGTGATTTTCGGTCAAGGAATCGCCGGAGCGGTATTCGCCATCGGCCTGGCCATCCTTCCCGCCTATGCCCGGTTGACCAGCACGTTGGCGGCCTCAGTGGCAGGCAGGGACTTCGTGGCGGCGGCGCGCGTTCTCGGCGTCCCACGGATCCGGCTGCTGCTGCGCCACATCATGCCGAACATCGCAGCGCCACTGATCGTCAATGCCTCAGTGACCGCTGGCGGCGCCCTTACGGCCTTCGCCGGCTTGTCCTACCTTGGTTTGGGCGTCCAGCAACCGGAGTTCGATTGGGGAAGGATGCTGAACGAAGGACTCCTCAAGATTTTCGTCAACCCATCAACCGCGCTGGCGCCCGGTATCGCCGTCGTAATCTCCGGCATCATCTTCACCCTATTGGGTGAGATGATCGCCCGGGCCACCGGCGTCACAAGGTCCTTCAGCGATAAGCTCCCGCACCTTCGGCCTCGCGAGGACAGTTATATGCTGCCGATCAATGACGACGCCGTTCTTCAGGTCCGCGGCTTGCGCATCGACGCCCCTGGCCGCACCCGATGGGTCGAGCTTGTCCGCGGCGTCAGCTTCGACGTCGGACGGGGCGAACTGGTTGGTTTGGTAGGAGAGTCCGGCTCTGGCAAGTCCCTGACGTGTATGGCTGTGGCGCAGCTAGCGGAACACCCCTTGCATGTCAGTGCCCAGAGCATCCGCTTCGATGGCCAGGAAATCTACCGAGGCGCCGATGCGTCCGGTTCCCGTCGTGCCGTGTCGAAACTGTTGGGAACCCGCCTTGCCATGGTCTTCCAAGATCCCATGTCCTCGCTGAATCCCTCGCTGCGAGTGGGCGGGCAAGTGGCCGAACCCGGGTTCCTGCACGGAGGACTCAGCCGCCGTGCTGCTTGGGCAAAAGGCATCCGGCGGATGGCGGAGGTAAAAATTCCTGATCCCCAGCGCAGGGCGAGGCAGCATCCACACGAACTCTCCGGAGGAATGCGCCAGCGGGCGATGATCGCAATGGGGCTAATGGGCATACCTGCGCTGATCATTGCCGACGAGCCCACCACAGCACTGGATGTCACCGTGCAGCGCGAAGTCCTGTCCGTTCTTCAGGACGTTCATCAGGAAACCGGTGCAGCAGTGTTGATGATCTCCCACGATATTGCGGTCATCACCGGATTCTGCACCCGGGTGATGGTGATGTACCGAGGGCAGATCGTGGAAGAGATCAGGACCGAGGACCTGGTGGCCGGCAACGCCCGACACCCCTACACGAGGGCACTTTTGGCCGCTGTCCCTACTTTGGAGACTGACAGGACAGTCCCTATGCCCACCATCGCTGAGGGCGAGCATTTCAATACGGGTCTGCGCTTCGACCTAGCCCATCGTATGGCGGAACGGGAACCGTCCGCAGGTGAAAAAGACTCTACCGAGCGTGAGGGAGCGAACGCATGACTGATTTGGTTTTTGACCGGGTAAGGGTCGGTTTCGGCCACGGTTCCCGAGCCTTTACGGCCGTGCACGATGTGTCCCTCCGGGTGCCTGCGGGGCGCAGTATAGGGCTGGTGGGCGAATCGGGGTCGGGCAAGTCGACCCTGGCTCGCGCGGCGGTTGGTCTATGCGAACCAACGTCGGGATCCATCACCTTAGACGGTACTGAGCTGGTGCGGGCACGGGGCGCGGCGTTGTCCGTCCGCCGGCGCGTGCAGATGGTGTTCCAGGACCCGTCGTCGTGTCTGGATCCCCGGATGACCATCGGAGCCTCGTTGGTGGAAGCACTTACCACCGCTGAGCGGCGGGATCGACGCCGTGGCACCAGCGCCAGCCGGTCGGCGGACACCAAGTCGTTGCTCGAATCCGTGCAGTTGCCCTCATCGAAGGCGGCAGACTATCCGGCGGCGCTGTCCGGCGGCCAACGGCAGAGGGTGGCTCTGGCCCGTGCCTTGGCTGCCAAACCGGACTTCATTCTTGCAGACGAAATCACGTCCGCGCTGGACGTCTCTGTTCAGGGCTCGGTGATGAACCTTCTGAAGGACCTCCAGGGCGAGCGGGGATTCGGGCTTCTGTTCATCAGCCATAACCTGGCGGCCGTCCATTACCTGTGTGACGAGGTGGCTGTGCTGCGGAAAGGCCGTTTGGTGGAAGCAGGGCCCACAGCTGACGTCCTGCACTCTCCGCAGGAGGAATACACCAGGCACTTGCTTGCCGCCGTTCCCAGGATCGGTGAGCCTTTGTTCAGTGCGACCGTCCCGGCCTAGTTGGAGCGAAGGGAGGTTTGCCGGATGAATGGAGTCCGGTAAACCCCTTCGGTGCTGACGAGGAGACGGTCACCATGTACGCGCAGGGTCAGCAGATCTCCAGCCGTAAAAGCCCCGTCCGGCGCCGCTTCGATCCTCCCGATTAGTTGATGTCCCAGCTCCAAGTCACCGCTGCTGGTGATAGTGGCCAACGTCCCCAATTCCGGGCTGCAGTATACGGCTGCTGGTGGGGCGGCCCCGGATACAGGTGGATCGCAACGGCGACACAGCGAGTCGTCCCCCGGACGGAATACTGAAGAAACCCGCAGGCCTTTGTCAGTGAGTTGCAGCCTAATGCCGGTGGAATCGTCCTGCCCCTGCCATGTGCCGTCCGACGTCAGCGCGAATTGCCCGGCGAGGGAACTGCCTGAAACAGCGAGGTGTCCGCTGCGGGAGCGCTCCACGCATATAGCTGTGTCGGTGCCGGGGTCCAGCCAGTATCCGGCCAGAGCGTCGGCAATGGCAGGGGCAAGGGCGAAGGACCGCGGCGCCTCCGATGCAGCGGGCCCGGTTGCCAGGCGCAGGGCTTCTAAGGCCAATTGACGTGCTTGGACTGAGGAATTGTTAGACAGGACCACAAGGCCGAGCCCCGCTTCGGGCAGGAACAGAAGCTGGGAGCGGTAACCGGGCACGGAGCCTGAATGCCCGAACGCAGGTTGCCCGTCAACGCTCAAATGCGCCAGACCTTGGGCGTAGGGCCGCGGGGCTTCGCCGACACGGACTTCACGCTTCAGGAGGGCGTTCTTCAAGTCCGCACCAAGGATGCGACCGTCCTGCAGGAACCCGAACCACGGGCCCAAATCAGCGATGCTGGTGACAAGGCCGCCGTCGCCCACTGCGCACTCTTCAGTATCCGCCCTTATCACGCGGTTGCCCGTTATCTCATAGCCGTTGGCAAGGAGGGGCAACGGAGTCCGAGTGTCCTCCCGATACAGTGTCCGGTGCATGCCAAGTGGACCGAATATCCGCTCCGAAGCGAACTCGCCCAACGGCATCCCGGAAAGCCGATGAACCAGCGAAGCCACAAGAACGTATCCCGTGTTGGAATACGAAAAGCGGCTACCAGGTTCAAAGTTGAGGTTTGTCAGCTCCGAAATGAACGCCAGGACCTCTCCCTGGGTGATCCTGGTGAGCGGGCGCCCTGCAAGGTAGGCCAGCGAAAGCCAGTCCGGCAGCCCCGCGGTATGGCGTAGGCATTGTCCAACAGTGATGGGCGTTGGGAACCGTAGCTCCGGGAGGTGCAGTTGCAGGGGGTCATCCAAGGACAGCTTTCCGTCCCGGCACAGGAGCAAAGCAGCCGCCGCTGTGAATTGTTTGCTCACGGACGCTGTATCGAACCTTGTATGCTCGTCCACCGGGACGGCAAATTCCAGGTTCGCCAGACCTGTGGACGAGCAACCAACCAAGCCGCCATCCTGGTATATTCCCACAGCAGCGCCCGGGCCTTCAGGGGGGATCTTGGACTGGACGAGTTTGGTGAGATTGAGCGCATATTCCATGTAGACACGATGGCAAAAATAAGGGCGGGTCGTGTTGTCGAATCAGGCAAAAATTCCCAGGCCGTTTCAACCAAAAGGACCACCGCTAAGCAGCACCGGCTGAGGGTCAGACCAGCGTCTGAAAGATCGCCGATTCAACCCATATTTCGTATCCAGCTGCCGCCTCAAAAAGGGCTCTGCCATCTGCTCCGTCGGCCTCCAGCCACAACGCGGAGTCATCGGGCATCACCATGTCTACGAACCCGCCGCGTACCTTCTTTCCTGAGAATCGAACCTCCACTTCAGCGCCCCGCAGCCGGCTCCATAGTGGAAACGGGTACATACCGCCTTCAGGGACGGGCCGCGGGAAGGGGTTTGCTCCAGCATCAGATACGCACGCCAACGGCTCGCTCAGCCCTGTGGAGAGCATGCCAACAATCTCGGGGTATTGGTGGAAAGTCGCCGCCCTGACAAGGGAAGCAGCGTGTTTTGCCGCGTCTGTCTTGGCGAAGATTTCTAAGCCAACTAACAACCCGTCCGCGCCTAGTTGCATCATCATCGCCGCGTCGGCGGGGGTGCAGGGGCTGTGACCGAACAGTGGAACCGGCAATTTCCCTGTGGCAGCAACTTCCTCGACCAACTCGTATGGAACGCCCATTTCCTTCCCCGCAATGCGCAGCTTTTCTCCCGAAAGATCAGCGAGCACGGTAATCCCGGCCGCAATCCTGCGGATTTCTCCCATGGCGGCGGGAAGCTCACCTGGGCGATCCAGTCCCTTCGTACGGATCATGGAAGCACCCTCATTGTTATGACGGAGCGCCTCACCAAGGTTTGCCGCACCGCACATGAACGGGACCGCAAAGTTGCGCTTGTCGATGTACTGGATGTTCCTTTCCAGGTTTGAGGGATCGGACTCGTCGATGTAATGAGTCCCCAGGGACTGCAGTATCTGTGCTTCGAAAAAATGGCCTGCGCGGGTTCTGGCCATAACCGGACAGGACACGGCTGCCAGGATCGCGCGGATGACAGTCGGGTCCGACATGCCTTTCACGGAGCCCCGGCCTCCCCCCTGCATGTCATCGAGCAGCATGACAGCTACTGCACCGGAAGCCTCAGCCACTACAGCCTGCTCGACGTCGACTACCTCAAAAACGACGCCACCTTTGACCTTCATTCCCGATTCTCTCCTCAGACCTGCCTCATCTACTCAAGGCAATCTAATTTGCGCCCCGGGCCGTGACTTCGTCGGTACGTTCAGACTTTTCTTTCCTGTATGGCGGGTCCAACCAACTCTAAGCTGCTGCCTTCCCAGTGCTTACGCCATACGGACGGCCGTCATCTCTGCACTGCATCACAACTGTCAGAATAGGGTCCGTGATACTGCAGTATCACTGCGCACTCACCCCCCACCGCCGTAAACCGGGTCAGCCCCGGGCCGAGTACCGTGTCATCCCGCTCAGAAAGCCCCTCAGATCTTCCGCTTCGGCTGCACCGCAAGCAGCCATCCCGGCCCATGAAACGGATACCCCTGAGATTGGCCCTGGACGAGCCCCTCAAGCCCCGATGGGCGCACAGCCAATCATGTTGTCGTAAGCACGCCCGCTAATGAAGTATGTGAGCAAAAAATCCGAGGAGTGCCCTGCAGTCAGAAAAGCAGATTTAAGTGTGGACGATGTCCACACCCCCACCCGCGCGGCAGCGGCGAACTTCGAGCCGTATACCTCCGTTTGGCGGGACGCATCCTGGAGAGCGGACACCCGCTGTCCATCGCCACACACGACGCAACACTGATCGAAGACCTCATCTCAGAACACCCCGATCTGATCAGCCGACCTGAAGTGGAATTCGAAATGCGGCTCGGGCTGGTCACCTCCACCCTGGACCGATTGCGCAAGGACGGCTACACCACACGCGAATACTCGATCTTTGGAGACCAATGTGGTTATGCGTCTTGAACCGCATCGCAGAGGAACCCGAACGGGTCTTCACCGCACTCGTAGCCGCCGCCAAATAACCGGCATCCCCTTGGGTCGCCTGTCAAGCCTGAAGAAATTGCGAACGAGGATACCTTCATCGTTTCCGACGAAGCCTCGGGCGCCGGTGTCGATGTGAAAGTTGACGGCGGAACCGCGCCAATCCGATAACGGCCCGATCTCGCACCGGCTAAGTGGCGCCCTGCAAACAGGCAGCTAGAGATACCTACCGTCAAGGAACACCGCCATGTTGCGGCGAACTCCACGGCTCTGATGACTTCTCCATCGAGTGTCCCACTTCCTTGGAACTGGGACACCCCTTGGTGAGACAGTTCTCTTAGCTGACGAGCCTCTGCACGTTCTCCATGATGGTTTCGCGGCGCCGCCTGAGGCTCGGAAGCTTGGACCGTGCCATCTCGGGAGTGAGCGTGTGCCAGGTCATGGCCAAGGCGCGCACGCTTGCCAGCAACTCGATGGGTGTGAGATCAGAGCGAAGGTGGCCGGCTTTCTGGGCGCTCTCGATCCGGGAAAGCTTTTCCTGGTGTGAGGCCACCAGGGTTTCAAGGTCCGCCGCCTGGCCGCGTTCAAGGATGTACCAGTTGGTGAGCCTGAGGACATTGGGATCCTTCTGGTAAAGGTCGAAAGCACGGGCCGCGTACGCTGGCAAGTCCAGTGCGTCGAATTCAGTCTCCTCCACTACTGCGACTACCCGCCGGGAGAAGACCTCGTCAAACAACTGTTCCTTGCTGCCGAAATACCGGTACAGCATCGCCTTGTTGGCCAGTGCCTCGTCAGCAATACGGTCCACCCGCGCACCGGCTATGCCATAGCTGGCGAACTCCTCCTCTGCCGCCTTCAGGATCCGCTGCCTGGTTGCTTCTGCATCTCTCGCCATGTTCCCCACGATAGCAAGTAACTGGTTAGTTGACATCGATTCATTCCAAGCGCATGGTTAAAACCAACCAGTTAGTTACCTACAAAGGACTCGACATGTCAACAACGCAGATGGAAACAACCCCGGCCACGCGATGGTCCAGAACCATAACCTTGGCGGTCATCATGGGCTGCCAGCTGATGATGGTGTTGGACACGTCCATCGTGACCACGGCACTGCCGCACCTTGAACGCGAACTTGGCTTCAGCAACACCACCCTCTCGTGGGTCCAGAACAGCTATGCGCTGGCTTTCGGAGGGCTGCTGTTGCTGGGCGCCCGCGTCGGAGACCTTCTGGGCAGGCGTCGGGTCTTCATGGTCGGCGTAGGAGTTTTCACCTTCGCATCCCTACTGGCAGGGGTCGCCTTCAACGCCGAGATCATGATCGGTGCCCGCGTACTCCAAGGTGCCGCATCGGCCTTCGCCATCCCGGCAACCCTTGCGCTCCTGGTGCAGACCTTCCCCCAGCCCGGGGAACGGTCCCAAGCGATCAGCATCTACAGTGCCGTGATCGGGGCCGGGGGCAGCGTGGGCATCATCGTCGGCGGCGTCTTCACAGACCTGCTGTCGTGGCGATGGGGCTTGCTGATCAATGTTCCGATCGGAATTGTCGTCTTGCTGCTGAGCCCACGTTTCCTACCGGAAACCGGAAGGGCCAAAGGCAGTGTGGACATCCCGGGCGCGCTGACAGTTACAGCAGGAATGTCCGCCTTGGTCTATGGCCTCGTGAACGCGGGTGAGGCCGGGTGGGGGAACCTGACGACGATCGTTTCACTCGCGGCAGCCGTGCTCATGCTTCTGGCTTTCGTACTCGTCGAGCGTCATGCCGAGCGGCCCATCACTCCCCTGCATCTCTTCAAAGACATGACCCGGTCGGGCGCCTATATCATCCGGATTCTGATCGTGGGGGCCATGTTCTCCACCTTCTATTTCCTCAGCCAGTACCTCCAGAATGTGCTGGGCTTCAGCGCGTTCGCGGCCGGAATCGCCTACATTCCGCTCACGCTCCTGTTCTTCCTCATGGTCTACGCGATCAAACCCCTCAGCGCCTTGCTGGGCAAGCCGGCACTGCTGGTGGCCTCGTTGGTCATCACCGGCCTGGGCATGCTGTGGCTCAGCTCCATAGGCCCGGGCACCGCGTATTTCCCGGACGTCCTGCTTCCGCTGATCGTGCTCGGAATCGGCCAAGGAACAGCAATCATCCTGCTGACCGAGTTTGGCATGTCAGGCGTGGCACCAGCGGATAACGGCGCCGCCTCCGGACTGGTCAACACAGCACATCAACTCGGCGGGTCCATCGGCTTGGCACTGTTGACGGTGGTGTTCGCGGGCTCCGGCGGAACAGCCCAAGGAACGGCAGGAGCCGAGGCCTACGGAGCAGTATTCACCTCGGCCACCTGGTTTTACGCCCTGGCCGTCCCCTACGCTGCACTCATCTACCTCGCCCAACGCCGGGCAGCGGGAAACACGTCAGCTACCCGACCTTGACCCAACGGGCAGGGACGGCAGCTCGGTGAGTGACCCGTCATGGTCCAGGCTCAGCACCAGATCCAGATCGAGACGGGCCAGGAACCCGTCGTCGTGGCTGACCAGGATGACGGCACCGCGGTAGGCATTCAACGCTTCCACGAGTTGGTCCACACTCTGTATATCAAGGTTGTTTGTTGGCTCATCGAGAATCAGGACCTGTGGCGGCGGATCGGCAAAGAGAAGCTTGGCCAAGGAAACCCTGAACCGTTCACCACCGGAGAGAGTCCCAACGGGACGGTAGACGCTATCACCCCGTAACAGGAACCGGGCCAACTGGTTGCGGATTTCCCCGACAGGGACACTTGGCGCGGCCGCCTGGACATTTTCCAAAGTTGTCGCGGCCTCGTCCAGGCCGTCGAGTCGCTGCCGCAAATACCCGGACCGCTCGGTCAGGAGCCAACCACCTGCCGTGCCGGATCCGACGTCGTCATCATCCTCTGTCCACGGTTCCCCGCTGACCAAACGTTCGAGCAAGGTGGTCTTTCCCACCCCGTTGGCGCCGATGATGGCCACCCGTTCCGGCCCCTCCACCACAAAAGCACGATTGGTTCCCCGCAGCTCGGCGATCCGCCGGCTGCGGGGAACATCCGGATCCGGAAGGTTCAAGCTGATCCGTTCGTCTTCCCTGATTTTGGAAGAGGCCACATCCAGCGCAGCCTGGGCAGCGTCCACCTTGTCATCCGATCCTGATCGAAGCTTGCCCGCTGACACCTGCGCATCGGAGGCCCGCTGATTCATAAGGATCTTGGAGCCCTTCTTGTTGTCATAGCTGGTTTGACCGGTGCGGGCACGCTGCGCCAGCTTCATCTCAGCTTCCTGGCGCTGGCGCTTCTCGGTCTTCACGGTCTGCTTCGCAGCTTGAGCAGCCTGAACCGCTGCGGCCTGCTGCTCATCCACATACGACCGCCAAGCACTGTACGGACCCCCGAACACCTCGAGTTCCCCACCATGCAGTTCCGCCGTGTTGTCCATGATCTCCAACAGTGTCAGGTCGTGGCTGACCACCACCAGCGTTCCTGGCCACGCGGTCAGGAGAGCGGACAGTTTGGTTCGCGCAGCCTTGTCCAGGTTGTTCGTTGGCTCGTCCAAAAGCGTGATTGCTGGCCTCTGGAGCCGGAGCCCCGTGATGGCAACAAGCATCGCTTCGCCTCCCGATATCTCGCCAACGTTCCGGTCCAGGTCCGCACCTGAAAGGCCTATGTGGCACAGGGATTCATCCGCACGGGTTTCGACGTCCCAGTCATCGCCCACCGCATCGAAGTTCTCCACGGAAGCGTCGCCGGCCTCGATGGCCCGCAGTGCTTTCAACTTATGGCCGATGCCGAGCAGGTCCGCCACCGTTGAGTCAGTAGCGAGGGTGAGTGTCTGCGGGAGGTATCCGACGTCACCGTTGGTCGTGATACGGCCACTTGTCAGGGCTAGGCTCCCGGCAATGAGGCGCAGCAAGGTTGATTTTCCGGCACCGTTGGACCCCACAAGGCCTGTACGGCCCGGTCCGAAAGTTCCGGAGATCCCGGCAAGGGCAGTGGTACCGTCGGGCCACTGAAGGCGCACGTCGGTCAGGGTGATGGACGGGTTTTTTGTTGTAGACATGATGCTCCGAAGGCTCCAGTGGTTTCAGCGAATGCGCTGTATCACCGGCCCATAACGGGCATCAGGGCAAGGTCAGCGCACGGTTGGCGTCGTGAAACCTGTAATGCCCGTCAAAACATCGGCCTAACACTGGGGAATAGAGGGTTACAGTCTCGCAAAAGCGCCCAACGAAGGCAACTCGCTCGTGGCAGAGGCGATAGCCCTACCTGACACCTGTGCGCCGAAACAGAGTGAGGTCGTAAGAATCTCGGCCGCAATCGGTAGCGGAGAAGGTGCTGGAGTCATGGCTGCAACCAATCGTCGTTTCACTTCCTTGGAACTTGGACACTTGAAGCCACGGGGCGCTCCCCCATTGTGGATTGATAGTCAGCCTGTGCTTCTAGTTGTAGCTCTGTGACTTTGCGATAAATGGCGGCTTACTCAGAGCGCTATTTGAAGCTTGATGCAGCCGGCAAGGGGATCTGTCAGGGGGACGGCAGTGGGGCCTGGTTACTAATAAGAAAGCCCTTCCCTACTGACCCGGGAAGGGCTTCTTTTGTGAACTGAAACCCGCAGCCGTCACTCGAGACGCTGGCGCTCTTTGGGTGAAGACTGCCTGCTATCCATACGGGTTGTTGTAGGTCGAGAGCTGGTACAGGAGGAACCCTATGAGGGCAACGACCATCAGCTGCAGGGCCGACATGATGACGATGATGGTTGTGGTCCAGAGACTACCGAACCGGTAGCTGCTCCGTGTCGTCAGCCAGACGACCAGGTAGATCAACGAGATCAGGAGCATGAACGGAAGCACATATTGGATAAATATGACGATGATGTAACCGGGGTAGTTACCCGACGCTGCGCCCGCCAACAGGCAGAGCGGGGGCAGTAGGTAGGAGAGCAGGAGCGAGAGCCTCAACAACCGAATTAACCGGGGCGGGCGCGGCTTCTCTTTTTGGATCAGTGTCGCCAGAGCGACAGGAGGCGCAGTGACGCTGCCTGGGTCGCGTGGGTTCTCGTGGGTTGGCAAAGTGCCTGCTTTCTCGTTAAACAGTTGGAATGCGGTGAAGCAAGTGGTGAGTGGATGTCAGTTTGTGGCCGGCGAAACCGGCTGCCGAAGGTTTGACCGGAAGAACGCGACTTCCTTGCCCATCGCGTACCCGGCCGCCGATGTTGGGATGGGCACGAAGGTGAGCCCCTGCCAGCGATGGGGCAGCAGGAGAATTACAGCCAATCCAGCGAAGATCAGAGCGTAGATCGGCCAGTGCGGCCCGTGAATGCCCGTGAAGAATCCGATGGCACCGCCGATCACAAGCGCAGCCCCGGTGATCAACAGTGCAGGCGGAAGCGCATTAGGTGGCATAGAGGTGAGGAGAAGGACGAGCAGCCCCGCGAAGAGCACGGCGGGAATCGTTATGCGAAGCCAGAAATCTCGGACGATCCGCCGTCGATTCGACACATATTCGTCCACAATGTCCCCCAATCCGTCGTCCCTCTAGCTTACTGAGCGCGCAGCGAGAGGTCGGGTGCCGCGGTCTAGTGTGCGGTGAAGGGGCCCCACAAGCTACACGGGTACGTTCCTTGGAAGTGGGACAACGCTGCATTCAAGCTCTCACTTGAATGGTTGCCGGCGGTACCGTTCCCTACCCCTGCCGCGTGGCCTAAAACTATACGTAGAAGGCATGGCCCCGGATGTCGCAGCGCAGTTCGGCCAAATCGTATCGACACCAGTCCAAGCCGACTTCGCCATCCTAAGGCTAACCGCCCCGTTCGAACGGCGCGCGACGGCCTTCGAGACTTCTTCCATGCGGGATCGCTCAACTTCCCCGCCGAAGTGCTGGACGACGTGCGTCAGGTCGCCAGCAGCGTGCCGACCTTCGTCGACGTCTTGATGGACCGGCCCGCTATTCTCGAGACTATCGTCGAGGCCGCGGCCGTTACCGTGAATTGGGGGGCAAGCGCCATAGCATTGCTCGATGTTCTCACCGGCGCCGCCGAACCGAAAGGACGGTTTCCCTTCGACCTGCCTCGATCGATGGCCGCCGTGAAGGCGTCCCGCCCCGACCTACCCTTCGACACGGCAAACCCGCTGTTCCGATTCGGGCACGGGCTCAGACTGTAAGTGCGCGCAAGCGCAGGCCGAAAGCGAAGACGACATATGGGCGCTTATCGGCAGACTGGTCCGCGTCGACGTGCTAAGCCGACATTCGCGTGAACTGCAATGTTCCTGAGGCACCACTGGGAGCGGTCATCTGCGTCGGGCCCGCGTCTCGCTTGATTTCGCAATGCGCTTCGATGACACGGCCAGGACCCATTTGATAGCACTCGGCCGACCGTGGCCGCCGAACTCTCACTTCGGAATGAACCTGCACATGTAGAGCGCTTCCGGATCCGCGTCATGTCGCTACTGCTGCTCACATGCATGAGTAGATGAAGGCCCGAGGAGGGAAGAGCCAATGGCCGCAAGCAGTCACGATAAAGAAGATTTAAGTGTGGACAATGTCCACACCCCTTTTGGCCTGACAAAGCAGCCGCCAGCCACGTCTCCTCTCTCCAGGAACGAACCGAAGTCAGGATATTTATTGCAAGTTCCCGAAGTCATGTCGTGCTCAGCATCCGTACCCATGAAGACGCGTAGGCCAACCACGACCTACCGGACGAACCAAGAGAGGACCGCATAACCCCAGTTGAGACCACGCGGAGGGCCGCCAGCCACGACCCTGATCCCGCTCCCCCACAACCAAATAGCGACCGCGGCGCCAGGCACACCCCGCGGCCAGTGTCAGAGGGACCTGACCAACCAGAATGTACACACGTTAAAGCAAAAACCCCCTCTGACGAGGGGGTATGCCGTGCCCGAGGTGGGACTCGAACGGGATTCCAGGCCTTGGGAACACTGGGAAGTGGCGGAAAGATGCGGAATCCGGGGCAGTCCGGTGGTTGTACGGGCCAGTCCGGGGTGGGAAGTGTGGACATTGTCCACACTGCTTTTTGCTCGATCGAACACCAAGAAGCGAGGACTTGACGCGTCTTGCGCACTCATAGCCTGCGTCGGAAAATCGGCGCTGACGCCTCTGCAAATTGCTTACTGGATAGCACCGCTCGGTCCGCGTGAAGCATCCCGTCAGGATGAGGCCCCGACCTCCAAGGCCTGACTCGCGCCGGCCATTAGGACAACCCAAAACGCGACCGCATGCCACCCGCCATAACGCTGAATGACTCGACATAGTGGGCGCACCTCCTTCATCAAGTACATGGCCGAGACGGCGGCGGAGAACATGACCAAGACCTTCCGGCCAGACAAGACGGAACGTCCGTTATTGGTGTTCAAAGAAATGGAGTGGAGTAACTGTGTAAACTCCCGTCCCCTGACGAATCCTGTCCTTAGCGTTGGATATTCCATTTCTTTACGAGCCGTGCCGCTAGCTCCCTACCGCCGTGAATGCATCCGGCGTGGGACCCACTACCGGGCCGCCCGTGGACGAGTCTTCGCGGATCCGCCAGCCGATCATCTTGTGCGTCCGCACCACGAGGGCCGAGTCCATGACCGTCAGTTCCGGCACGCTCCGGAGGAGGCGTGCCTCGAGATCGGCGATGTCTGCTGGTCTTTGCAGGTAGAGCATGAACGTGAGGTTCGCATCGCCGCTGACCTCGGCGCAGAAGCGCAGCGTCCTTTGTGCGTTGAGGAACGCGAGGGCTTGTGGGATGGCCGCGGGCGAAGCCCGCACGTACCACTGGCAGCTGATGGGGTATCCCACCAGAGCCTGGGCGACCTCGCAGCGGAAGTCGACGAGGCCCATCCGGACCACAGCCGTGAGGTGACGTCCCGCTGTCGTTGGATGCATACCCGTTGCCTCTGCGATCTCCCGCGCCGTCGCGCGGCCATCATGGGCGAGGATCTTGAGGATGGTCGGGAGATCCGTCGGCGTGATCGCAGCTGGACGGTCTACGGTCGTCCTGAGCTGAGCGAGCTCTGCCGCCTGAGCCCGGTCGAGTACGTCTAGCCGTAGGTGACCGCCGCGGATGTGCATCGCGGTGGTGACACGCAGCCTCGTCCGCAGCACACCCGGGACCGATTGGATCCATGGCAGCACGGAGCGGACGAGCTCCAGCCATTCGAGGGTGACGACCGTGAGTTGGAGCTTCCAAGAGTCCGAAGTTTCGATGACGCTGCTCACCCGCGTGTCTTGGCAAAATGTCTCGATCGCCGTCGCCGTCGTGCTCGGCGAACACTCGACGTCGATGAAGGCGAGACAGGTTTGCTCCGGGCGGCCGCTGAGGGCCGCAGTCACCCATGCGCTGCCGGTCTCGGTGAGGCGGGACCATCGGGACGCGAGCGTGGCTGGATGTCTGCCGAGGACCGGCGCGATAGACGCCCACGGTGCACGGGGCGCGATCTGCAGTGCATGAAGCAGTTCCAGATCTTCAGGACTAAAGTTGTGGCATGTCGCCGAATTCACCGAAAGGACCAGACGGGTAGGGGGGTAAGGAGCTGACGGGGGTCTTCCGTCGCTGCGATGTAATCGAAGTTTTCCTGCTTCACCGCGTTGTGGTCGAAGACAAAATAGCCAGTGCTGTCGCCGTCCATGAACTTGATTCCGAATTGGCGTGGAACCTCACCGTCCCTGCTTTTGCCTTGGACACCGACCATGAACACGTTGTCTGAGGGCACCGGCCTGCTCAGGTCGTATCTGACGAGGACGGAGCCGTTGCCTTCGAAGACGGTCATGGCACTGAGTGTGGGAATCAAGTTGCTCATGACCAAAACCTACGAGCCATCACGTCGAGAATGCAGCGGACATGCATGACGGCCCTTCGACGCAATATCTAGAGAATCTAGAGAGACGAAACAGCTGTGGCTTCCTCATCGGCAAAATCGATCGGAACAATATTTGAATCCCCGACCCACGTCGTCAAGGCGGTGAGCGCGTCCTGCTCGAGTTTCTGGGTAAAGACGAGCGCGAGGTTGTGTTTGGCGCGTGAGGCGGCAACATAGAAAAGGTTTCTGGAGCGTTCGAAGCTCTTCCGTTCCGTGGCGTTGAGGTAGTTTCGTCGCCGGTAGTTTTCCAGCATTTTTGCGAAGTCGTATGCCGACCAGCCTCGTCCAAGCAGGACCACCACGTTGTCGAACTCGGCACCTTTGACGTTATGTTTCGTCGAGAACACTGTCTTGTCATCGACGTATGCGGCCAAGGCTTGAATTTCCCGGTAGGGAACACTTCTCAACTTCTGATACTCCACTAAGCGCCGGGGTTCGGATAGTGGTGTCTCCGGGTCGAGTGCCGAGGTTGCCTCATCGAGGTCGGCCTGGCGGCGTTGGACTCTGCTCGGTATCGAGAACAGCGCCTGTCTGTGGAGGTGGTCGAGTACTTCGCCAACGGTCCCGCTGGTTCTCAGCGCGTCGAGGACCCCAAAGAGGTTACTCCACTGAGCCTTGTCCCTGGGCGTTCTGAGATGTGGCCGCGTACGCCCGAGCACATTGAAAAGGTCACCGTATTTGTGTGCGCGGAAAGCCTCAGCGGCCGGCTCGACGATATCGAGCAGGTACGCAATGACCGGGTCACCCTTGCGAATGAACGCATCGCTATATTTGAAGATGGAGGGTAGGGATTCATACCCGAGCTCATTGGCAATTGCGGTGTGAGTGAGCATGAGGGTCTTGACCTCGGTGGCAGCTCCATCCCAACGCCGTTCTTGAGCGTCTTCGATAGCCCATTCCAAAGCCTTGCGACTTGCACTGTGTGAGATCTGTCCTTTCCAGTTGTTGCCCAGACGCACCCCTGGCCACCCGTTTGTGTGGTAAATCGTAATTGTCCCCTTTTCCGCACCATGGGCAGGCGCCTGCTGCAGCTCTGGCCGAAGCTGGTTCAGGAAGTCAACGATGGTTGTGTCGGATCGAAAATTGGCATTTTTTGGGATGGCGGTCAGAGTGGGATGTTCGATTGATCCACAGGTTCTGTCATAGATTTGTTGCCAGTGGTCTCCAAAAAAACCGTATACAGATGTCCGTGGGTCTTTTCCGTGCCCTGACAGCATCGCTTCAACTAGGCCGTGAGGCGTGTCCTGATACTCGTCGATAAAGACGATCGGGAACCGGTCAGCGATCAGCGCGCGGAATTTTTGGTTCTTAAACAGCTCAATTGCTATGGCCGGTACATCGTCGTGGTGGAGTGATGCAACATCTCCGCTTATCCCCCGGATGCCTAGGTCGTAATCGAGCTGCACCCCATGAAGAGTTGTACGTCCATCGAGCGTGCCCTGCCACTTGGGGTCCATAACGATGGCATGCGCCAAGGCCTTCTGATAGGGCCTAATCATCTCCCACAGGAATCCGTGAAGAGTATCTGCGAATACGAACGGGCTTGCATCCGTTCGGCTGACAATTTCGTCCCTAGCTACATTGGTGTAGGTAAGGCAGGCGATCTGCTGATCGTCTCTAGGAAGGTATGTAGACCGCTCCGTGAGAACGTGTTGGAGGGCCTTGATGAGGGAGTACGTCTTTCCCGCACCCGCTCCTGCTTCGAGCTTGAAGTTCGCCTGAGCTTCCAACGCGGCGAAGACGGACTTCAGCGCAGACTCGCTCTCCTGCTCGGCAGTCGCGCTCGGCTTAACAGCTGGCGAATTCACTTGACGACCACCGTCCCTTTATCTTCGGTCCCATCCTCGGCGTCCTGCGGCTGAGGGAAGCGCAGGAGCCAATCTAGCCCTCGTTGGATGTATCGGGGCGTCGCCCATTCGGTCTCGTGGATGGAAAAATGCAATGCAAAATCGCTCTTCTTATGCGTCTTCGCTTCCGTCATCGCCGCCTCTTCATCGGTCGCTGCGTCCCCAGTCAGAGCAAAATCGTCGAAAAGTGCCGGATTCGCCAGGATGAAGGCGTCTTCGAAGGACCTGCCGCACGCTTGGTTCAATGCTTCAGGTACTTGGTATGCGAGATATCGATTCCCTCGTATGACAACATCCGTATCCGCCCCCTTAAGAAGTTCACTAGGGGCGACCTTCGGGTTGGAGAACCAGGTGGTAATGGTGGCGTTACTTGTCCGATCACCAGAGCTCACAACGGTTGCTGAAGGCCTCTTGCCTTCAACCTGAACGCCCATTGTGTCGATATCAGTAATGATCAGGCTAGGGAGACCGAGAAAGTCAAGCAGAGGGAAAAATTTGTGTGCGTAGGCGCCGCCGACTTCCAACAAGGTGACGTACTGGCTGGAAAGTTTCGCTGCACTCTTCTCGATTGCCTTCGGAATGATCAGACGCTCGCTGGTTCCTTCCACCAGTATCGCTTTGTCTGCGAAGAACAGATCTGAGCGCGTGAGCGTCAGGTACTGGTGCAAGAATTTGTCATCGATGTTCTCAGCGCTGCTTAGGTCCAGAACGTCCGCGTGGTTACCTTCTTCATTAGCATCGGCACAAGCCAAGCGGAAGTACCGAATTGCGGAAAACGAAGCTCGGTTAGCAACGTGGGAAGAATGAGTCGATACGAGGAACTGAGATGACCAATTCAAACTACTCCCGTCAATCTTTGGAAAGAGTTCCGCAAGACTGGCCAATTGTTCAATGAAGACCTCCTGCATCTGCGGATGCAGGTGAGCTTCAGGTTCCTCAAGGAACACGAGGTGTACTCCAGGAACGTTGCCTCTCGCCGCATACTCTCTGTAATAGCTCAGCAGGGTGAGCAAGATCAGGATCAGGTTCCGTGATCCAAGGCCGCTATATGACTCGGGGAGCGAAACTCCTGCTACCCCTCGGTAGTGGACGCTCGTGTAGTTCGAGAGCAATCGTTCGATGTCGAGCTTCGTCTTTGTTTCAAGCTCCTGAGCGTTCAGGCCCGGATATCCAAACCGTTCAAGGGCCGGGATGACGCCGTCAACCATGAGACGGACCTGAGCCCCGAGATCAAATTCGATACCTTCGATTGCCTTTGCAAGATCGTCAGCAGTCTTCCGCTGAGCACTGTCATCATCCGCGTTCGACGCAGCAGTAAACAATGATTGAAAAATACGTCCGATGAGATCCTTGGGCCGTTCCTTTTCGTCGTCCAGACCCCGCTGGGCCTGCAAGAAGTCGACCGTGATCAGCTTGCGGACAGCGTCGAGCGTGACCTCTCTCGTGTTCAACGGATCATTCGGGTCTACCGCCGTTATCGTGCGCCTAAACAACTCTGGGATTCGGTCGCCGATGATGTCCAGAACTGCTTTGGTGCTAGGTGTTGCTTCGGTTTCCGAATCTAACGAGATCCCCTCGAAGAGATCCGTCAGCATGCCGCCTTCGAGTGCATACGTGAACTGGACCTTAGCTTCATAGCAGTCGGGATCCAGATCCACTATGAGAGCAGACAACGGCCCATACTCGGGAAGATCCTGATCGTATGCGATAGCGAGCGTCATTGTAATTTCCGGCAGGGCTTCCCTGGCTGCGTCTTCGTCGTGGCCGAGATACAACTCGCACGCACGACGAAACTGGCCATAGGTCTCAGACGAGAAATCAGCAAGAGCAAGTTTCAGGGCTGCTGGCTGGAAGAAGCGTGCAACAACCTCCGCCAACGATGTCTTCCCTGTGTTGTTCCGCCCTACAAGCACAGTCGCGCTCTCGCTGAGAGCGATGTCGACTTTGCGCAAGAGCCTGAAGTTCCTTACGCTCACCTTGCTGATGCGCAAGTTCCTTGGCATCGCTAACGCCTCCGGCTGTGCCACGGGAATCGACGACGAGACTTTCTGCTGCATTAGTAATCCTCACTTGAGGATCGCCTTTGATGCGGCCCTGCTGAATCGGTAGATACGTGACGATTCAAGCATGCCCGACGCAGCATCGCATTCCGGTCAGCACACACCTGTACTGCTCAAACTAGCCGGTCGCTTAGCCCACCGGGCCTAAGAAGTGGCGTCCTACGAAGCCGGTTGGCAGCTCGATTGCGATGGCCCATTTCCTTAGAACTGGGACACTCCCCCTTGGATGATCGCCTTCCGATGGCGACCGGCTGTGCCATCTGCTGCCCGACCTCCGCGTAATATTTCCGTCCCAGATGTTGTCCCAAATCATCTGCCGTGGTCAGCAGTCACAAAGAGAACTTCCGGGACAGATGCCTCTGGTTCAGGAGTCCAGGCCTAGATATCGGTAGACAGTGGCGCGACTGGCCTCCCAGCGTCCTGCTGCATCCCTTCCGTTGGCAGCTGCAGCCGCTATGCCAGCCTTGGTGCGCTTGGAAAGCTGGTCCCGTTCAAGCTGGGCGAACGCAGAAATGATGGTGACCATAGCCTGGCCATCGCTCCCCCGACTTCGCTGGCCGGGTCAGTGGCGATGCCGTCCCTTAGGGAACGGAACTTGATGCCACGCACCTTGAAATCATCCAAGAGTTCGAGCAGGTGGCGAGTGTTGCGTCCCAACCATTCCAACAGCCACACCACGACCTCATCCCTTAGAACGAGACGGTCCAGCATCCGGTCCAACTCCGGTCGACTTACCCGCGTCCCGCTGATCCCTTGGTCTTTATAGATTCGCCCTCACCCAGCTGCTTCCAGTTCCCGGATCTGCAAATCGGTGTTTTGGTCAGCCAGGCTGACACGGGCGTATCCAAGGCGTGCCATCACTTCTCCGGGTCTTATCAAAGGACAAGTACGAGTGACGTTGAAAGTGCCTTAGTGAGACACATTGTGGGGACAAGCAACGTGTCGAAAATCCGGAAGCTGAATCCTCAACTAGCCCCAGTCCCAGCCCCAGCGGTTCTTATCAAAGGATCCACTGATGAGATGACTGTAAGCGGTCGACGAGTTGCAGAACTCCGCCGGTCATCGGGCATTTCAGCCTTCCACTGTTGGAAAAACACTCTGATGGAACCAATGGTGGGGTGGGCTCAACTGAACCTGCGATTCATCAACCGGCGAGCCGTGAAGTGGGGCCCAAATAAGCTGCAAACCCGGTCCCAAAACAAACTGCCATAATCAATCTATTCATCGCCTGCCTCAATGCCCTAGCCGCAGCGGTGGTTTGGCGAAAGGTATTTAACGAGTCGCGCACATAACGGGGCCCAGCTGCGCCGGCCACTCTGACCAAATGCACGCATACGACTGATTCCGCGCGTGTCACAGATCAACCCTCAAACGGTTCGATCTCATCTGGCGTATAGCGCTCGACGTTTCCCTCCCTGTCCTCGAACTTCACCCAGTAGAGTTCGCCGGCCTTCTTGGCAAAGTCCACGATTCTTCCCGTTTCCCCATCTGACTTGCGGATAGCCTGCAACGATCCGAACTCTTTCTCGAATCGCTCAAGGCGGTTTTCTAGGGTAACCGCGAACTCATCAATACGTTTCCGGCCCTGGTCCTCGCGCATCATCGACTCCAGAAGCTTCTCGTAAAGAGGCCGTTCAGGCCTCAACCAGTCAAAACTACGGCCCTTCGTCAGTCTGTAAATCTCAGCCGGTGACAATGTGGAGGCATCGCTACTTACTAGGCTGCGCGTGAGGTTCAGGATCTCATCAACCTTGTCCTCCAGCGCACGTGCCGCAACGGGAGGCTTCTTCGCTCGTGATTCAGTGATCGATTTGTGAATGCTCTGCTGCAACTCGGGCCAGAACTTATCAACTATCTTCTCAAGCACTTGCGGAGCTAGTGGTGTGGTGCATTTCTTGTTGATCGTCGCCAACAAACCCCGCACATCACCCTCTGAGTCGATCTCTGTGAGTTGTAGCTGTTTCATTGGGCCTGTGTAGTCGCTCTTCTTCATCCCAACAAGAACCGGGCAAACCCCGGATTTTCCGAACTTGTTAAGGAGTGCTCCTGCTTCAAAGTTCAGCCATGTCTCGTTTGCATTTTCAGGCGTAATGAAAACAAGGCCTATATGGGTCTCCGTCAGGGCGGCTCGGATCATCTCAAACCAGGGTTCCCCCTTGTCTATCTCCACTGATATGAACGGTTCACTGCACTCTTGGATAACGGTGGGGAGCCATTCGCTGAAGGACGTAGCGACTTCGAGACTGAGCTCTTTTGACCAGCTGAGGAAAACTTTCATGGGGCGAGCTTATCTATGCTCCCCTGTATCCTCGTTCAACGCGTAGTTCATGATCGTCCGGCTAGGCGAGTTCGGCTACGCGGACGCTCAGCCTGTCGGTGAGCTGCTCTTCAAGGAGAATGCGATTGCTGACCTCGTATCTGCTTTCGTCCTCCTCGTCGCAGAAGACGGTAGAGGCGTCGTGGAACCGTTTCTCCGACGGGGTGGCCGGGTAGTTCAGAAACGCCACCCCGTAGGCGACGGCCTGGATTTCAGGGTCAGTGCGCAGTTCCGGGCGGACACCGTGTTCGTCCAGGATCACCATCCTGGGTATGGCCGCCGCGTATGCTATCCCGGCATTCGCGGCCGTGGGTATCGGCCAGGAGAGCGTCCAGTGGATGCTGTTCATCTACGGCATCGGAGCGATTCTCGGGGCGCAGATCTCCGGCAAGCTCACCGACCGATTCGGCGGCGTGCCGGTACTCGTCGTCGGGTACATCATGATGGCCGTCACTCTCGCGGCGCTCACCGGCCTCGCGCTCTCGACAATGGCTGTTCCGATCGCCGTCGGGGCGCTCACTTTGGCCTGGGGTGCCAGTAGTTGGTGCCAGACCCCTCCCCAGCAATATCGCCTCATCGAAGCAGCGCCTGAACACGCGCCTCTGGTTATCGCGCTCAACTCATCCGCTCTCTACCTGGGCATCAGCCTCGGCACCGCCGTCGGCGGAATTGCCGGAGCCGCCGAACCCGAATGGATGTTCCTCAGCGGTGCTGTGCTCGCAGTACTCGCAGTCGTGTTGCTCGTGCTCACGTCTCACAACTCACATCGAGTCGCCGCCCGCCCGTGAGTCGGACTTCCGGGGCGCTGCTGTACCACGCATGACGAGAACCGCGCAGGGCACGTAGAGTGCTGCGGCGCAGAGCCAGAGGATACCGTCGGCGCTGAGGTAAGTGAGCGCGAAGATTGTCGTGAAAGCAACCGGCCCGAAGATAGATGTGATGCTGTTGATGCTGGCAAGCACACCCTGAAGACGCCCCTGGTGCTGTTCATCGACGCGCTGGGAGAGAAGCGTCTGCAAGACGGGGAGGCCGATGCCACCGATCCCCAGTGCCGCCAAGATAGGCGCCATGGCCCAAGCGTCGGTAACTATCGCCAGGCCTACGAGACCCAAGGCGTCGCCAACGAACCCGATGACGGCTGCTTTCGCTTCACCGATCCGCTCCACGATGCGGCCAGTAAGAAGGGCCTGCACGAGAACCTGAACGATCCCGAAGACGGAAAGGGAGATTCCGACCTCGACGGGACTCCAGTCGAGGCGGTGTTCAGTAAACAGCACCCAGGTTGCACCTGGAGCCTGCCCAATGAATTGAACAAGACCGAACGCGACCAGTAGGAGGGCAATCCCAGGGATAGCGCTGAGGCCGGGACGACCACGATGCTGAGCGAGCGACTCAGAGCTCGCAGGTGAATCGGGGCGGGTCTCGCGCAACAGGATAAAGCTGAGTACCAGATTGCTCGCTGAGAGAAGGGCAGCGAGAAAAAACGGCAGATGTGGCGAGATCCCACCGAACAGTCCGCCCAGGGCTGGCCCCGCGATCATTCCGCCGCCATAGCAGGCGCTGAGCAAACCGAAACGCTTGGCGCGCTGGTGGGGTGGCGTGATATCGGTGATCACGGTGGCGGTAACCGCATTGGTCGCCCCGGTTATCCCAGCGACTGCACGGGCGATATAGAACACCCACAGCGTGGAGGTCGCGGCGAGCACGAGATAGTCGACGGTTGCGCCGGCTAGGGAAACGAGCAGCACCCGTCGACGGCCGAACCGGTCCGACAGCCTTCCCAATAAGGGGGCAAAGACGAACTGCATTATCGCGTAGAGCGCGATCAGTACACCGACGTTCAGCGGAACCGCCTCAGCGGGGACGCCTGCATTGTCGAGCAGCGCGGGGAGGATCGGCATCACCAGACCCATTCCGGCGGCATCGAGGCTGGCAGTGATGAGGACCGTGGTCAACGACCCTCGAGTGGGAGTGGGAGATAACACTTTATCAACGATAAATTTATCGATGATAAAGTGCAAGCATGGCCCCGAAACAGGCGCGACTCGATCGTGCAGCAGTCTTGCGTGGGGCGAGGCATGTGCTCAACAACACGGGGATCGACGGTTTCACCACACGGGCGCTGGCTGCTCACCTGCAGGTGCAGCAGCCAGCGCTCTACTGGCATTTTCGGACAAAGGCCGACCTGCTCGGAACGCTCGCAGCTGATGTGCTTAATCGCGAGCATCACGCGTCACTCCCAGAATCGGGGGAGCGCTGGGATGCCTTCCTCCTGCGCAACGCGCGGAGCTTCCGGACGGCGCTTCTGGCAGTCCGGGACGGGGCACGGCTGCACGCAGAATTTCACCGGCAAAAGAGCGACCAGATGCCCGCGGGCTCGGATGCCCCTGAACGGCAGATCGAGTTTCTTGTGTCCGAAGGATTTGCTGAGGATTCTGCGGTCCGAGCTCTTATGGCTATCAGTCGCTACACGGTCGGTTTCGTGCTGGAAGAACAAACAGTGCTCGACAACGGATCTGAACGTGTCGATCAAGACCTAGATTTCGAGTTCGGGTTAGTTGCAATGGTTGAAGGGCTGGCATCAAAGCGGTGAGGGGTGCTCCGCCTTCGGGCAATCAGTAAGGTCAATCCTTTCCCACTCCCGTAGCGCTCTCCTTCGCGATATTGACGAACGAAAGCTGCGCGATGAGCGTGAACAATCATGCAGGAGTACGGATCTTGTACCTTTGGTGCGGGACGGTCTCGATCAGGGTGATGACTGCTGGCGACGGTTGCCGGTATCTACTTACCCGATCGTTGCTGATCCGCAGTTCGGCTGGAACGGTCCTTTCCCTGTTGTACGCTTCAACAAATCTGAAACCAGCGTTGCCAGAGTCACCGGTGGCGTCCTCGCAGTCTGCGGAAAAATCGCAGCGGGCCTTCCGATCGGTCTCGCGGCCTGCTCCATCTCGGCAGTCCAGATTGCGGCCCAAGCCGCCATTGCGAATGCGCGGGGTGAGTGCGTGATGCTGGCTCCTGCTCCAATCGGTGTAATGGCATTCCGTTACACTGGCGGCTACTGCCAATAAATTGGAGATCTAAATTGCTGAACTATCTTCGCGAGTCCGCGGAGGCCCGCCAAGCAACAAACGGACGTCGACTGTACGGATACATCTCTGCCGTCATCATCGTCCTGCTGATCCTGGCAGTCATCTTCTGGAGCATGCCGCTTTGGCTGTTCTTCGTCGTAGTGGTCGCCAGTATTGCCCTCGACATCGTTCTAATCCGTAAATGGATCAACGATGACCTTCTTAGCAAATCCAAGGTGGAGCAGTAGAGGTTTCGCCGATCTTGACAGGAGGGCACCGATTCAGTAGCAACTGACTCGGTGCCCTCCTGTTGTTCGGCCACGACCATCTTCTGGCTTCCGGAAATGCTTTTATGGCCTCCACTCAGCCCATGCCGAACACGGCCCCGATTTCACGCCAGTCCTGCCCCTTGTAGCGCGAGCTTGATGGCTGTCCATACTCAGCCCTTGGTAGCAAATGATTGCAGAAAGGGGGTCGGGGCCCTGTGCTCTGTGCTCTGTGCTCTGGCTAGAGTCCTTCTCCTTTGGGACACTGAGCCAATGGCTGGTCAATGGCTCCTGGAGCACTTCTGGAACAACCATTTGCTCCTATCAAGCAGCAACAAATGGTTCGGTGTTTCAATGGCGGTTGCGGGAGCCGTCATTGTGGCTCCCCGCGGAACCCAAGGCATCATTCTCCGAATCGCATGCTCTTGGCCCGTCCGGGCAGTAGCCACAGCCCTTCGATCGGTCATCAGCCTATTCAAGAGCAAACCCCCTGACATCATCATGAAGCCGTCCGGAGTTGCGCCTCTGAGCGGCAGCGGCAACCTGACCGCCACCGTACACCGGACCTGGACCGACGATGCATCAACGGAGGACAAGCTGAACTGGCTACACGATCAGATCAGGCGGTTGTTCACGGACCTCCAAAACGCCGTGACAACCCTGGATTCAGCTGACACCCGACTTGCCTTACGCATCGACGCCTTGGAGACCAGCGTGTCGGGCCAGATCACCAAAATTCAACGGCAACTGAAGACCGTGGAGAACCAGTCCGCGCAAATCGATTCGTGGGGTCTTCCTCCCATCCTTGCTGGCATCATCCTTACAGGCGTCCCGGACGAACTCGCGCAGCTCGGTCCCTGGGGATGGACACTTCTGCTTTCCGGAATCGTCCTAACGACAAGGGCCGCCCTCCACAGCCGGCACAGCGGCGTATGGTCCCGCCCATGGCCGACGGATCAGGCCAGTGTCCGCGTTGCGTGAACGAAGGACCGAACCACGGGTCCCTAACGCAGCGGGGCTTGGACCCACCCGCGCAGGGGCGACACTCACCTTGGCCACCTGATTCCTGCCCGTCTCCGCAGCTCATCGTTGGAGTGTTTGACCAGCCGCATACGTTGCTTCTGAGCGGCTTTTGCCTGTCTCCCCATTCCCGTCGCCGGTATTCGTTGAGGAGGTTCCAGAGCGTGCGTCTGCTGGGTGCAGGAACGGCTCGCCACACTTGTCCGCCGCCGGTTCTGGTTTCCTTGGGGCCAGCGAGAAGGGCAAGGACTTAGGTGGCATGGGTGTTCGGAAGAACGACCAGTGAGGTCTGGTCGCGAGGGCGGCGAACAACGATTTCGGCACCTACAGTCGTCACCTCGAGGGGAGGCGTGAGCGTCCCGCCTACGGCGCAGACTAAGCGCGATCTGCTGAAGAACCGGCGTCAGAGTGGTTGCCTGGTCGATCCCATCAAAGATCGAGCGGAGTTCCACTCCCCTACCGCGCAGCAAATTCACCGTGTTCAACATCCACCAAGGAACACCCAAACGATCGACCCGCCACACCACCACGGTGTCCCCAGCCTGGGCGTACTCAATGAGTTTCTTCAACCCGGCCGTTTCCCTGCGTTCTTGCTGCCGGAGGTCACATCAAAGAAGACATCCGGCCGCTGCACTCCCGCATCGGTGAGCGAGTCCAACTGCAGCCGTACGTTCTGGGACCCGTGCTGACCCTCCTGTCCCCCAGTTATCTCATGCGCCTCATTCTGCCTCGAAAATACCCCCGACTTAGCGCAGCTAAGACGTTTCACGGTGAGGCATGTTTATGAGACAAAGCGAATCCCGAGCTTCCGGGATCCATCGACGACACTTCCCGGTATGTGCAGCTGTCTAGGAAATCTTTAGCTTTTCGAGGCAATGCAGGGTCACTTCTCAACATCGCCCCTGCTGACCGCATCCGAAAACCGCCGTCGAGGTTTGAGTCGTGGGCTTCCGGATCCGTCAAGTGAAACGCTAGGCGCTTCGGCACAGAGGAACTGCTTTCAGGGCAGCGGGAAAGTAGGCGATGCCCGAGGCTGCACCGATCCTACGGCCGACACGCAGCATGCCGATCTCGGCGCTTATGTCGAGGCTGAGAGCAGTCCCCCCGGCCCATCTGGAGCGAGGATCCCACCAAGCGATGGCACATGCCGAAGAATAGGCAGCTCCCGTCATGGCGCTGCACATCGGCCTGCCCATGAATAGCCAGAAGCAACAACGTTGTTTGTCATTCTGATATCCCGATCATCGCTGGCCAGGCACTTGGCACAACCAAACCCCTACCGCGCCGGCGCCCATCCGGAAACTTCACTCCGCGCTCCTACGTCGCTTATCTCCTCCCGAACTTTCCGGCCCTACCACGGTCGCCTGGCTGCACTCCAGCCCGACCCAGCGAAGAGGTCACCTATCGGAACGACGCACAACGCCAACGACCAAAGACACAACAGACAAGGGCAAAGGAACAGGACCATGAATGCGCTCACCATCAAAGACCCGGCAGACCTGCTCAGCTTCATAGGGCACACGCTCGGGTTCTGGCCCGAGGAAAGCCTGGTCTGCATCACCCTCGACAAGGGCAAGGTCGGAGCCACCCTCCGCATCGACCTCCCCCGGTACCCAGGGACAGAACTCCCTTACGCCCGGACCGTCAGCAGCTACCTCACCAGCGACACCAACGCGACAAGCATCGTCTTCGCCGTCTACACCTCCCGGCACTGCCAACCAGGCCAGCCCAAGCCTCACGCTGCCACCATCGCAGCGCTCACGGGGGTCCTCGCAGAAAACGGCATCACCATCCGCGACGGAATTTTCGTCAGCGACGAAACCTACTCCCCCTACGACAGCGAGCCCGGACAAGACATCAGCCTGCCCATCAGCACCACTGAATACAGCCGCGTCAACGCCGAGTTCATCTACCGCGGCAGCACCATCGAACCCACCAACCGGATCATCCTTCCACCGCCGACCCAAGAAGCAGACCACGCCACCGCCGTCGAAAACCGCATGAACACGATTCGCGCCCAGGCCCCGCACCAGGCAGCGCTACAAGCCAGCGAGCTCTGGACAGCCATGCTTGACAGCAACGATTTCCCCTCCGACGAAGACTGCGCAACCCTCATCGCAAACTTCCAGTTACCCCATATCCGCGACAGGCTCATGGCCGACATCCCCGGCATCGACGAACCACCCCAACACATCCTCTTCGCCCAAACCCACACGGCCCCGAAATGGTCCCGTGTCGAATGGGCACAGCAAATCCTCCTCCACGCCTATACCAGAACCAGCCCCCAACACGCAGCACCCATCCTCACCACGATCGGCTACATCAACTGGTGGGAAGGCCGAGGATCCAAAGCACACCAATACATGCAACTAGCCCTCGAAACCGACCCCGGCTACCGCTTCGCACGACTTACCGACCAAATGCTCGGAGCCGGAATCATCGCCGGCTGGAACACCAACAAAAACACCGCCTACAAAACCCGTCTCGACATGCCCTAAGACACGCTTGACCTAGTCTGAGCAGGCTTACCGAACCTCGGTTATCGGCGTTACGCTGACAAGGTTTCCGAAGGTATGGACGTTGTTCCAAATCGGCCGATTCCGGGACGCGCGCGGTAATGTGTGGTGATCCGTGCCGCCAACCCTGTGCGTGTCGAGACCAGATTTCGGGAGGATCAGTTTCGGTCCCGGATCGCCGAGTCGAGTGCGCTCATGAGCTGTGAGAGTCGCGAGTTTCCGTGTGGTGCGGCCGGATATCGACGAAGAACCTCGGGCAGAGGGGAGATGGCTCGCCCGGCGAGAACGCCGATGCTGTCGCTACCTGTGATGCCCGGTTTCAGCTCGGCTACTCGCGCAGCGCACGCGGCGGCGCGGAGTATGTGTCCTACCTGCGTTGCCTTCGCGATCGGGTGAAGGTAGGCAGCCGCCGCGGCATCGCCGCAGGCAAGTGCCGCGAGCTGCGCAGTCTCGGCGGAAACACTCTTGGCAGCTCGGTGTGATGCGAAGGCGGCTGTTCGCTGAAGATTCGTCCGACCAGCGCCGTCGGCAAACATGCGCGCCGCGTTGAGTGCGTCGCGTGGCCGTGAGTCCTCTGGGGCGTTGGCCTCGAACTCGGGGAGCAAGCTCTGCGCGCAATCGGAAGCGAACCGCACGATGGCTCGCAGCTCGTCCATCGTCAGATCGAAGTCGCCGCTTGTCATGCCTCTATTGTCTCGTGGTTGTAGGAATTCTCAATCGCTCGAAACCGGCCGATTCCGTACCGCGCAACCGGGGCTAGGGTCTCATCTTGCCCAAGTTCTAGGAATTGTGAGGTTAGAGCTCGGAGGCGCGTTTTATCCGCGGCGAAGAACCTGTCCTCCACAGTCTGTCAATAGTTGTTGCGGCGACCCTCTAGAGGTCCTTTCGCTGCCCCCCGGGTCCCTGGCGAGACCGCGAAATGGCCATGCGGACGTACACGATCCGCCAGCACGCGCCAGGCGAGATCACGATCGACTTCGTGGTTCACGAAGGCGGCATCGCCGCCATTTGGACGTTGCAAGCACGCCCCGGCCAGGTAGTGGGCATCAACCCACCCCGCAACCTGTACGAGCGGCCCCACGCTGTGACGCGCCAGATCCTGCTCGCCGACGAACCAGGCTTGCCCGCTGCCCTACGTATCGCCGAACAGGTGCCGACCGTCCTGGTGCTGGAAGTGCGCAGTGCCGACCACCAGCTGTTCGCCGACGTAGCAGGCATCGAATACTTCTGGCTGTGCGGAACTGGAAACGGACACAAACCCAGCCAGCTCCAGGAAGTGCTGCGAAGCCTCGACGTCGACGGCCACACTTATGTGTGGGTCGCCACTGAGGGCCGGCTCAGCCGGGCCATACGGGGACACCTTCGTCACGAGCTCAAGCTGCCCCCGGATCACTACAAGTGCGTCGCATACTGGTAGGAGAACGCCGAGGTATGGTCCGCTCGCTACAACGAGCTTGACGACGACTTCCAAGAGATCCGCGGCCTCCCTGTTCGGTGACTAAATAAACTCTCGGTTTAGCAAGCACGCTGGGCGATGAGGGAGCTGATGGGTTTTGGCGAAGACATTGTGGGCGCGGAGCTCAGTGATGGTGTGGCGGTGAAGTTGGAGTCGGCATGGCCGTCGCTGACGTCGTGGGAGTGCTCATCAGCAGTGTCGCCCGCGTCGGCGAACTGCGCTGTGGCGTCCATTTTTTCACCTGTCGGCCCCTATTTACACCTGCTCAAGTGTCGCGGAGTGGAGTTCGCCGACCTGGTCCGCGCCTGTCTGGTAGGAAGGCATGGACGGTGTTGTTTTTGGGATTCACGGCGTGACAGACGGTCATGCCTGACGCCTCAAACCCGCCGATGATGTGGATGCCGGGAGCGACATCTGCGGCGTGGAGCGTAGGGTTTCCTCGGCGCCAGCGGATGGCCTCTCAAGGGTTTCGTAATGCAGCGATGTTCCGTCAGCGGAGAAGGTGTTCCGGACACCACAGTTGTCCACCGGGAGTAGGAATGTGCACCGGCGTAGGTAGATGGGCTCATCTCCGGTCCCCTTAGAAAAGGCCGTTGCCGTGGGGCAACGAATCGGGAATGTCGGTCCCAGTGCTCGACGAGATGAACTGTACTGTCGATATTCCGGACTGACCCATCGGTCCACCGCGCCCGGATCACGGATTGAACAGCTCTCTCGCCGCCTTCAACACCAGTCTCTCGCTATCCATGATGTGTTCCTTGTTTCTTTAACCACCCAGCGAGGAATATGTGGACAACTACAGCATGCTCTGTGTCCGACGGACTGACTAGGTACACCTGACCTCAATGATGATCAACCCTGGATGGCGTGTTGATCGAGCTTCCGGGCCCGAACCCAGACCGATCGCGACTGGGCCTTGAAGTCCTGAAGTTGACCGACCTGGCACGCCGTTTGAACGCCGAGGAATCTCGCACTTACGTCGCCTCAACATCGACATCAGGCAGCGGTGAGGATGTTCCTGGCAGAGAGGAAACACCCATGGCGCGCACACTAGCCCGTACCTGTTGCCGGCAAGGTCACCCGGCCGCTCGTGACTGTGCGGCCGGGAGCCTGGAAATGTTGGTGCCTGCCCGAACGGAGAAACCATTCCTGGTCATTTGCGTCAGGCGTGCACTCAGCGTTTAGCCCTTTTGGAGTACACCCACGGTCAGTAGTGCGTTCGCGAACCGCCGTGAATCGCCCGTCACGACGCACAAGGCAAGATTCTGCGACCTGGCGAGGTCATAGAATTCGAATCGGTCAACGAACGCTGTTTCGGTGCCGTCGGGCATTAGGTCATCGATTTCTGTGTGAACGAGGCATGGCGTTGCGTCCGCGGCGGGCGTTATCCGAGTTAGCTTTTCTACTCGGACGGTGCGCAGGACGGTTGCCAGGACCTGGGGCACTGTTGGAAAGTCTGCCTCTAGGTTCAGGTATACGGTTTGTGCGTTTGGGCCGACTGCGGTCGCTGCCGAGTAGTGTCCGTCGGTGATGAGGACTGTGGCACCGTGGCCGGCGGCGGCCAACGCGGAGATGATGAGTGGATGCGTCAGATGTCCGGTGATCATGCGAAGTACTGCCCGCCGTTGATGTCCACAACGGTGCCCGTGACGAAGCGTGCGTGTTCGGAAGCAAGCCATAGTGCCGCGCCTGCGACGTCTTCGGGAACTCCGGCCCTTCCGAGCGGGATTGCCTCGACCGTGGCGGCTTTGGACTCGGAGGTGGTGAAGGTGTCGTGGAAGGGTGTCGCTTCGATGAAGCCAGGGGCCAGGGCATTGACGGTGATTCCGGATGATGCCAGTTCCTTTGACAGCCCGCGGGTGAAGCCAAAGATCGCCGCTTTGGACGTGGCGTACGCTGTCGCCCCGGCGTGTCCGCCGTTACGCCCGGCCAACGAGGCGACGTTGATAACCCGGCCGCCGCCGTTGATCAGTGGCAGGGCGAAATGGGTCATCAGGAAGGTGCTGTCCAAATTGACGGCCAGGACCTGCTTCCAGAGTTTGAAATCCATATCACCGATGGCAGAACGCTGGATGAGCCCGCCGACATTGTTTACCAGAATGTCCAGCCGTCCAAAGTCACGACCGAGGACCTCGACGGTCCTCTGGACTTCCGTTTCGATGGTCGCGTCCAGCTGCAGGGACGTCAGGGGGTGTCCCGTGTGGCGTTCCACTTCATCGGCGAAATCCTGATCGGGTTTGTGGCTGTTGTAGGTGATGGCGATTCTGGCTCCGGCTTTGGCGAGGGCCAGGGCGATGCCTTGGCCGATGCCGGTGCCTCCGCCTGTAACCAGAGCGGTCTTTCCACGCAGTGACTGTTCAAACACGATGAGTTGTTCCTTTCATGCCAGCCGGTTCTCCGGCTGCGACTATTTGGTATTGGCTAGTTCGGCTGCTGCAACAGCGCTGGGAGTGGCTGTGCCTTCGGGCCGGTTCCGTGCATAGAGGAACGTGGCAATGGCGGTGATGACCAGGCACCCTGCCAGGAAGAGCAGGCCGGCAAGGTTGCTGTGGGTGCCGTCGTTGAGCAGCCCGACGGCGTAGGGGGCGATGAATCCTCCGACGTTTCCGATGGAGTTGACCAGCGCCAGGCCCGCCGCCGCGGCCGCGCCGCCCAAGGCGGCCGATGGCATGGACAGGAGCGGGGCGGTTGAGGAAAAGACGCCCATGGCGGCGATCGTGAGGAATACCAGTGCTGCGACAGGGTTGACCGGGAGGAGGAACGCGGCTCCGGCCAGCCCGAATGCTGCGATGAGCATGCTGATGCTGGCGTGGGCTGCACGTTTGCCGGTCCTGTCTGAGCGGCGGCTCCAGTAGAAGACGAAGAACGCTGCGGCCGCGTAGGGAATGACGGCGATGAAGCCCACTTGTGTGGGATCGAGCTTGCCCAGTCCGGCGATCACGGTGGGGAGCCACAAACCAAAGCCGTAGATACCGCAAACCATTCCGAAGTTCAGGAACGCGTACACGAGGGCGCGGCGGTCTTTCAGCCCGTCCAAGAAGCTGTGCGGGCCGCTGCGTTGTTTCTCCGCCAGTTCGTTGGCCATGGTTGTGCTCAACCAGTTTCGTTCGTCTGTTTTGAGCCAGTGGGCCTCTTCTGGGCGGTCGGTCAGCAGCCGTGGGGCCATGAATCCCAAGACGATGGCGGGGATGCCTTCAATGATGTACAGCCACTGCCATCCGTGCAGGCCCAGCGTCCCGTCCAGGTTTAGGAGCAAACCCGAGAGGGGGGCGCCGATGGCGTTGGACACAGGCTGCGCCAGGATGAACAGTCCGAGGACGGTAACCCGCTGTGCAGCGGGGAACCACAGCGTGAGGTAGAAGACGACGGCGGGAAAGAAGCCGGCTTCGGCGGCCCCGAGAAGGAATCTGATGATGTAAAAGGTGGTTTCGCCATTAACCAGTGCCATGGCAGTGGCGCAGATGCCCCAGCTGACCAGGATCCGGGCGATCCATTTCCTGGCCCCGAATCTGTACATGCCCCCATTGCTGGGGATCTCGAACAGGGCATACCCGATGAAGAAGATGCCGGCGCCAAGGCCGTAGGCGGTGGCGGTCAGGCCGATGTCTTCGCTCATCGTCAGTTTCGCGAAACCGACATTGTTCCGGTCCAGAAATGCGATGAAATACAGGAGGCAGATCACCGGGATGATCCGGCGGCGCACCTTGGTCAGGGTCCGGTCGCCGAGCTCTCCGAAAGTGGGTTGGGCAGGGCGCTGCCGGGCTGAAACTAGCGTTTTCATCAAGGCTCCTTTGGCTTAATTCATTGTTATCGCCGCACCCGTCCGTGGCGACACATCAAATCCATTGCAACCATGGTGCAACATATGCACAGCATGTGCAAGTGTGGGCACTCTGCATCTCCCCTTCAAGCACTCCTCCGGGGAACATTCAAAATTTTCGTTGACAGTACCGACGTGGCGCTTTATGTTTCTTGCACAGGCCGTGCATATGTTGCACGGTGCTTTAGGACAACGAAGAGATCAAGGAAGATCGCGTGATGCGCAGACGTAGTTTTTTGGTGCTTGCCACCGGCTCGCTGGCGGCGGCAGGGTTGGCGGGGTGCTCTTCGCAGGCTCCTTCAGGTGACCGCGAGGCCACGTTGAAGGTTTGGAACCCTCAGGACAATTGGCGTAAGACGACGAAGTTCTATGACGCCAGGGTTCAGGCCTTCAAGGAGAAGTACCCGAAGGTCCGAGTTGAGTATGTCGACATTCCGTACGGACAGTACGAGGCCCGGTACACGGCAGGGTTCAGCAGCTCCTCGGAGGCACCGGACATCTTCATGGGCCAGGTCTCCTATTACGGAGGCGGGCTCGGAGTGGCTGCCGTGGCCCCGGACGACCTTCAGAAGTCGTGGGACGAGAAGCTAAACAGCGTCACCCGGGATAACTTTAAAGTCGAGGGCAAATGGGCCGGGTATCCCGTGAGCACCGATCTGGGCATGCAGCTGTACTACAACGTCGACCACTATGCCGCGGCGGGCCTGAACCCCGATTCGCCGCCTAAATCCTTCGAGGAGCTTCGCCAGTACGCGGCCAAGCTCGTCAAGAAAGACGGCGAGAAGATCGTCCGGAACGGACTCTCACTGCGTTACTCCGGAAACCCGACAGGTATCGCCGATAAGGCCTTGCCCTACATCCATGCCTTCGGCGGCCGGCTCTACGCCGAAGACCACACCACGGCCGACGGCTACCTCAACGGAGAAGGGACCGTGGCCGGCATCCGGTTCATGCAGGACTTGGTGAAGAAGGACCGCGTCTCCAGCCTGGAACTCGGAAGCCCTGATGACACCTTCGCCCAAGGCGCGTCTTCCATGACACTTCGGGAAGGCTGGTACGAGGGCTGGCTGAAACAAAACGCCCCGGACGTGAAGTTCGCCGTGGTGCCCTACCCCGAGGGTCCCAAGGGATACCCCAAGGTATCCCTGCTGTTCAACTGGGCATGGATGGTCAATGACCGCTCAAACAACAAGGACCTCGCCTGGGAATGGATGAGAACCGTTTCGAACTCCTCGACAGACCTTGAATTGGCGAAGCTCGAAGGCTACCTGCCCGTATGGACCGAAAACTTCTCCGACCCCTACGTCACCGCACGCACCGACTACCAGGCAGTAAGAAAGCAAATGGTAGAAGGCCCCGGCCCGGTATACAACGCACCGTACACAAACCAGATTGCCATTACCGTCGGCAGCGCCATCGAGGCGTGCCTTCAGGGAGCCGACGTCCAAAAGACACTGGACGGGGTCGTTTCGCAGATCGACGAACTCCTGGAACGCGGACGGTAGCCGGTGAGCGCTCCTACCCTCAGGCCAAAGGGCCTGAACAGCTCGCTGCACACCCGGCGCGCCTACACCTTCCTCGCCCCGGCACTGTTTTTCGTCCTGGTGCTGTTCATCATCCCCCTCGGCTACAACATTCTTATCAGCTTCTTTGACTGGTCGGCGGTGGGCCGCAAAGAGTTCACCGGACTTGAGAATTACGTCAAAGTCCTCGGCAGTGAACGGTTCCTCAATGCCGCCGGAAACACCATGTACTTCACCGTGCTGGCGGTTCCGATCGGCGTGGTCCTCTCCCTCGTGGTCGCGCTGGGCTTTAACACCCTTCTCATCACGAAAGTGACCGGTTTCATCCGGGCACTGTACTTCGCCCCGGTCGTGGCGTCGCTGACCGCTGTCGCCTTCGTCTGGCTGTGGATCTTCAACCCCGCGTACGGCTTGGCCAACGATGTCCTCGGAATCTTCGGCATCGGTCCCCAGCCCTGGCTGACCGACGAATCCCAGGCAATACCCTCCCTCGCAATCATGTACGTGTGGGCCCGGCTGGGATTCAACGTGATCATCCTGCTCGCAGGGCTGCAGGCTATCGATCGCTCCTACTACGAAGCCGCCCGGATCGACGGGGCAGGCCCGCTGCGGATGTTCTGGTCCATCACCTTGCCGCTGTTGAACCGCCAGCTAGTGCTCGTCATCAGTGTGGAAGTCATGAACGCGATCAAGCTTTTCGAGCTGCCGTTCGTGGCTACAAAGGGAGGACCTGTTGGTTCCACCCGCTCAATCGTGATGGAGATCTACGAACTCGCGTTCCGCGCCGACAGGTGGGGAGAAGCAGCCGTCTACGTCATCTTCCTGTTCGTTTTCCTGCTCGTCGTTACCGGCCTGATCCGGAAACTCTTCACAAGGGACATATCGGAATGACTACCACGACAACCCGCCCGGAGAAGACCAGAGCCCGGCAGGCCATCCGCCGCGGTCCCCGCTTCCGCTGGGGCGCGCTACTGATCAAGACAGCACTCATCCTGGGTGGCTGCGCCCTGCTGGTGCCGCTGGCCTGGGTTGCCCTGTCCTCACTGAAGCAGCCGGACGAGATCCTGCAGCTCCCCGTGACGTGGCTTCCTGAGAACTTCTTCAACTTCAACAACTACGTGCAACTCTTCGCTCAATACGACTTCGGCCGCTACATGGCCAACTCGTTCCTGGTCACGGGCATCGGAATCCTCACCAGTCTCGCCATAGCCCTGCTGGCCGCCTATGCCTTCGCCTACTACCAGTTCCGTTTCAAGGAGCCAATCTTCCTGCTGGTGCTGGCGCTGTTTATGGTCCCCCAGGAGGCGCTGGTGATCCCCATGTTCCTCATGGTCTCCGGAGCTGGCCTGAACAACACCTACATCGGCATGGCGTTCCCTGACCTGTTTACGGTACTCGGGGTCTATCTGCTGCGGCAGTTCATGGAGGGAATCCCCTACAGCTATGTCGAGGCCGCCCGCATGGACGGCGCGCGAGAGCTGAAGATCCTCACCCGCGTGATCACCCCCATGGTGGCACCAGCGATTGTCGTTTTCGTCATCATCAAGTTCATGTTCACCTGGAACACGTTCCTGTGGCCCATGCTCATCGCCCAGGACGAGAACATGTACACCGTCACCGTCGGACTGGTGAACTTCGCCGGTTCCGAGTTCAACCAATGGAACCTCATCAACGCAGCAACCATGATCAGCATGATTCCCACCATTGTGCTTTTCATCACCCTGCAGCGCTATCTGGTCCGTGGAGTCGCCATGAGTGGCATGAAATAGAAAAAGGCAGGGTGCCGGCAGCCAGTGCCGCCGGCACCCTGATAAAGCCACCCGACACGACGGCCGCTCACTGACCGGGTGTCTAAACTGAGAAGGCCGGATCAGCTGCTGAGCGGTATTCACGAATCGACCATCAAAACCACAGGATCGAGCAAACCATGTCGCAGACGGTAGCCCGCGCAATCCAGATTCTGGAATATTGCAGTGAACATCCGCGGACCCTGAAGGACATCGCCGCCGACCTCGGCGTCCACCGCACCACAGCGTCCAGAATCCTGCAGACCATGATCGAAGCGGGCTTCGTGCGGACCGATGAACGCGGCTATTTCGGCGTCGGCTTCAGACTGGCCGGCCTGGCACAGTCCGCACTGGAACAGTTCGATCTCCGCTCCGTCGTTCACCCCCACATCGTCCGGCTCAGCGAACACCTCGGTCACACCGTTCAGTTCGCAGTCCCGGAAGCCAACCGCATTGTCTACGTGGATAAAGTCGAACCCGAACAAGCCATCAGCCTGAACACCAGAATCGGCGGATTCGTAGTCATCCACACCGCCGGAGTCAGCAAAGCCATACTCGCGTTCATCGACGACCAACGCCGCGAATCCATCCTGGACACCGCCACCTTCGAACAACGGACCCCAAATTCCATTACCTCCAGGACAGAATTCGTGAAGCGCCTTGAAACTGTCCGCGAACGAGGCTGGGCTGAGGACAACGGCGAGTTCGACATCATCTCGAACTGCATCGCCGCACCCGTATGGGATCACGCAGACCGCGTTGCAGGTGCGATATCAATTACAACCTTCCGAGAGAAGACCGCCCTGGAAGAACTCCGACGAAGCGTTCCGGACCTCCTGGCAACCACGATGTCCATCTCCCTCGAACTTGGCTGGAAGCCGAAGGGCGAGACAGGCCCGTCATGGGTACAGGCAGCGGGATGACCGAACGGACGTCACCGGTGGCGGAAAAACTCCGCGTCGTTACCATGGGAGTTTCCGGCAGCGGTAAAAGCATCGTCGGTCACATGCTTGCAGAAATGCTCGGTGCGGACTTCCTGGACGGCGATGACCTTCACCCGGCAGCCAACATCGAAAAAATGGCAGCGGGCCAAGCCCTCACCGACGCAGACCGGGGACCAAGGCTCCGCGAAGTCGGCTCCCGTTTGGCCACTGCACCAGGACCTGCCGTCATCGCGTGCAGCGCATTAAAACGGTCATACCGCGAGTCATCAGGCAGGAAGCACCGGATACTGTCTTCATACATCTCACGGGAAGCCGAGACGTGTTGCACGCCAGAATGTCCTGCCGGGCTGAACACTTCATGCCCGTGACGCTGCTTCAATCACAGCTCGACACCATCGAACAGCTCGATGCTGATGAGAATGGCACGGATCTTGATATCTCAGGACCACCCGCCAGCATCGCCGCCGCCGCGGCTCACTGGCTCGCTAGCGCACAAACGAATCTCGAGATATAGGAGGGCTCCCCCGTGCCGATCATTGATGTTTCCCATGCCTCGTCTCTTAGTCAGCCGACGCGGGAGGCGCCGGCTGAAATCCCTGCGCACGCTACGTCTTTGGCCTTACATTGTCCCGGGGAGCCGTACAGTGGCGACCTCCAGTGCGGGGATTTGATCATGCGGTTCCACGAGGCCACAACGGAAGCCCGGTTCGAGCTCGATGTACTCATCGAAGTCAAGTCCAAGTGGTTCCCCTCCCGAGCGGGCTACCGTCAACGGCGCGCTGATGACATCCTTCGGCACGCAGAGGACGCTGCACCCGACCAGCACATCGGCGTCCAGCTTACGCCGCCAATTACCTCATGGGCAGAGACGGAGTGACCAGCGTGGACCAGTGGCAGACCCCTGAATTGGAGGGTCTCAGCCGACAGCAGAAGGATCTGAATGAGCTCGACTCGATCATGGCTGCCTTCTTCTCGGCATTCACCTCCGCTCAGGCAGGGAGGGTAGATCTCACCAGCCTTCGCGAACTGATGCTCCCCGAGGCAATAGTGGTTGCGATGGCCGACGGCATCGTTCATCGCTATGACGTAGACAGCTTTATTCAGCCGCGTGAGGAGTTGTTGAACAGCGGTCGACTTCAGGGGTTCTCGGAGCAACAAATCTCGGCCGAGACGACGATATTCGGGGATGTGGCGCATCGTTGGATTCTCTACTCAAAATCGGGTTACCTCGATGGGCATTCAGCGGCGGGATGGGGACGAAAAGGAGTGCATTTCGTGCGGACTCCGTCCGGGTGGCGGATCTGCGCCGTGGTATGGCAAGACGGCGCCGAAGGTACCCCCGCGCCGTCTGCCTGAGTGGTGTCCTTGAACGCGGCTAGTTCTGAACGGTAGGGCTGTCGGGTAGCGTGCGAGTAAGAACCTGACCTGGCCAGTCTTTGACGCTGAAGGTGGCGTCCTTGACGTAGCCGGCGGATTCATAGAATCTCACCAGTTGCCCACCGCGACCGGCAAAGCAATCCACCCGGAGCTCGCGGACGCCGGCACGTTTGGCGAGTTCGTCCGCGTGTGCCAACAGCGTTCGCCCGTATCCACGTTCGTTCTCCGCCCGGGATGCGACCAGGGCCGCAACATACAATTCCGGGCCGGGCCGGGAGGACGGTGGCACGTACACCGGTGGGCCACCAACGACAAGGAACCCACCCATGAGCCCCTCCGGGGTTAGGGCTACCCAGGAGCCCGGTGTGCCGCACCAGCTCTGAACCATAGTCTGCCGTTCGGGCTGATCGGACCAGCGCGCTGTCCCCCACTGCTCCGTATTGCCCTGCGCGTTCATCCACGCCACTGCTTCATCGAACAGCGTTAAGACCGCTGTCGCATCGTTAAGACCGGCCTGCCGGATCACACTCTCCGTCACTACACACTTCCCATCTTGCGAATCATCGTCTGCTATTTGCCGCATCGCGGTGTCAGAGTTGCTCGATCTCAAGGAGGTAACTGACGGCGGCGGATTCGGCGTTCTCCCGCCTGGTAACGGGGAGACCGGACTCGTCGCGCCATTCACGGTAAAGGTCGACGCATGCGGTCAGCGCGGCCAGGGTCTCCTTTTGAGAGTAACCACTCAATGTAGACTGCAGTCGGGAAGCCCTTACCGGGTCTAATGATTCGAGCTTGCGCACTCCCTGCAACGGAGCAGCATTGATGTGGCTGATCAAAGGGCCGAATACGGCATCGCGGAGGAATCCGAGAAATCCGATTGCCTCGTACAGCTCCCCCCGTCCGATCTTGGTTGCTCCGTAGTGCACCCAGACCCAGAAGCGATCTTCGATCCACTGCAGGTCCAGCTTTGGCCGAACGGGCGAGTGCTCCGTGAGGACAATGCTCAGCTCGTCGCCACGTTCCCACAGGACGGTCAGGTGGTCGATGCGCTCGGCCACGTCCGAAAGGCGAACGAATTTGAAGTCCACGTGCAGAACCGGCGGCCCTGCAAGGGCAATGATCACTCGGGGTTCTCCCACATGCTCGCCAGAGAAGCCTGCGATGAGCGGCGCCCAGGACGCCAACAAGTCCAGTCGCTCAGCCATGACCTCGTCGAACACCTGATCAAAGACTGCGATTACCAGATCGATGTCGGAGAAGATGTCCGGTTCACCGTTGGCGATGGAGCCCGCGACGGCCACGCCGGCAATCCGGGAGTCGTTTTGGGTGCGAGGGAGGACTTCGTCGAGGAAGCGTTGATGCTGGTCCGGGATGGGCATGACTTTGATACTCCTTGTTGCGCTAGAGGTACTGCAGGACGTGGTGGAGCTCCACCTCATGGGTGCCAACCCAGAGGTGACACTCCCGGCAGAGGCAGAGCTGGTTCTCAGGCTCCGTCGGGTCGCGATGATTTGGCTGACTTTACACAGGTGCGGTCGGCTCCCGACGGCCGCCATGAGTGGTTCCTCCGTTGGGATAAGACTTCCAAAGTCACATGGTTACGCGACCGGCGTTATGCGCTTGTCGAAGTCGATGTGGTGGCCTTGGAGCCACATCATGGCATGGCCGCCGTCTTTCATCGCGGCGCGGAACTTGATGGGGAGGAACGCATCGCGGATGATCCGCATGATGGGCCCGGCGGCCTTGTCCGTCGACGCGCGGTGACCGTTAGCCACGATCTTCTCGACCCGGTCACGGCGAAGTGATTCGAAAGTGGCGAAGGCCGATGCCGTCGTGGGACAGTCGCGAAGGCACTGGGCGAGGATCACTGCGTCCTCCAAAGCCATCGAGGCGCCCTGCCCGGCCGCGGGTGAAGTCGCGTGGGCCGCGTCGCCAATGATGATCATCCGGGCCCCGTCGTGCCACTTTTTCACGACGGGCATGTCGTAGGTCGTGAAGCCGTCGATCGGCCCAGGGGTAGCGTCGATAATGCCCTTGGCAGGGCCGGTGTCACCGTCCATGAGTTCGTGCAGCCAAGCGCGCCACTGGGCATCGCTCATACTGGAAAGGACCCCTTTGGCCGGCTCCTGCTTCATAGGCGGGTTGGCGAACCAGATTGTCCCTCCGTCGTCGGTGTTCATCCACGCGAAAAAGGCCTTGGTACCGAACTGCATGCGGAAGTCGTGGCGATCGGCGGGAACCTGATGGTTAGGGATATATTCGCCGGTGTTCAGAACCCGAACGTACCGCGGGGCTGGCGCGGTGGGGTCGATGATCTGGCGGACTTTGGAATGGACCCCGTCCGCGCCGATCAGGATGTCGCCCGTCGCCTGTGTGCCGTCCTGGAATCGAGCGACCACACCCTCTGGAGTCTTAGTCACGTCCAATAAACGTTTCTCGTGGTTCACTGTTACGCCGTGGTCACGGGCCATCTGAGTCAAGGACGAGAAGAGTTCGGCGCGGGGAAGCATTCGAGAACTCAGTCCGTCAGGTCGCTGGAAGGCCATCGGCATCTTGCCGAGGTCCTTGCCACGCCCATTAACGAAACTCATGGTCTCGACCGGATAACCGAGATTCTCGACGCGGTGGCCAAGGCCGATCGCGCGGAGCGCGTCGAGGCCGTTGGCCTGGAAGTTCAACCATGCCCCCGCTGAACAGCGTCAGCCGGCTGAGCCTCAAAGATCTCAACGTCATAGCCGACCCGCGTCAGAGCAACTGCAAGCGTGGGACCGGCGATTCCGCCGCCGATGATGAGCGCCTTTGTCATAGAGTGCCTTCCATGTAAATTGTTTGATTATCAAGTAATCTATGAGGGAGATGATTTGATTGTCAAGTGAAATTCGGGCGCGGGTCGAGGCAGTAGGTCGCGCGGTCCAGGGCTACCAGGCCGCCGTTGATGACTTTGACCGTGAGTTGGCGCGGATTCTAGGCGTGAACTCGACCGATTTACGGTGCTTGGAGATTCTGACCACCGAGTTCGAGTCTGAGATCACCCCTCGAGCTCTCGCGCGGCGTCTCAATCTGACGACGGGGAGCGTCACGACGATGTTGGGCCGGTTGGAGCGTGCGGGGTATGTGACTCGTGAGCGCCACGTGAGCGATGGCCGGCAAGTTCTGGTCCGGTCCACCCCCCGAGCGCGAGGGATAATTTGGAAGCATCTGGAACCCTTGCTGGAAGAGAGCTTTACTTACATCGGGGAGAGCTTCACAGCGCAGGAATTGGATGTGGTAGCGAGCTTTCTCGCGAAGGCCACCGAGATGGAGGTCCGTCATATAGATCGGCTGCGGGATGCGCCAACGGCGTGAGGGGCTGGAAAGATCAAGATGGTCATAAGCAGCATCCGCCCCCCCGAGGCCACCATCATGATTGATTACGGCCGAAGTTCGGGGGTTTTCTGCCGGCCCCCTCCAACGCAGGTCAAAGTGTGATGGGACCTCCTCCGTCGGCCAACCAGTTCGGTCCTTTGCGCACTTTCTTGTCGGAATTTTTCCTGGCCCGAACAAGGGAACACTGTCGTGGTCGCCCTATGCATGCTCCGCAAGTGAATCTGCTGCCAAGTTTGGCCTGGGGAGCCGAGCAGCTAGTGCGTCCTCAGACTTCGTCGACATCGGGGACATCTACGACGGACAACGCGTTGGGTTTGCTTGACGTGGCTCATAGGCACTAAGAAGTGCTTCCAGACCGTGGTCCCGTCCCCTTTCGAGACCAGCACTCTACCCCTTCCGTCGTCTAACCAGACCCAAAAGTAGGACGCATCCTCGGCTATAACATCTACGATTCCATCGGAGGCCTTTTCCTGCATCCGCTGAATACGGACCCTGTCGCCTGAGTTGAGCTCGATCCAGCCCCCGTAAGGCAGCAGGTGAGGCCCTGGAATTTCAATTGGCCTTTCGAGTACATAGGATCCATCTCTCCGTTTCCTAAGTTGCCACCGAATACGTTTTAGTCGCCGCCGCATACCCTGCCTTTCTTGGATCAATGTTTGTTCTCTCCCCGGATATTTCGTGGCTTGGAGATGTCAATCGGCTGACACTGCGAATCGATCTGAACGAAGACGCCGATGCGTCGGTACCCTGGCGTCGGTGCTAGCGGATCGGGCCCGCCAGCCCAACAAGGAGAGTGCCCCTTGAGTTCGGCCTGAGTGGGCGCCCGCAGGAGAATTGGCCTGGAATCCCAAAACCAAGTCCAACCATCGCTGTCATGCAGGGCTAGCAGGGGTGCCAGCTCTGCATGACAGCGAACAGCAGAGTCAATCGAATCTCCGGTGTGTAGAACAAAATCTCCCGGCGACGGACTTCTGGAATAGGCCGACAGGCCCTCTGAAGGCTGAATCGCTGTCGCCATTCAGGTCGTGTTGCACATGGCTTCTTGGGCTACTTTGCGGGGTTGAGGGCTGATTCACCGCCAGGGGATACGTCTGTTTCTTCCCTAGCTGAAGGGCCCATGGGAAGGTCAGCATGATTCCGCCCGATGACGACAGTAGCGATGGCATTGCCGAGGATGTTCGTGGCGGTGCGTCCCATGTCGAGGATCTGGTCGACGACCAAAAGCACAGCGATACCGGCTATGGGAATACCAAAGGAAGGCAGTACGGCGGCGAGGATGACTAGCGATCCGCGGGGGACACCTGCCATCCCCTTGCTGCTGAGCAGGAGCAGAACGGCCATGGCGATTTGCTCGCCGATGCTCATGTCGATGCCGTAGGCGTTGATGAGGAAGACTGAAGCGAACGTCATGTACATCATCGAACCGTCAAGATTGAAGGAATAGCCCATTGGTAGAACAAGGCCTGTGGTGCGGCGGGGAATGCCGAAGCGGGTGAGGGAGTCGATCAGTTTGGGGAACGCAGCCTCGCTGCTGGCGGTGGAGAAGGCGATGACCATTGGTTCTCGGATGACACCGATGAGGCGCAGGATTGATTTACCGATGAATAGGAAGCCGACGGCGGCCATGATGACCCACAGCCCGGCCAGGGCGGCGTAGTAGCCGCCGATGAGACTGCCGTAGGTCGTGAAACCGCTGATGCCTTCATTGGTGAATGCGGAGGCGACCGCTGCGAAGATTCCGACCGGCGCAGCCCACATGACGTATCCGGTGAGTTTGAGCATGACGGGTACGAGTTCTTCGATGGTGTCTGAGATTTTGCTGTGGCCGGTCTTTTTCAGTGCCAGCAGTGCGGCGCCGAAAAGGAGTCCGAAGACCAAGATTTGCAGGGCGTTGTTGTCCGCCATCGCCGCGATCAGACTTTTTGGTGCAATATGCTCGATGAAGGAAAGGAAATCGATGGGCTTTGCGGCGAGGGCCGCTGCTGCATCGCTTTCGGTTCCTGCCAGATTCAGGCCCTGCCCCACGTTCAGGAAGTGTGCCGATATGAAGCCGTAGGTCCCGGCGACGACTGATGCGGCCAGAAACCACGTGATTGCTTTGACAAAAAGGGAGCCCAGGCCCGTTGCTTTCGTCATTCCGGTGATACCGGCGACGATGATTGCGAAGATTAGCGGCGCGATGACCATTTTAACCAGGTTCAGGAACAGATGAGCGATAGTGTCGAAGCCTTTGACGGCGGCGTCCTCGGCTTCGGTTGGCAAGACCGCGTGAAGGATGAGGCCTGTGGCAATACCGCCCACGAGCCCTGTGATGATGCTTAGGGTGAGTTTATTTTTCATGTAGATCTCCCTGTCTTGGGCACGGCAGCATCGCCTCTTCATCGAGGGACACTGCTAGGAGTGGAGGGCGGCGGATCAGGCTCGAGTTTGGGGCTGAGATGAATACGGGATGAAAGTGTTGACGCTAGGCGCCTTCGCAATGGCTTCGGCGTCTGTGTTGGCGTTGTCCATCATGGCAATGGCTTCAACTTCGACGGCCGCTCCGTAGTGGAGTTCCTTAACCCCGGCGACGGCGCGCGCTGGTCGATGACCACCGATCCAGTCACTGTATATGTCATCGAACGTCTTCCAGTCCGAAATTTCCGTGACATAGACGCGGACCTGAACGAGGTCGGTGCGGCTGGCACCGGCGGTGACGAGGCAGGCATCGAGGTTGTCCAACGTTTGCCTGACCTGTACTGCGAAGGGTTCGGCGGTGACCGGATCGCCCTTTTTGTTTAGTGGAAGTTGGCCGGAAATGTAAGCCATGCCGTTGACGACGGCGACATGACTGTAGTGGCCTACGGGCGGGACGAGCCCGTCGGCGTTGATCTGCTGGGTGACAGTTTCAGCCTGCTGCAATTCGACCTCATTTTAGGTAGTTGTACACGGTGGCCCGCGAGACTCCAATGACTTCGCTGACCGTTGGTATGGCTTTCTTGATATCTAGGTAGCCCTCATCGCGGAGCCGACGGGTAAGCCCGCGGGACGATTCAGCATCCAGGCTCCGCGGCGTCATGCCGCGTTCAGCGGCGTACGCAGTGATGAAATCACGGATTTCCTGAAGACTTTTGGCGCGCAGGTTCTCTTGAATCGGGGGCGTTTGCTCATCGATTCTTGTCAGCGCCGTGAGTTGGTGCGCGACGGAATTGAGCAGGGATACGTCGACGTTCAGGCACAGGGCAGCGATGTAGTTTCCCTCGCTGTCCTTGATGCCGATGGAAGTGCTTTTCGCCGGGCGTCCGTCGGGGAAACTGTTGGCGTAATTTTGTAAGACTGCCGGGAAACCCGGGTTTTGGATTCGCGCGAGGCCAAGCTCGGTGGCGGACTGGCCGGGTTCCCGGCCGGAAAGGTTGTTCTCAATGGTGCGGATCGTATGAGCGGGGTCCCGAAGGTCATGGAGCACAACTTCGCAAAGCCCCGGGAAGCTTTTGCCGAGGGCAACGGTGATCTTATCGAGCTCGGCAATGAGGTGCTCGACCTCGGGGTTTAGCGGGGAAGTCACGAGTGGTCTCCAGTTAGTTCGGTATGCCGGAGGATTTAAGTGCTGACCCGGTCAGGATCAAGACCGTCGTCTCGCCGGCGTTGATGAGTTTTTCGGCGGTGAAACCTGCAACACCTGCTGCCGCCACAGCACTTGTTGGTTCAGCATAGAGGCCCTTGTGCGCCAACTCCGCGGTGGCAGAACGGATCTGATCTTCGGTGACGGTCCGGAAGGCGCCGCCACTTGTCTTAACGGCGGCCAGAACTTCCGGTCCCCGCACGGGGCGCGTGATGGAAGTCCCTTCGGCAAGGCTCGGCTGCCAGTCGCCCTGCACTGGTTCCGTGGACCCCTGGGCGAAGGCCTGCGCCAGAGGGCTGCAGTTTTCCGGTTGAACAGACAGGATTCGGGGAAGACGGCTGATGTGGCCTGCGCGGAGCAGCTCGCTGAATCCAATGAAGCAGCCAAGTACCAGGCTTCCGGCGCCGGTGGGCAGTACCACGCTGTCGGGGGCGCGGAACCCTAGGTCCTCCCAGATTTCGTAGGCGATAAGTTTGGTGCCCTGTAAGAAGAAAGGGTGCCAATTGTGGCTCGAATAGAAGATTGAACTGGCCTGGCGGATGGCTTCATCGGCAGTATCCTGACGGGAACCTGGGACTAGTTCGATGTCCGCACCGTGTCGACGGGACTGCACAATTTTCGCAGGGGACGTTCCCTCCGGCACCAAAATTTTGGCGGTGAGGCCGCCTGCGGCAGCATACGCAGCCACTGAGGAGCCGCCGTTACCGGAGCTGTCCTCCAATACCTTTTGAATGCCTTGATCCTTGACAGTGGAGAGCATTACCGCGACGCCGCGATCCTTAAAGCTGGCCGTAGGGTTGAACCACTCTGGCTTGACCATCACGTCGGACCCGCCCAGATACGTCGGCAGCAAAGGCGTGCACCCCTCACCAAGGCAGATTCGATCGTCGATCTGGTAAGGCAGCGCTGCACGGTAGCGCCATTGCGAACGCTCGTCCGCATCAATGTCATCCCGCCCGATTCCTGGCATCGCGGAGACCATCAATGGAGAACCGTCGTCCCCGCACCACCGGGGAACATCGATGGAATACGTGCGGCCACTTCTGTCATAAAGGTGGGGATTGGATGTACTCATGGGGCACCTCTCTCTTCTAGCATCCTTACGTTTCGTCTAAATATAGACTTTTTGTAAAAACTTGCAAGAGGGGTGCCCAAATTTTTATGGGGGCCCAGGTCGACACCGGCTTCTAGTCAAGCTAGGGGCTTGGAGGAGCACTATCACCAGCTCTACGCAAGGGCGGTTTGCGTGGCTCTTCTGATGACAGAAGCAGTTGGAATGCGGTGCAAGAGGTGACCACGAGACAATAGCAGGCGTGACCTCGACAGATCAGCCGGCCAAGACACCAACGCTCAAATCGACTCTCCAGCAGCACGCTGGCTTGCTGCTCTCGGCAGCGCTCATAGTTCTCTGTGTGGCGCTCATCTTGATGTTCCCTCGAGGGGACACCTCCATGGGCTTGGCTATCCTCAGCGTCGGTCAGCAGTTCGCGATACTGACCTCTACGCTCTTCACAGCGCTGCCCATGGCGGCCGTTATGGGGTACTTTCTTCCAAACATCAGTCGGTACTTGTCGCCGGAGACAAATCCCCAGAAGTCGTGGACAGTCGCTTTTGGCTATCTGCGTGCCGCTGATTTTCATGGCCGTACCATGGTTTTCATCGCTGTTGGCTTCGTGGTCCTTATACTCTTCGTTGTTGTAGCCGCGATGCGCGTCGGTCTCAGGCGACGCGACACGGCCTTCAGAAGGACCTGGACCGGGCCCACGACCGGCCCAGTTCCTCCCACCCCGTACGTCCAGCTAGAGCCATTGCAGCTCATCCGGGCGCTCCAGCGCGCTGCCCAGCAGATCCAGGGCCATGGCGCAGGCGCCCACTGCGACCGAGTCGCTGTGGAGCTCGGAGCGACGGATGGCGATGGGATGGCCGCTGACGGGCGGTTCCTTCTCCAGAGCATCCAGGATGGCCGGTTCCAGCAGGTCCCAGGATTGGGTCACTCCGCCGCCAACGACAACGGTGTCCGGATCGGCCAAACCTGCGGCCATAAGGATGGCCCGGCCCACCGCCATTCCAGCGTCGGTGTAGACCGCGAGCCCGTGCGGATCCCCGGCCCGTGCGGCTTCGGCGATCTGGCCCGCATCCATTGTCATGCCGCAGAGTTCTTCGTACCTCCGGGCGATGGAACGCCCGGAGGCCAGTGTCTCCAAATGCCCCCGTTGGCCGCAGGTGCACAGGGCATCGCCAAAACCTGGCACGTGGCCGATCTCCCCCGCCGCCCCGTGGGCGCCGCGGACCAGCCGGCCGTTGGAGTGTACTGCTCCACCGACGCCGGTCCCGAGGGTAATCCCCAAGACGTTCTGCCGATGGCCGGCGGCACCTGCGGCGACTTCTCCGGCCAGAAACGCATTCACATCGTTGTCCACGGAGACGGGGACGCCCAGTTCATCGGCCAGGATGCGGGCCACCTGGGTGCCCGCCCAGTCCACGAAGGAATCGCTGGCGACAAGGATGGTGCCGTCGAGGTGGTTGATGACGCCAGCCGCGCCGACGCCGACGGCGCACAGCGCGCCGTCGGCCCCGGCCATGAGCTCCCGAGCCATGTCGGCGGCGGTGGCAACCATCGCACCGTTGCCGGATCTGGCAGGGGTTGGCCGGGTGACCCGGCCTAGGACCGCCAGGCTAGTGTCGCAGACCACGGCCCGGGTTTTGGTTCCCCCGATGTCTATTCCAATAACCAGATCTTTCACGGTGTAACGACCAGACTCGTGTCTTCGTTCATTGCAGCCAATCGCTCCTCGCGCCTCCTGCGCTGCACAATGGGGTCCGGCACCGGAACGGCGGAGAGCAGATCTCGGGTGTACGCGTCGCGGGGGGCGATGAGCGTGCTTTCCGTGGGGCCTGATTCGACCACCTTGCCGGAGCGCATGACAGCTACCTGCGCGGCCATCTCTTGGACCACGGCCAGATCGTGGCTGATGAACAGGCAGGCAAAGCCAAGGCGCTCCTGCAGTTCTTTGAGCACGGCGAGCACGCTAGCCTGGACGGAAACGTCCAACGCGCTGGTGGACTCGTCCGCGACCAGTAGCCGGGGTTCGAGGATCAGTGCGCGGGCAATGCTGACGCGCTGTCGCTGGCCGCCGGAGAGTTCGTGCGGGTAGCGGCCAAAGACGGCGGAGGGCAGATGAACGGCGTCGAGCACCTCCCCCACCCGGGTCCTCCGCTCGGCGGCCGAGGACCTGCTGTGCACCAGCATCGGCTCGGCAATGCAATCGGCAACACTCATGCGCGGGTCCAGGGAGGACACAGGATCCTGGAGCACAATGCCCAGCTGGGACTGCAGCGCTTTACGTGCCCGGCCTCGGACCTTGCCGAGGTCCTTGCCGAACAGCCGCACCGTGCCGGCGGCTGGCTTGAGCAGCCCGACGGCCGTGCGGCCCGCGGTGGACTTGCCGGAGCCGGACTCCCCTACCAGCCCCAGGGTTTCCCCCTGGGCCAGTGACAGGCTCACGCCGTCGAGCGCCTTGAAGGCACGGCGGCCGGAGCCATAGACCACCTCTACATTGTCCAGCTCAAGGACACGCGTCCCGGTGCCGGCGGTGGCCGCCATGGGCTCTTCCCGGTCCCGGGCAATGGCCAGGCGCGGCACCGCGTCCAGCAGCCGCTGGGTGTAGGGGTGCCGGGGCCGCAGCAGAACGTCCTCGACGTCGCCGATCTCGACCAGTTCACCACGGAACATCACCGCAACACGCTCGGCAAAGTCCGCTACGACGCCCATGTTGTGCGTGACCAGCAGCACCGCCGTGTCCATCTCATTGGCCAGATTGCGCAGCAGGTCAAGGATGTTGGCCTGGACGGTGACGTCCAGCGCCGTGGTAGGTTCATCCGCGATGAGCAACCGCGGGCGGTTGGCGATGGCAATGGCAATCACCACGCGTTGGCGCTGCCCGCCGGAGAGCTGGGAGGGATAGTGGTCCACCCGTTCCTCCGGACGCGGGATGCCGACGGCGGTGAGCAGCTCGACGGCTTTCGCACGGGCGCTGGCACGGGTCGCATCGCGGTGGTGGTTGCGCACCACCTCGGCAATCTGGTCGCCGATGGACAGCAGGGGGTTCAGGGCCGTGGAAGGTTCCTGGAAGACCATGCCCATCACCCGTCCGCGTGCAGCGCACATGGCTGCCTCGTCCGCCACCGCTATGGTGTCGCCGGCAACCTTGATGATCCCATTGGTGGCGGCGTTGCCGGGCAGCAGTCCCATGACGGACAGAGCCACCGTGCTCTTGCCAGAGCCGGACTCACCCACCAGGGCCAGCACTTCGCCGGGCCGGACGTCCAGGGACACGCCACGGACGGCGGGGACGGGGCCAGTCTCGGTGGAGAAGACCACTTCCAGGTTCTGGATGGAGAGTGCGGGGACCGGGTCCTGCGTTGCGGTGTTCATAGTTGGCCTTTCACATCAAACATGTCGCGCAGTCCATCGCCAATGGCGTTGAAGGCGCAGACGACGAGAATAATGGCAATGCCCGGCGGCAGGATGAGCCACCACTGGCCGCTGTAGGCCGCGTTCAGACCGACGCTGAGCATGCCGCCCCAGTCGGTCGAGGGGGCCTGCACGCCCATGCCGAGGTAGCTGACATAGGCCACCAGCAAAATTGCATCGGCCACCTGGAACGTGGCGTTGACCACCAGCGTGCTGACGGTGTTGGGGACGATGTGCCGGCCCACCACGCGCAAGTGCGAGCCGCCGATCCCGCGCAGGGTCAGCACGTAGTCTCGCTGTTTGAGCGAAAGCGTCTCCGCACGGACCAGCCTGGAAGGCACCAGCCAAGACAAGGCGGCAATGACCACAATCATCGTCAGTGTGTTGGGCGAGGTGATGGCAGAGATGACCAACAGGATGAACAGCGCTGGGATGGCGATGCCACTGTCGACAATGCGCATCATGACCGCATCGATCCAGCCGCCTGCGTACCCTGCCACTGATCCCCAGACGGAGCCGATCAGAGTGGCCAGGATGCCTGCGGCCAGGCCAATGACCAAGGACACTTGGCCTCCCACCATCATCCGTCCGAGCTGGTCGAAGCCAACGGCGTCGGTGCCAAGGGGGCGGCCAGCCCCGGGCGCCAGGCTTGCGGAGCCGAGATCCACGTGCACCTGGTCGGTGGGGTACAGCAGCGGTCCCAGGAAAGAGAAGCCGAACGCCAAAAGCACCATGGCAATGCCGGCCACGGCCAGCTTGTTGCGCATCAGGCGCCGGAGCATCAACGTCCGGTTGCTGACGGGGGCTGGCAGTTCCCTTTCGACGGCGGCCGCGGAATGGAGCGCGGTGTGGCTCACTGGGACTCCCTTACACGTGGATCAATGAGAACCTGGGTCAGATCGGCCAGCAGGGAACCGATAACGGTGGCGATGGAGATGACAAGCACACAGCCCAGCAGCACCGGGAAATCGGGTGTCTGTGCCGCATTCCAGAACAGCAGCCCCATGCCGGGATAGTTGAAAAGCTGCTCGACCACGAGGGCTCCGCCGAAGAGCACCGGGATGTAGTAGCCGAGCATGGTCACCACGGAGGTCAGCGAGTTGCGGAACACATGCCGGCGCAGCACTACCTTGCGGGTGGTGCCCTTGGCCAGAGCAGTGCGGACGTAGTCCTCGGACAGGTTGTCCAGCGTGGAGGAACGCATATAGCGGCTGAAGACGGCAATCATGCCCAGTGCGCCCATCGCCACCGGAAGGACCAGCGCCGCGGGTTCGGCGAAGATCCCCCAGGCCGTGTCGGACTGGGGCGCCTGGGATGGAAGCCATGGCACCCATTGGCTGAAAACGATGATCACGACCAAGCCCAGGAAGAAGACGGGCGTGGCATAAGCAACGAACGACAATGCCGTCAGGATATAGTCGGAGGGCCGGTTGCGGCGCGCTGCCTGCCACAACCCCACGGGGATGGCGATAGACAGCGCGACAACGGCGGAGAGCACTGACAGGACGAGCGTCTTGGGCACGCGCTGGCTCAGTAGGTCCGACACGGACGCATTTAGCACAAAGGATTCCCCCAGGTTGCCCCGGAGCAGCCGGCCCAGGTAGTCCAGGTATTGGACCACCAGCGGGCGGTCCAACCCCTGTTCCTTGTTGAACAGCTCCAGCTGTTCCGGCGTTGCCTGGATGCCCATCGCTCCGCGGGCGGGCCCACCGGGAAGTGAATGGAGCAGCAGGAAGACGATGATCGTCACAATGAAGACGACAATGGCGGCCTGCCCCGTGCGTTTCACCATGAACCTTAAGATTTCCACAACGGTCCCATCAGTGTTCGTAGTTATTGAAGTCGCCGGGCTACCAGGTCCACCGCTGCGGGTAGATCAGGTCGACGTCCTGGCCGGTGCCCTTGAGTCCGGTGTCCGCCACGGCCACCTGGTACACAGGGTTGGGCATCCAAACGACGGGCAGGTCCTTGGCCAGCAGGCTGGAGTAGTTCTTCATGGCCGTCGTGTCGTCGGATTTGACCGCCGCATCTGTGAACGCATCGGCCTCCTTATTGGAGTACTGGCCAAAGTTGGCCTTGCCAGTAGTCCCGAAAACCTTCTCTCCGGTGGGGTAGGCCGGGAAGTACCAGCTGCCGGAGGTGCCGAAGAAGGACAGCTGCCACTTGCAGGCATCTTCCGCCGGCTGGCAGGCCTGGGACTGGGACAGCACGGAGTTCACCGGTGCTGGCTGGACCTTGAAGGAGATCCCCGTCTTGGACAGCGAGGAACGGATCTCGTTCATCATGTTATCCGTCTCGGTGGAGCCGCTCTGGGAGAGAACAGTCATCTCGAACTTGGTGTCCTTGGCAATGCCTTCGCCGCAGTCAGTGGCACCGGTTCCGGGGCTGGTGCAAGAGGCAATGCCGTCAGAACCGATGGTCCAGCCGTGGCTGGTCAGTAGCTTTTGCGCGTCGGTGGTGCTGAAGGGGTATGGGTTGTCTTTCTGTTCCTTGGACAGGTAGTCGGAGTCGTTGCCCTGGGGCACAGGGCCGTATCCGGGCTGTGCGGTCTCGTTCCATACCATCTTGGAAATGCTCTCCTGGTCGATCGACTTCTGGATCGCCTGGCGGGCGTAGAGCTGGGAGAACACCTTGCCCATGGTGGGGTTGTTAAAGTTGTAGGGCATGTAGGTCACTGACCAGCCCGGCTTCGGGGTGACGGTGTAGCCCTTGCCCTCAAACTGGGACTTCTGCGGCATGGACGCTGCCGAGATGTACCCGTAGTCCAGAGTCTTGCTGCGCAGGGCGTTTTCCTCGGCGCTGGCGCTGGTGAACGGCAGCAGGTTGACCGTCTTGATGGAGGCGGGGTCCGAGCCGTCGTACTTGTCGTTCTTGGCCAGGACAACCTTGCCGGAGGCGTCAAAGGAGGCCAGCTGGTAGGGCCCGTTGGTGGTCTTCCACAGCGGGTTGGTGGAGTAGCTCCCCATGTCCTTGGCGGCCTCCACCAGGTAGGCGAAGACCGCCTGGGCACCCTCGGGAGTGCGGTCCAGGTCGGACACGAGACCGGCGTCGCTCGTCTTGTTCCAGGCGTGTGCAGGCATTGCCCGGATCAACGACAGCTGCGTGGAGGTCAGCCATTCGTGGTTGTAGGCTGCATCGAAAGTCATGCTGAAGGTGGAATCGTCCACTGCCTTGAATGCGGTGATGGAGTCGGGCATCTTCCCGGCGGCGGTATTGGCCCACTGTTCCTTGTTGTTCTTGACCAGGTTGTACCAGAACTCGACGTCACGGCTGGTGACGGGCTTGCCATCACTCCAGCTGGACTTGTTCATCGTGACAGTCACGGTCTTGCCGTCGCCGGAGAAGGTGGCATCCTTGCCCATGCTGGCCTTTTTGTCCAGACCCATTGAGCCGCTGGCCGTGTTGTAGACGAACATCGGCGTCCACAACGCATTGATGATCGAGGCGTTGAGGGTGGATGTGTGGCCCTTGGTGCCCAGCGGCAGAATCCAGTTGGGCGTCTGCGATACGGGCCAGGCGTAGCTGACGGAATCTTTGGCCGATGCGGACGGGCCAGTGGCCGAGCCTGCCCCGCAGCCGCTAAGCAGGACGACCGTGGCGACGGCGCCGGCGCTTGCGGCCAATGCAAACCGGCGGCGGGCGCCGGGCGACAGAGAAGAAAACATATGTGACTTCTTTCAGACGGTGTTTTGGGGGGGGGCACAGCAGATCAACCGGCCCTGCACTATGTGCTTCGCAGTCCTTGTGATCCGGACCACCAGTGATCAGTAAACACGCTCGTTTTGAAATAAGTCAATTGCTTTTTGAATTAAGTTCTTCCTGCATTTTTGGCAAAAGCCGAATGCATTCCAGGCCCTCCGCCCCCACATTCCAGCAGCGGTTCCCGGGTCAGCGAATCGTCTTAAACAATGAAAAGAAAGGAAAATCAGGGCATTGCTGGCGATGAGCTTAGAGTGTCTCCGGCGGCGCGGTGGACCGAAACTTTTGTTGTAGGCCCGCCCATCCAGAGAAGTTATGGCTAGACTTATCGCAGAACATTTCGGCTGGTTTGAATAAAGTAAGGTATCTTCTTTCATGAGTGAAAAAAGTATTCTCGCTTCACGGGGCGGCGACTCCGCGCCGTGGCGCGGCCGGGACGTCCAGAGCGAGGCACTGGCGTTGATAGCTGCTGGACGTGTCCGCTCTCGCAGCGAGCTGGGCGAGGCCCTGGCCATGGCGCCGTCGTCTATTTCACTGGTGGTCCAGGCCATGCTGGCCAACGGCTGGATCACCGAATCCGGCCAAGGACCCTCCACCGGCGGACGGCGGCCCCGGATCCTGGCGGTGAGCGGCGAATCCAGCTATGTGCTGTGTGCCGATATGGGCGGGCGGCATGCCAGGATTGGCGTGATGGGCCTGGACGGCACCCTCCAGGAAACGCGGGTCATCGACTTCGACGTCACCACCGGCCCGGAGGATGGTCTTGAGGTTCTTAGTGCAGCTTTCGAATCGCTGATGGTCGAACGTCTCGGCCGGCACCTGCTCGGCATCGGCGTTGCCCTCCCCGGACCGGTGGATGTGGCTGCCGGCTGCGTCGATTCCCCCTCCCGCATGCCGGGCTGGCACAGATTCCCTGTCGGCGAGACCCTTGCGGCCCGTTTTCGCACCGGCGTCGCCGTCGAAAACGATGCCAATGCGATGGCGCTGGGCGAATATTCGGCCCGTTCCCCTCGCTCCGGCCAGATGATTGTCATCAAGGCCGGAACGGCCATCGGGTCTGGGTTCATCATTGACGGCAAGGTCTACCACGGCGCCACCGGTGCAGCCGGAGACATCACCCATGTACGCACCCCCGCAGCCGGGGACACGCTGTGTTCCTGCGGCAACCGGGGCTGCCTGGAGACTATTGCCTCCGGGGCCGCTGTGGTTTCGCTGCTGCGGGCCCGAGGGCTTATGGTTTCCACCACGGCCGACGTCATTCGCCTGGTGGAGGACGCCGACCCCGATGCCACGGGACTGGTCCGCGACGCCGGCCGGCACCTGGGCGGCGTCGTCTCGGCCATCGTGAACTTCTTCAACCCCACCGCCGTGCTGCTCAACGGCGTGCTCTCCACTCTTGAGCCCTTTGTGGCGGCCTTCCGCAGCCAGCTCTACGAGGGCTGCCACCCGCTGGTCACCAAAGAACTCGCCATTGCGGCCTCATCGCTCGGCGAGGACGCCGGCCTGGTCGGCACGGGCAGGCTGGCCCTTCAGCAGGCATTCGAAAACCCCCCAACCCAGATGCCCTAGCATATCCACCCACTTTCCGGAGGAACCATGAACGAGCCTTTCCCTGCTCCCACCGCCCTGCCGCGCATCGCCGTGGCCGGCCTCAGCCTGGAGGCAAGCACCTACTCCCCCGCCGTTACCTCCGCAGCGGACCTCCACCCCCGCCGTGGGACGGATGTGCTGGACAGGTACGAATTCCTGCGCCCGGGCACCGAACTGCGCGAGGCCGCCACGTGGTTCCCGGTGCTGCAGGGCCGCGGCATTCCCGGCGGTCCCGTGCCGATGGCCGATTACCTTGCGCTCAAGGCGGAGATTCTGGACGGTCTTGCTGCAGCGGGGCCGCTTGACGGCATGATCCTGGACCTGCATGGCGCCATGAGCGTCATTGGCATGGACGACGCCGAGGGCGACCTGGCGGTGGCCGTGCGCGGGGTGGTGGGGCCTGACGTCATCATCAGCACCGGCATGGACCTGCACGGCAATGTCTCCTGGCGGCTGGCCGAGGCCCTTGACCTGCTGACCTGTTACCGGATGGCCCCTCACGAAGATGCCCTTGACACCAAGGAACGGTCCGTGCGGAACCTGCTTGAACGCCTCGCCGTGCCCGACCGTCCCCGCCCGCTCAAGGCTTGGATCCCTGTTCCGGTGCTGCTGCCGGGGGAGAAGACCAGCACACGTATCGAGCCGGCCAAGAGCCTGTATGCGATGGTGCCGGAGGTTGAGGCGCTGGACGGCGTTTTGGATGCAGCCATCTGGATCGGCTATGCCTGGGCGGATGAGCCGCGCAACCGGGCCATCGTCATGGTCACCGGCGACGACCAAGCCACCATCGTGGCCGCAGCCGAAAAGATTGCCGCCGCGTTTTGGGAGCGGCGTCACCGGTTCAGCTTTGTTGCCCCCACCGGCACGCTCTACGAATGCTTGGAGACCGCCATGGTGAGCTCCGCACGCCCGTACTTCATCTCCGATTCCGGCGACAACCCCACGGCCGGCGGCGCGGGGGACGTCACGTGGTCCCTGGGGGAGCTGCTCAAACGCGAAGAGTTTTCCACTGGGGAAATCACCGGCATCTACGCCTCCATCCCGGATCCAGCCGCCGTCGAAACCTGCTGGCAGGCTGGCGTGGGCGCTGAAGTGGATCTGCTGGTCGGAGCCATTGTCGACGCCGGGCCCGCCGGGCCGGTGCGGTTGCGCGGCGTGGTGGAGCACCTCCACGCCGGCGATCCCGAGGCGCTGCGCGAGGTAGTAGTGCGCTCCGGAGGCTTGGCCGTGCTGTTGACTCAGGTCCGCAAGCCGTACCATCTGGAGGCTGATTTCACCCGCAACGGACTCGACCCGCGCGGAAGTGACATCGTCATTGTGAAGATCGGCTACCTCGAACCGGAGCTCTTCGACATGTCCGCCGACTGGATGTTGGCACTGACCCCCGGCGGCGTGGACCAAGATTTGATCCGGCTGGGGCACCACCGCATTTCTCGGCCAATGTACCCCTTCGACGCCGCCATGGACACTCCCGACCTGCACGCGCGGCTGGTGCCTGCGGCCAACGCAGCCGTGGCCGTGGAGGGATAGACGGTGGAGACACTGGTCCAGAAGCCTGCCCTAGAGATCGCCATCACCAGCGCTGAGGGTGCCCGCACGGCCCAACTGGCCGGCGCGGACCGGGTGGAGCTGTGCACCGCCCTCGAACTTGGCGGCGTGACGCCCTCGCAGGGGCTAATTGCCGCCGTCGTCGAGTCCACAGGCGGGGACCTACCCATCCATGTGCTGGTCCGCCCCCGGGTCGGCGGCTTTTGCTACTCGGAGGACGAGCTGCGGACTTATTCGCGGGAGCTTCAGGCCATTGCCACCCAGGGCGTGGCCGGCGTGGTCATCGGCGCCTTGAAGAGCGGCGGTGCGGTCGACAAAGAAGCCACCCGCCGGCTGATGGCCGCGGCCTGGGATGTGGAACCGGAGCTCTGCATCACCTTCCACCGCGCCATGGACCAGGTCGACGACCTTGAGGCCGCCATGGCATCCCTGCTGGACCTGGGCGTGCAGCGCGTCTTGACCTCGGGGCAGGCGGCGGCGGCCCGCGAGGGCACGACGGCCCTGCGGCGAATGGTGGAAGTGGCCGCAGAGCGGCTGGAAATCATGGCCGGTGGCGGCGTCGGTGTGGGCGATATTGAAAATTTGGCGACCACCGTGGGCGTTGACGCCGTGCACCTGTCCGCGAAGGCCGTTCAGCACCCCTCGGCTGGCTCCCTGCTACCGCTGGGATCCGCCGACGGCGGTGCGCACTTCAGGACGGATGCCCGGGTCGTGGCGGAGGCAGTGGCTGCCGTCCGCGCGGCCCGACGGCTTCTCTGCGGCTGTGTCTAACCGCAAACTGGGGGGGAGACTCGGCATGAGAACAGTATGAGCCGCTGTTCTTCGGTGTGTCAGCACCGACAGCCAACACGGGGGATGACCAGAAGTTGGGGTACCGGTCCAAGGGCCGGACCCCAACTTCCCAAGTGCATGTCGTGCCCATGTCCTGAATGCTGGAGCCCGTTCAAGACGCCATCCCCCTTGACCGCGGGGCTTGCATTGAGTCATGTGTTTCAGCATGGATCACACCCCAACCCTGATATCAGGCAGCATTGAGGACGTGCCTATGGCTGAGAGGAAAACACCGTGCCGGGCACAGCAGCCCCTCCCTATGTCCGGCACGGTCACCCAGTCGCTGATAACTCTGAGCAGTCGGGAGCCTGGAGAGGGGTGGTGCTTGTCGCGGGAGAACCGTTCCTGGCTATGGCGTCAGAGGTTTCCTTGTCGTCTGGTCCTCCGTACATCCTGCCACTGCGGACGCTCGCCTCAAACGGTGCGCTGTCCCAGTATTCAAGCGGTCCGGACGGTTGCACGTCATAATGACCGTAGGTCCGGTCCCCGGTGGCCTGGGCGGTCAGGCCAATAGAGGCGTGGCCCGGGTGATCAGGGATGGCCGGGGAAGAACTCAAGCTGGATCAGGGCACACTCGCCCATCGGCAGAACGCGTACAGCGGAAATCGAGGCGCTCTTCACGAGTGGAGCGAATGGGCGTGTTTGCCCCGCCCAGTCGAAGTATTCGTCTTGCCGCATGTCGATCTCCAGTACCTCTCCCGAGGTGGTCTCGACCTCGAGTCGCCAACCGAAGCTGCCTGCTGCCGCGGGTGTCACCGTGTAGAGCTCCACGGTTGTCGGTTCGTTGAACCTGTACTCAACGCATTCGCCTTCAGACAATGTCACCGATGTTTTCCCGATGTTGTCAAAGAGGACGGCCGCTGTGTCCGGGATCGCGTAGCCCCTGCCGGGGCCTGTTGCATCGATGAGCGGCACTGTGAAACCGTGCTGCCCCGATGCCGAAGCCGGTCGGGAATTCTTCGCCCAGCCGCATGGTTCTTGCGAGAGTTCGAACTGAATGTGCGCGCCGGCGGCAAGCACATCATGCGGGATGGATATCTCTTCCCACAGGTCCCCATTTACGTGTACGGATCTGATGTAGATCCCCTTCTCATCGGGATTGACCACGTCGATCACTGTCGTTTTGCCAGCCGGTGGGCGGATCTCCGCACGCTCGACGGTGGGCGGTAAGAGAACGTATGTCCCTGAGGCGGGAACGAGTGGGTATAGGCCTAGAGCGGCGAAGACATACCAGGCGCTCATTTCGCCGTTGTCTTCATCCCCTGGATAACCCTGACCGATGTCGGATCCGACGAAGAGCCGCGTAAGGGCCTCGTGCACCAAGCGGTGGGCATCATCGTGGCGGCCGGCAAACATGTACATGTAGGGGATGTGGTGGGCAGGCTGGTTTGACAGGCCGAGCATGCCCATCCGCACGTCCCGCGCCTCCGTCATTTCGTGGATGACGAAGCCATAGGAACCGGACTTCGATATGTCTCCGGTTTCCGGTGTGTCGAAGAACTTATCCAGCGCGGCGCCCAGCTCATGCTCGCCGCCGTGCAGTTCCGTGAGCCCGAGACCGTCATGGGGAACGGTGAAGGCGGTCCCCCACGCATTTGTCTCGGTGTAGTCATGTCCCCATTCAGCGGGATCGAACCCTTGGTCTGCGCGCCATGAACCATCCCGGCGACGACCGATAAAAAATTTCCGTTCCCGGTCGAAAACGAGCTTGTATGCCAAGGAGCGTCGGGCGAAGTACTCCCATTCGGCCCTGTATCGGCGGCCTTCAACGGATGTTGAGGGAACGCTGTTGAGCAGAATTCGGGCCATTTGGGCGGCACCCCAGTCGTTGATGGCGTTGTCCAGCGTCCACGACAGACCCTCAGGGATATCCGTGTCAATGTATCCGCAAAATCGTCCCTGGCTTAATCCCTTCCGCCCCACACGGGAATCATTTGCAGGCACGGTGGCGTTCTTCACCGCGGTCCTGTACGCGGTGGTGAGATCGAGGCCGGGAGTGTTTTTGACGAGCAGATCAGCAAAGACCGTGTCGCTCGTTGTACCAGTCATCATGTCTTCAGCTCCGGGGGCACTCCATCGCGGGGTCCATCCGCCGTCGATGAAATGCTGAACAAACCCTTGGGCGAGTTCGCCCGCGTCCTCGGGCGTCAGCAGCCCCAGCAAAGGCCAAGCAGTACGGTAGGTGTCCCAAAAGCCGTTCGTCGTGGAGAGCTGGCCCGTCATGATCTCCGGGCCGCTGCAGGCGCGGATCGGGTTCGTGAGAACCTTGCCGTATGGGGAGCGGTAGCGAAGTTGCCCGTCCCCTGAAGGCTCACCTGCGCGGTTAGGGTAAAGAAACAACCGGTAAAGGCCGGAATAGAGCGAAATCAATTGGTCCGTTGATGCTCCGACGAGGGTCAACGTGCCCAGTTTTTCCTCCCACCGGCGGCGTGCTTCGGCGAGCATGGTTTCGAAATCCCCGGCTCTGCGGAGATTGGCTTCCGCCTGCGTGAAGCCCACCGTCGAAATACCCAGCATCACATCGACACGACCGTCCGTTCCGGTTTTGACGGTGAGGTACCCACCAAGACGCCCCTCGCCATATGAGAGACAGTCGGCAATGACGTGGGGTGTCCGCACGTGGATGTAGTGGGGCGGGGTTTCTGCACAGTCATCGAGCAACGCCTCAATGACTGTATCGTCCCCGGATCGGTAAACGCGCACATCTCGGATAAGGCCGAGATGGTCGAAAATAATAGAAGCGGTCTCGGCAGGGAAGGCAAACCGCATACCCAGTGCGAAGTCACCGGCGGTGAGTTGCGCGGAAATCCTGCCCTCCAGTGTGACGGCATAGAGGTGCGGCCCACAGTGTTCATCGGTGTGCGAAAATCCTAAGGCGCGGCCAACGCGGTCAGTATCAGGATTGGCCAAGGGGCTTGGCATCACCTGGAATACGCCCCTGTCCCCCATCCAAGGGCTGGGGATATGCGATGTCGCGAATGCTTGAAGGGCCGGTCGGTTGTCGCTGTCCCGGTTGTGTGCGTGATATGCGTAGGGCCAGTTGCCGCGTGAGGCATCGGTCATGGGCAGCCCGAAAACCCCGCCGTGGGGAACCGCCACGAGGGGAGATGTGTTTCCCCGAGAGAACCGGTCCGAGGAGTGCGTGCCCCTCGTCGTTACGACAAAATCCAGCGGGTTCGAACGTTCAGCCGGCTCGGGTTGTATGTTCACAGCGTCTAAGTAAACGTTTAGATCGGCCCGAGGTGAGGCTTCCACCGTCGCGACGACCTGGCTCACTGTTTTCCCTGCAGCTGGCCCGAGAGCAACAACTCTCCTGTTCCACTGGTCCACCCAAAGTCGTTTGGCTTTGTACTGCTCCCTGACTGAAATGCTTCCGCCGTACTGGTCGGCTACATCAAGGTCGCTCAACCATGTCCCGTCGTCGAACTGCACATCAACAGCGGTGGCCGTCGAATCCCACAGCCCTTCAAAGCTCTTGACCGCTTCCGGAAACACAGCCCACTGCAGTTCCTCCCCCGTTCCGACTGTACGACCGATGAGCTCACACGGGACGGAGAATCGGTGGGTACCTCTCCCGGCCTGAACGTGAATGTGGAAAGCCTCTGGGGAGCTGAATCCCACTCCGGGTTTAGCAGCGAGAGCCGTCAGCGGGCCCCCTTTGCGCTGTAGTTCCGGAAACGGTCCTGCGGGCTGGTCCGTGACCAAACGCGCCGCCTCCTGACCGTTCGGCCGGGCAACGAGCGGGGAAGACAGTGGTTGATCAGACATGGAGGGATCCATCGTTTCCTCTAAGTGTGGGCGGGCCGGCAAACTGTTCCTGCTCTTGGACGTGGTGATATGCATGCATCTTCGGATGTTGGAGGGCATCAATTCGACGACGGGGGGATGCAGAGTTCAGGGCAGGTCCTGCCTGAGTGCTGGCACGGATTCTACTTTGGACGGTCTTTTGATCAGCCCTGTCCACCAGAAACTGCCAGTCTGGCTGACTGCTTCATGGAGAGGACTGTTGTGATTCCCCTCGATGCCAGGTGGTCGCTGTCCTGGGCCCTGCTGGCCAGCACCACCGCGGGGCGTTCGCCAGCCAGCGCCAAGGACATCCAGGCGTCGAAGAACTGGCCGCCTGGCGCGCACTGGGCCCGGTCCGGAGCGGTCTTTTGCTCCCCCACGTCCAGTATCAAAGCGGTGGAACGCGGCCGCACCGCGCCGGGGTGTTTCCTGCTTGCGCGGGCTGCCGCGGACACGGCGACACCTTGGGGTTTGACGGTCTGGTCGTTTGCGAGCAATCCCAGGCCGTATTCGAGGTCGGGAAAGTCCACCAGTGCGCGGTCCACGTCATGGGAGCACCACCAGGTAACACCCCAGAGGTTTTCGCAGTCCAAAGAGTGTTGGAGGGTGCGACGGGAGAACTCGGCAGCGTCGGAGGCCGCAACGTGCGGGCTGGGAGCACCCACTTCCTGCAGCCAGATGGGGCCGGTGGGGTTCGCAGCCCAGGCGCGGGCCAGTTCGATCAGATACTCTGCCAGCCGGAAACTCTGCTCGCTCATGCCCCCATAGAGCTGCGCGGTGTTGTTGAAGACCCATGAATGAACCGTCGGCATGGACCCGTAAGGGACGGCCGTGCCAGGGGTGAAGCCGTGCCGCCCATCGAAATAGGCGGCGTCGTACTCGGAGTGATGGTGCCAGGCTTCCGGGGCGCCCGCCGCGCACGCGGCCAACATCGTGCGGACCCAGTGTTCGGCTTCCTCCGGGCTGGTCTTGCTCTGCTGCGGATGTGCCGCGGAGGCAAACTGACTGAATTCGTTGCCTATGCTCATGCCCAGGAAGTTGGGGCACTCAGCCACTGCACCCGCCAGCGCGGTCAGGTAGGCTGCCTGGCCCTCAAGCACGTCGGGGTCGGTAAACAGGTTCTTCCGGTGCCACGTTTGGGTCCATGCAGGCAGGAAGTCAAAGCTGGATAAATGCCCCTGTAATCCATCCACTGAAACGTCGAGGCCTCTGTCTCCGGCAGCATCGACCATGAGGCGCAGGTCTTCAAGCGACCGCCCACGGATAAGCGATCGATTCGGCTGGAAGTGCGGCCATAGCGCGAACACGCGTATGTGGTCCAGCCCCAGCCAGGCAATCGAGTCAAGATCCCGTTTGACAGCGTCCAGATCAAAGTCCAACCAATGATGGAACCAACCCTGTGAGGGCGTGTAGTTCACACCGAATCTTGTCTGCTGCTGTGCCATGCACCCTGCCTTGTCTAGCTGTCCGGTTGTTGCGCCGTCACGGTCTGCTGGATAACTGAGAGTCCTCCAACTAATGCGATTTAGTACGTTTGGGAGCGCATTGAAATAACACTACAAGCTCCCTCGTCACCCTGCATAGATCATTTACTAATTCGGTTTAGCTTACGATCTACTTCATATCGCTCGAAGTCAGCTACGTAAGGCGGATGTTCCCCCTCCCGGGGGAGCGGTGCTGGAACGGACCGACAGAACGGGTGTCGGCAGCTGGAGATCTTCAACATTCTGCGGCTCAGCGATCACCCTGAGCAGCGCCTTGGAAACTTCATGGCCGAAGTCGAACGTGTCCCGCGTCAGTGCAGTGATGGAAGGGTTGGTCAGCTTGGTCAGCATGGAATCGTCGAAGGAGACGATGGACAGTTCGCGGGGGACGTGGATGTTCATTTCACTGGCTATACCCAAGCCCGCCAAGGCCATTACGTCATTGTCGTAGATGATCGCTGTCGGCCGGTCCTGCCGCGACAACAACTGCCGGGTGGCTGCGGCGCCTGCGGCGTCACTGAAATCCGTAGGCAGGGATTCGGCGCCATCGAGGCCCAGCCGGGCAGAGGAGTCAGTCAGTGCCTGAATGCGGCGCCGGGTGTGTTGAAAGCTGGGAAGGCCGCTGATATGCCCCAGTCGGCGATGGCCGATGGCAGCCAAATACTCAACCACGGAGAGCATGGCTGCCCGGTCATCGGCCCAGACGCTGGACAGGTGCCCGTGCTCGCCGGGGCCGCCCACCACCACGGCAGGAATGGACAGCTCTTCGAGGACGGGGATGCGCGGGTCATTCTCCTGGAGGTCGATGAGAATGACCCCGTCAACGCGGTGTTCATTCCACCAGCGGCGGTAGGTTGCAATCTCGGCCTCGGAGTCCTCAACGATCTGCATCTGCAGGGCCACTCCAGCGCTCGAGAGTCCGGCCTGGATACCTGAGATGAGCATCGAAAAGAAGGGTTCGACGCTTAGGGTCTTGGCTGGCCGAGCAATGACTAAACCGGTGACATCAGTCCGTGAGCCACTTAAAGCTCTGGCTGCGCTGTGCGGAAACCAATTAAGGTCCGCAGCGACCTGAAGGATGCGGGCACGCGTAGCTTCGCTTACGCCGGGCCGCCCGTTGAGCGCGAACGAAACAGCACCCCGCGATACCCCAGCTCGCTGTGCAATATCCTCAATGGTTGCCCTGGATCTAGACATTCTTGCCTCCTTGGCCCCTTGGTTTCCGACAAGTGCGATCGGGCAGAGAGCCCGAATGACCCCCTCACCGGCGCGCGCTGCGAGCAGGACCCATGCCGCGACCCTCTTGACAGGCACTCATGGAAATGGTTGGTTATCTTCTACTATATCGGTTTAGTTGATAGCCGATTCGAAAATCTTCCACCCATGTGCAAGACATCCTTTGAGGAGTATATATGCGCAAACATGTACCCGGCCTGGCAGTGTTGGCTGCCGCGTCCCTGGCATTGGCTGGCTGCGGCAGCCAGGCCCCGGCGGCGCAGCCGGCGGCCGGCCCCATCACAGGTGAAGTCAGCCTTCAGACCTGGTCTTTGACTCCTAAATTCACCGACTATCTTGACGAAGTCATCAAGGGCTTCGAGACCAAATATCCTGGCACGAAGGTCACGCTTGTGGACCAGCCCGGGGACGGATACGCCGAAAAAGTTCTCACCCAGGCAAGCTCCGGCACGCTTCCCGACGTCGTGAACATCCCGCCGGATTTCGCGCTGCCACTGGCCCGCCAGAACATGCTGTTGGACGTATCCACTGTCGACAAGAATCTGCAGGACACCTATGTTCAGGGCGGACTGGATGCTTTCAAATACAAGGGGCTGGAGGGCACCTTCGGGTATCCGTGGTACCTGAATACTGACGTCAATTACTGGAACACTGAAAAACTTGCCGCCAGCGGCCTGGACGCGGCAAAACCGCCCCAGACCACCGACGAATTGTTCGCCCAAGCCAAGATCATGCACGACGCATCGGAGGGCAAGGAGTACTTGCTCAGCCGCAAGCCTGGAATTGAGGACTTCACCCGCGCAGGGATCAGTGTCCTCGCAGATGACGGCAGGAGCGTAGCGTTCAACACTGACAAGGCCGCCGCCTTGCTGGACCGATACCGGGACGCCTTCAAGGCGGGTTACATGCCCCCTACGGTGCTCAACAACGACTATTTGGGGAACTCCCAGCTGTTCACGGAAGGCAAAGTCGCCTGGACCACGGGAGGAGGCAACAGCATCCCCAGCTTCGAAAAAGACAACCCCAGCCTCAAAGGCAAAGTCATCGCCACGCAGTCGCTGGACGTGCCTCCTCTGTACGTCCAGGGCATGGGGGTAAACGCCAAGAGCAAAAACCTGCCCACGGCCGTGGCCTTGGCACAATGGATGACGAACGCCGAGAACCAGGGCAAGTTCGCCCACTTGGTGAACATCTTCCCAAGCACCAAGTCATCCTCCAGCGATCCCTATTTCTCCCAAAGCGATGGCACGCCCGCCAGTGACGCCAAAGTCCTGGCGTTCAAGACTTTGGACACGGCAAAGAACCTGACACCGTACGAAATCAATGAGGCCATGAGCGACATCCTCAGCCAGCAGATCGCTTTGGCAATCAGGGGCGACGTTCCCAGCAAGAAGGCCCTTGATGACGCAGCCGAGCGGATCAACAAGATGCTTGCCCGTGGCTAGGCGGGCTGAAACACCATGAGATCGCACCGTCTCCTCACTCCATGGGTGCTGATAGTTCCGGCGCTGCTGTGGCTGCTGGTCTTCAGTATCTGGCCTTCACTGAACACCGTCAGGCTCTCATTCACGAACAGCAAGCCTCTGGGAGGCGGCGAGTTCGTGGGCCTGCGAAATTACCAGGACCTGCTTCAGGACAGCCAGCTAGCCAACGCCCTGCTGAACAGCGGGATCTATATGATCCTCTGCCTGCCATTGCTCACGATCGGGCCGCTCTTGATCGCCATCCTGATCCAAAAGAAGCTGCCGGGCATCACGTTTTTCCGCACGGCCTTCTACACGCCGGTGATTGCTTCGGCAGTGGTCGTCGGCCTCATCTGGACCTGGCTGTTGGATGACCGCGGACTCATCAACAACATGGCCACCAGCCTCGGTGTCCTGCAGGGCCCCCTGCCTTTCCTGACGGACCGGTGGCTGGTGCTGTTCAGCGCCATCAGCCTCACGGTCTGGAAGGGCCTGGGGTACTACATGATCATTTACATCTCCGCCCTGGGCAACGTACCCAATGAGCTGCACGAGGCCGCGGCGGTTGACGGGGCAGGAGCGGTGCGTCGGTTCTTCAGCGTCACGCTGCCGAGCCTGCGAAACACGATCGTGCTCGTCAGCATCCTCGTCTCCATCTCAGCGCTTAGGGTGTTTTCCGAGCTTTACATCCTCACCGGCTCCACAGGCGGTCCCGGCGGTCAGGACATGTCCGTCGTCATGCTCATCCAGCAATACGCCCGGGGCTTCTACGGCGACCTGGGTTACGCCTCCGCCCTGAGCATCGTGCTGTTCTTCGTAACGATCGTTCCCATGCTCGTTCTTGCCAGGATCAACAGGAAGACGAACGAATCATGAGCCTGCAAAGCCTTCAAGAGACCGCACCGCCCCCTGTGCAGCGGACGGATACGGCACCCCGGACCAAGCATCGGCGCGGACGCGGCTTCAACAGCACATCCTGGCAGGAAATAGTTGTTCGCTACGCCCTGTTGGTGTTCGTCCTGTTCATTTGCATTGGGCCTTTCCTCTGGCAACTCTCCACCTCCCTGAAAGACCCCGGGGAAGACATTTACACCGCGGCCCCGTCGTTCATCCCCGAGCAGCCCACGCTGGCCAACTATGGTGCGGTCTCGGACGCCATTCCGGTCCTTGGCTACATCGGAAATTCCTTGGTGGTGGCCGCGCTATGCATCACCGGGAACGTGGTGGGCGCCACACTTGCAGGCTTCGCCATGGCCCGCTTGAAATTCCGATTCCGCAAGACAGCGATCGGCCTTTTCCTGGCCACCCTGATCCTGCCCGGCGAAGCTACCATCGTGTCCCAGTTCGTCACCATCCGGGACCTGGGCCTCGCGGATACGCTGTTAGGTGTGGCCCTGCCGGGCATGATCGCAACACTGAACGTGTTGCTCATGTACAACGCATTCCGATCCCTGCCAGAGGAAATCGACCAAGCAGCCATCATGGACGGCGCCAACGTCTGGCAACGATTGCGCTACATAGGCCTGCCATCGGTCAAGGGCACGCTGGCAGTGATCATCATCTTCACCTTCATCGGAGCCTGGGATGACTTCCTCTGGCCCCTCATCGTTCTCACGAACCCCGAGAACTTCACCCTGACCATAGGACTGCAGTACCTGGCCAGTACCTTCGGCACGGACCAACGAATGATCGCAGCCGGCACGATGATTGCATTCATCCCCGTCGCTGTTGTCTTCGCAGCCGTACAGCGGTGGTTCTTCAAGGGAGTGGGAGAAGGAGCCGTCAAAGGATGAGGTCGGGCTCAACGACGCAGCGTCCTCACGATTGGGCCGACCAAGCCTAAACCTTTAAAAGCGGCAGGGCGTCGGGTAACCCGGCCTCCGGGCCTGTTTTGAGAGCCCTCTCACTCTGGGTCCTGCCCCTTCCCTCTGACCGCACAAAACATGCAGGTGCCAGTGGGATCGTCCCAACAAGGGAAGGCATCTGACCTTGAGACCCATGCGTGAGCTAACAACACCAACGCATGTGGAAAACACGTACTACTTGAAATTTGAACCGGGTCGTCCCGGGCGAAAGGCACTCATGCATGACGACATCCCACTGACCATCGGCCGCGCCACGCGCGTCCTGGAGGAACGGATCCTCCCGGCCATTCACTCCGTCTCGGTCCCACTGACCGTTGAATGGAACGAACTTCCCGGAGAGCCCATTGCCGCCACGGTAGCAATGGATTTGGACTACACGGCCTACAAGGTAGGCGAGCCATGGGGCGCGGCCTGGGGCACCACCTGGTTCCGGCTGCAAGGCATGATCCCGCCCGAATGGGCCGGCCGGCAGGTCGAAGCCATCGTCGACCTGGGCTTTGACAAAAACATGCCGGGTTTCCAATGCGAGGGTCTTGTCTACCGCCCGGATGGAACCCCGGTAAAGTCGCTCAACCCCAGAAACCAGTGGATTGAAGTCTCCGCCTCTGCCCGTGGTGGCGAAACAGTTGAGTACTTCCTAGAAGCCGCCGCCAACCCGGTGCTGCTTGACTACCATCCGTTCCTACCGACAAGTGAAGGTGATATCCAAACATCGTCCCCGCGAAAGCTATACACAACGCGCAGGATGGACCTCGCCCTAGTCGAGCACGAAGTCCACGAGCTGGCTCTCGATATAGAGGTGTTGCTCGAACTCCAGGCCGAGCTGCCAGCAGGGCCACGCCGGATGAAAATCCTGCAGGCCCTGGACGATGCCCTCGACCGGCTCGATCTCCAACGCATACCGGAGTCCGCCCCTGACGCCCGAGCCGCTCTGGTTGAAGTCCTGAGCAAGAACGCGCATGAAAGCGCCCACGAGATCTCCGCCATCGGACACGCCCACATTGATTCCGCCTGGTTATGGCCCGTTCGCGAGACCATCCGAAAAGTAGCCCGCACAGCGTCGTCGATGACCGAACTCATCGATCAGGACGACGATTTCCTCTTTGGCATGTCCAGCGCACAGCAATACGCCTGGCTCAAGGAACACCGCCCCGAAGTCTACAAACGGGTCAAGGAAGCCGTCGCGGCCGGACGCTTCCTTCCACTCGGCGGGATGTGGGTCGAAAGCGACACCGTCATGCCCTCCGGAGAGTCCCTGGTACGACAGTTCCTGTATGGCCAGAAATTTTTCAAGGAAGAATTCGGTATCCAGAGCCAGGGAGTGTGGTTACCGGACAGCTTCGGCTACTCGCCAGCGCTGCCACAATTGATGCGCCGGGCGGGCTTCGAATGGTTCTTCACCCAGAAGATCTCGTGGAACCAAGTGAACAAGTTCCCACATCACACCTTCCTCTGGGAAGGCATTGATGGTTCCCGTGTCTTCAGCCACTTTCCCTCCATGGACACCTACAACTCCCAGCTATCAGGACAGGAAGTTGCAAAGGCCTCGCATCAATTCCGCGAGAACCGTCTCGCCTCCGGATCCATCGCACCCGTGGGATGGGGCGACGGCGGTGGGGGCACTACGCGCGAGATGACGGGAAAGGCCCGCCGGCTCGCCAACCTCGAAGGCAGCGCGAAAGTACGCTGGGAACACCCCGATGCCTTCTTCGAACGCGCCAAGGACCAACTGACCCACCCACCTGTCTGGGTGGGAGAACTCTATCTCGAGCTCCACAGAGCGACCCTCACCTCCCAGCATCAGACAAAGCAAGGCAACCGGCGCAGCGAACACATGCTCGTCGAGGCTGAGCTGTGGGCGGCCACCGCTGCGGTACAGGCGGGGTTCGTGTATCCCTATGACGAGATTGACGCCCTATGGAAGCAAGTCCTGCTGCAACAATTCCACGACATCCTCCCTGGCACCTCCATCGCCTGGGTCCACCGCGAAGCTGTTGCAGAGTACGAACGCATCCGCCTCGCAACCGAGCAGATCATTGCCCGTGCAGTGCGAGCACTCATCGGACAGGGAGACCGCACCATTGCAGTGAACGGTGCTCCGTTCACCCGGGACGGTGTCACGGCAGGCGGCGGCGCTGTTGTCCCCCCCGAGAATTCGCTCGCATCAGGCGTCGTGCAGGTGACTGAAGTCGAGGGTGGTTTCGTCATGACCAACGATGTAGTCACCGTAACCATCTCCCCGCAGGGGCTCATCACCTCCGCCCTTGACCATAAGAGCGGGCGCAATGTGATCGCGCGCGCTCAGGAAGGAAACCTGCTGCAACTGCATCAGGACTTCCCCAACATGTGGGATGCCTGGGATGTCGACAGGTACTACCGCAACACAGTCACGGACCTTCGGGACACCGATGCTATCGCGGCGACCGTCGGAAACGACGGGACCGCACGTGTCGTTGTAGAGCGCAGCTTTTCGAACTCCTCCGTTCGGCAGGAGCTCATCCTCGCGCCCGGATCGAGAGTGCTTCAGATTAACCAAGTGACGGATTGGCACGAAACCGAGAAATTCCTCAAAGTGGCTTTCCCCTTGGATGTCCGCGCCGAACACACCATTGCCGAAACGCAGTTCGGCCATCACAAGCGTGTCACCCATACCAATACGAGTTGGGAAGCAGCGAAATTCGAGGCTTCCATGCACCGTTTCATCCTCGCAGAGGAACCCGGATTTGGCGCCGCGTTAGTGAACGACTCAACCTACGGCTTCGACGTGACTCGCGATTCCACCGAGACCGGAGTGACGACCAACATCCGCCTGTCACTGCTACGCGCACCCCGCTTCCCGGACCCGGAAACGGACCAGGGCCGACAAAACCACTGCTACGGCCTTGTGATCGGCGCTGACATCGCCAGCGCAACGGAGGCAGGCACGCTGCTCAACACTCCCGAACGCCGCATGGAAGGAAACCACGGCTTCGCCCCACTGGTCTCTTTGACCGGCAAGGGCCTCGTGATCTCAAGCGTCAAACTGGCAGCTGACCGGACAGGGGACCTGATAGTGCGGCTCTACGAATCCGAAGGCAGACGGGCACAAGGAACGCTGACCGTAAACACCACCTTCGACCAGGCATCAACCGTCACTCTGTTGGAAGAAGAACTCGACAGTGCCACTGCCGTTGACGCCGGCAGCGGAAGCATATCGGTGACGCTCACTGCTTTCGAGGTGCGCACCCTGCGGTTCCATCTCTCCTAATCCACCCTGGACAACTACAACACGATCGCCTCCGACCGATATGCAACCGTACTTTCCGTTACCAGAGACCACCGGGCCAAGACACTCGGCCCAGCTACAGGGCTGCTTCGACGGGCAGAACGAAACCCCGGTTGCTCCACAACACCCGATCAATCCCCAGTGGATCAATTCACGCCACTCAAGGCACTATCCAACCAACACACAGAGGACAGGTATACACATGAAAGCAAACTTCAGAACCCGTTGGCGGCTGGCCACACTCGCCGGAGCGGTTGCGGTCGCTGCGGGGCTCATGGTGGCGCCGCCAGCAACCGCCACCGCCGACGACCACCGCGTGGTCGTGTACTACCAGACGCAATACCACGACGGTCGCTATGTCTCCCCCAAACCGCTGACCGACAAGAACACCGGTCTGACGGACTTGATCGTTGCCGCCATCCATGTCAACAGCACCCCCGGGGACATCCGTCTAAACGACGACGTTCCCTCGGATCCCAAGTTCGACCCGATGTGGCAGGAAATCGACGAAATGAAACTCAAGGGCGTCAGCGTTCTTGGAATGCTCGGCGGAGCCGCCCAAGGGACTTACCAGAGACTGGAACCGGAAACCTTCGACACCTACTACCCTGCCCTTAAGGAGATGATCGCCAAGTACAAGCTGGACGGTATCGACCTGGATGTTGAAGAAAACATGTCCATTGCGGGTATCCGGCACCTCATCGACACGCTAAAAGCCGACTTCGGTGAGGGCTTCATCATCACCATGGCTCCAGTGGCCACGGCCCTCAGCGGTGGGGGGAACTTGTCCGGATTCAATTACGAGGAGCTCTACTCCACCCACAGCCACTCCATCAGCTGGTTCAACACACAGTTCTACTGCGGGTGGGGCACCCTCGCTTCTCCGGAGGGATACGAAGCAATCATCAATCGCGGCGTATTTCCTGCCAGCAAGGTCGTCGCGGGTACCTACACCACCACAGAAGGATGCTCCGGATATGTTCCCATGGACACACTTACAAAGACGATCAAATCCCTGACCCGCACCTACCCTCACTTCGGCGGAGTTGCCTCTTGGGAGTACTTCAACTCCTTGCCTGGAGGAACGAGCGCACCCTGGAAATGGGCAACACACGTCAGCCGCGCCATGAAGCCGTAACTAAAACCAAATGAGGAAGGAAACAGGCGTGCCAGAAAGCCCGGGAGCAACAAAAACAATTATCGCTATTGACATCGGCGGCTCGAAGACCCGTGGCCTCATGTGGCGGGAGGGCGTCGTCCGGGCAGACGTGACAGTTGGCAGCGTCAACGTCCAGAACGTCCCGGTCACCGAAGCACAAGTCAACCTGGCACGCCTGTTTAACCGCTTGCAGGCAGCGCACACCCCTTGCGGGGTTGAGGTGTATGTCGGCGCCGGCGGCATAGACACCGATGCAGACGCCGAAGCGCTCTCCGCACTGATACGACCCCTGATGCCGTCGGGCAATATCACCATCGTTCATGACACCAGGTTGGTGCTGGAAGCCGGGGGCGCCAGCGTCGGCGTCGCCGTCATCGCAGGAACTGGATCTGCAGCATGGGGCATCAACGATGCCGGCCGTGAATCGCGGGCAGGCGGCTGGGGCTACCTGCTTGGCGACGAAGGCAGCGGATACTGGTTTGCCCGGCAAGCAGTCCGCCACAGCCTTCAACGCATGGACCTCGGACTTGCCCCGGACACTATGACCCAAGACCTGCTTCTCCGCTGCGGCCTCAACAGTCCCGACCAACTCATCGCGCACTTCCATGGAGGAACCGGGCGGAGCTACTGGGCCGCCTTGTCTCCGGTTGTGTTCGACGCTGCCGGGAACGGCCACCAAGACGCACTTGCACTGATCGATGAAGCCGGCCGAGACCTGGCATCCATGGCGGCCCAGTGCTTCAGGGCCCTCTCGAATCCCGGTCCCGTAGTCCTTGGCGGAGGTCTGGGCATGAACCAACCACTGCTGCAGAACACATTTACTGAACATCTGGCAAGGCAAGGCATCACCGAAGTTCGGATCCTCGACCGCGACCCAGTCTTCGGAGCAATCGAACTCGCACGCGCACCCCTCGCAGCAGAAGTCGCCCCGCTTTCACTCACACCCTGACCTTAGAGGGCGTTTCGAAAAGGGGCGACATAGGGTTCTTATCGGCGCCAGCGGGTCCCGAAGACCAGTCTTCTGGTTCTGCGCCGGGTACGGCTGATTGGAGTGCCGGCCACAACGCGGGCAGGTAGCTACTTAATAATGACCGGGTTGACCGGTGCGCCCGAGCCGCCAACAATCTTCATAGGGGCGGCGGTGTAGAGGAAAGTCCATTGCCCGTCAGAGGAGCAATCGTCGGCGAGTTTATCCAAGGCGATGATTTCCGTAAATGCGATGCCGAGGTTACGCATGAGCGCGTTGTGCAGTGGAAGGTCAACTCCGCTGACCGGGTCGCGGGTGACCTCGTTGCCGATGGTATCAGTGACTAGGTTGGGTATTTCCATATCTCGGAACCACTCCACTAGCTGCGGGGAGTAGGTCAGCCCAGGTTCTAGGAAGTCGCGGTAGAACTCCGGTTCCTCCGTTTTGTAATAGGAGCCGATCCAGCCTGTGCGAATTAGTAGTATGTCACGTTTATGGATGGTGACACCCTGTGCTGACGCGGCAGCCAGCAGGTCCTCATGGGAGAAGGTTTCGCCTCTTTCCAAGGCCGCTTTGCCCCGAAAGCGCGCCATGTCGATGAGGATGCCCCTTCCCACGATTCCGCGTTCTGCTATCGGGAAGATGCTGGCCTTCTTCAGGCTCCCGATGGTTGTCTCTGCGGCATATCCATTGTAGATTTTTTCGCCGTACCACATATGCCCCAACGCGTCGTACTGACTGGTTCCCTGAAGATGCATGGTGATCACATCATCGGCGTATTCAAGATCGCCATTGAAGCTAGGGCCTGTCCCACAGAGAAAATTTCCCCGGTCCATGACGTTAGTCCTCACTGCGGTCTTTCGGCCGGGCCAGATCGGATCGCCTTCTGGATTGCCAATTGGAATGGCCAGAGTAAAACTCTTCCCGGTACGGATTTCCGCCGCACCTCGCTTAGCTTCTTCGACTGTAAGGTAATTCAAGGAGCCGACTTCATCCTCGGGTCCCCACTTGCCCCAATTCTTAGGCGAATCACGTAGAAGTTCCTGCAATGTGGGCGTGCCCGGGGTTTCCTCGATCTCAATCATCGCTAGCTCCTTCGGTTTCTCGGGACTGCAGCACCAATTGCTGAAAAAATTCTTGTGATCGGCGTCAATTCGGTCGATCGCTCTGGCCTCAGTGGCGGGGGTGCCGGGGGCGCAGATAAGGGTGGAATGATGTCCGGCTCTCGCGACTTAGCATCCCTGCTGGCTACAGCGCCATTCGTAGGTAATCCAGCCATTAGGCAGCCCAAGCCCGGAGGCGCCGGTTTACCGGGGCGATTCAGTCAACTTGAAAATCGTTGAGCTGTCGCCATCAAAAGTCATCTTGCGGCCGTACCCGTCGATCCATAACCAGAAATAGGAGGCATCATCACCTATGTCGTCGACGGTGGCGTTTTGGAGCGGAGACCCAGGGACGTGGACGAGCACCCTGTCCCCCTCGTTGAGATGCACCCAATCGTCATAGCCCAATTTGCAAACGTGGTAGTCCCCCGTTGAGTGCACATCCGGGATTTTTATGTTGGTTTCCATGAAGTTCGCTCCGATTTCCGTAGCGGCCGCTGGCTCCTCCGACTGTCAGTTCGTGCTGATCAGTCAGGATTGAAGCTGCGTGGCGGCCATCCCTTGAGCAAAATTGCATCAGTGGGCCCGGCCCCACGGCCTGGCCCACTGATGTGTTTTAGGACCAGCTTGTGATGAACTCAAGAACTGCCGAGTCAACCTCTGCGGGCTTTGAAGCACTCAGGAAGTGATGGCCGCCTTCGATGACCTCCAGCCGGACCTCAGGCGCACCAGTGAACATGAGTATTTCTTTTTCTGCGTTGGCCACGGAATAGACCTTGTCCTCTGAGCCGTGCAGCCACAACACGGGTGAGGTAATGTCGCGCAGTCGTCCATGAAGCCCGTCGCGGTCCCTGAGGTTAACGGTGCTGAGCAAAAGCCGTCGGCGACCGGCGTCTCCGGAGTAGTTGGTACGGTAGGTACCTATCCAGAACTCGCGTTCGTCAGCTGAGAGTCCGCCCAGAGCCGCGTCAAAGGTGTCGTCGATAAACTGATCCGGTACTACCCATTCGTCCGGTACCGGATCTGCGAAGGCCTCGATGAAGGGTGTGCAGAACTCTAGGGCATCCCAGCATCCAAGCTGCCGGCTTCGCAGGGTCTCTGAATCCATGGACGAGCCCAACGGTATGATTCCTCGGACCACTTCTGGCGCTAGCAACGCCATGCGGGCGGCTATCCACCCACCCTGAGATGTTCCCAGAACAAAAGCCTTGACAATACCCAAAGCGGCAAGGGCCTGCAGGTTGGCGACGGCGCTGTCCCAGTACGTGAAGTGCTGGTACGACGCTCTTGTACGGCCGTGACCGTACGGTTCTAGTGCCAGAAGGTTTACGGCCGATGTCAGGGCGGTGTTGGCGAACTGGGGCCTATAGAGTTCAGCCGATGTGGTGTAGGAATTGATCAGCACCAATGTGGGGAGATCCGGGTTGTATTGACCGCTCAGCGTGTATCCAACCACTGATCCGCCAAGGTGCGGGATGCTTACGGTCTGTTCGATCTTGCTCATGTGCCTATTACTTTCTTTCCTATTGTCAGACCCGTTGGCCAGAGGCAGTTCCTCGAGCCTTACACGGGAGGTCATGCTGGTTCTTGGCTGGGTACTGGTTTCGCATCCGTCAACACAGAAGCGTCCTCCAGCATTTCGGTACGAGCTCGGGCGGCACGAAAGAGGCCGTCTACCCTGGCCAGCTCGGCGTCGCTGCTTCTACGGATGAAACTGACCAAGATGTAGACACTCAGATTGACGATCAACCCGACCAAGCCGGCTCCAAACCCGCCGAGCCATGGAACTGCGCCGCCCGTGTCCATGTAGGGAATGGTCAGCACCAGGGCTATCACTGTGCCGATAAGAAGCCCGGCAATTGCTCCATCCTTGTTGCCTCGGCGCCAGATCAGTCCACCGAAGATCGGGACAGCCAGCTGGATGATCGCCTGGTAGGCAAGCTGGGCCACTCCGGCCAAGTTTGACCACCCGTAAATTTGATTTGCGATGACTGCTGCAATGATGGCTGCGGCAGCCATGGATCCTTTGGCCAGATAGAGTTCCTGCTTGTCGCTCAGAGGCCGAATCACGCCGACTATGTCGTTGGCGACCTGCGTTCCAAGAGACTGTGTGACCCCGTCAACAAATCCCATGCTGGCCGCAAAAACGATGAGCAGGGCAAAGGCAAGGAGCCAGGTTCCGCCTGCGTCTTGCGTGAGAGCGAAGAATGCCGACAACGGATCCGCCGAGGCAAGAGACATGGGCGCGGCGCAAAGCGCGACAGCCATAAGCAACACAAAGAAAACAAACCCGATCACCATGGCTTGGAGGGAGCCCTTCTTGACTTCCCGAACACTGCCGGCTGTATAGATCCGGGTGAAAATCATGGGCCAGCACAAGCTGCCGATGATCCCGGAAGCAACAATTCCGAAATAGAACCATTCGCCGCTTTCTGAACCGTAGCCCGGAAGGCTTAGCTGCGCGGTGGTGAGCTGTTCAAGATTGGAGAAGCCGCCGAAGTAGAAGATCAACAGGCCCAAGCATAGAACGGCAGAACCGATGTATGCCACGATCCCCTGAACCATATCGGTGACGATCAGTCCACGCATGCCCATTTGCACAGTCCAGAACTGGCGAACAACGAGCACTGCGATACCGATCAGAATCGAGACCTCGAAGGAGAGGTTTCCCAGAGAAGCCCATTGGATGACCGCGCCCATGGCAATGAGCCCGAGGATGAGCCAGGGAAGTAGCGCCACAACGCTGATAGCGCTGCTAAGCAATTTCAGGCCAGGGCTGTTATAGCGCAGCGACAGCAGGTCTGACTGGGTGCGCAGGTCGAACTGTTTGCCCCATTTCCACACTGGTCGAGCAATGAAGTACATGGCGAGAACGCCCAAGGTGGAGTAGACGAGGAAATAGAGACCAATGACACCACTGATGACGGCAAAGCCGAAGACCGCCGTGAACGTGGAGCCGGGCCACCACGAATTGGTGTAAGCCATTGACACGAACCAGCTGGAGAACGATCTTTCGCCCACCGCATAACTGCTGAAGCTTGAGACGCTGCGACCATGCTTGGTCTTATGCAGCACGAGGACGATCAGCAAAAAGAACGCGGCGAGGACTCCGAAAGTGATAAGCATCAGTCCAAATCCCCCCGTCGTCCCTCAACGCGCCACAGGCCGTAAGCCACCAAGATGGGTGCGGCTGAAACCAAGAGGAGATACCAGATGGAGCCGGGGACACCGGCAACCAGTGCGTGTTCTTCAGAAAGTGCAATGTACAGCGGCGGCGCCAAGGCCAGCACGAAAATCAGGGTGAACAGCGTGCCGAAAAGAAGATTAGTAAGGGACCGCCGATGAATCTCTGCGCGTTCCATGATGCCTCACTTAGGACTATGTATTGGGGTGTCAATGGTGACAAATCCAAGCCTAGGCAAGCCTCTTCGCGGGTGATATCGGTCACGTGACGTATCTTTGCCTCGTGCGGTGGGGTTGGACGCCCCAGAGAAGATCAGGGTGCTGCAGGACGTCAGACGAGCCGGGCAAGTGTTCTTGTGCGCAGTTTCGAAAGGCCCGTCTTATTTGACAGGCAGGCGCCCGGGAACGGTTTGAATGAGCCGCAGCCCCTCGCGGGTCACAAGTGCGGCTGCTTCAGCACGGGAGGAAACCCCAAGCTTTGCAAGAATGTGTTCGACGTGGGTTGATACCGTTCGTCGGCTGACGATCAAGCCATCGGCTATGTCAGGGTTGCTGACGCCGTCAGCAAGAAGTGTGACGATCTGAAGCTCTCTGGGGGTGAGTCCATAGGGCGGTAACACTTCGCGTTCCGCCACGAGGGCGGTGTTCTGTATACACCGCGTGAGGCTGATTCTGTGGCAACTCCCCTGATCGTCAATCCAGATGTAGCTGCTGTCTCCGTGCGAGGCTAGTGGCAGGAGTAGTGGCCACAACGGTCCGTCCGATTGGAGGGTCTTGCCTACTTCACGGCCTGTAATGGCTTGGTCGAGGCCTGCACCAATCACCGCTACGTTAGCGTCGCCATGCAATTCCTCGGCCAGGACCCGGTGCGGTTGCGATGGGTCACAGGCGGCGGCAAGCACCGGAAGGAACTGTTCGACAACTCTCTTGGTTTCTTCTGTCGCAGACCGTGCCATCCCCCAGTTCATGTGGATGGCCCCCACATGGTGCCCACCGGGCAACCAAAGGCTCGCAGATATGCCTTCGTTAAAGCCTGCCGGCCGAAGATAATCTTCGGCCAGGGGTGTGAACGCAAAATGGACGTCCCAGTCACGATCGAGATCTGCCCATCGAAGAGCCTGACGGACTCGGTTTCGCACGACGCCGAATCCTGGATTCTTGGTTTCCGGGATGAAGTTCTCAAGCAGCTGTGACACTGCATCCTCTGAGTAGCCTTCTGAGGCCAGATGCTGGTGCTGAGGGCGTTCTCCGGAAGGGTTCGACGCTGACAGCAAGACGGCATCGCACTTCACCAAGTCGCGAAGGAGCTTGGTAACTTGCTCTGCCCGCTCAAGGATGACCGGTGTTGCTGCCATTGGCGTTTTTAGTGTGGGATAAGTGCGCATCGAACTATTCCTAATCAGGAGAAAGTGTTGATTCCCGGATGACCAGCTCCGGGGCCAAGCGCTCTGAGGACGGATTCTGTCCATGGAGAATTGAAACGAGCAGCTCCAGCGCCCGGGTACCCATGGTGTGCAATGGTGAGCGCACACTGGTCAAGGGCAACGGCAACTCGGCTGCAAGCTGAGTGTCGTTGTAACCCGCCACGGCGATGTCCCTTCCGGGACGCAGTCCTGCGTCGCGGACTGCGCCCAGAACACCGATAGCGGCAAAGTCATTGACAGCAAAAATGGCTGTCAATTCAGGGGATTGCTTGAGGAGGTATTCAGCTGCCTCATGGCCGCCTCTCGCATCGAAGGCGGATTTCACGGTTAGCACCTCAATGCCCGCCTTCCGGTACGTGTCGACAAAGCCGCTGCTCCGGTCCACGCCTGTACTGGCGAAAGGCTCGCCAGCGACTACGCCGACCTTCACGTGCCCAAGGTCCAGAAAGTGCTCGGCAACAAGGCGGCCTCCCAGATAGTCATCACATGTCACGGATGGATACTTGGACGCGTACCGGCTCACGAGAACGAACGGCACCCCGCGCGCCGCCATTTCATCCAGCACAACTGCGTCCCGGTGCGCGTCGCCTAGGATGAGGCCATCGACGTGACGGGACAAAGCCAAATCAATCCTGGCGCGCTGTTCGGCGGGGCGATCATAAGTGTTCATTACAAACGTGGCCAGTCCGTTCCGGGCACATGCTTCTTCCACCCCCTCGTAGATAGTGGCGAGCACCATGTCGGACAAGCGGGGAACCAGCACTCCGATCAGATTGCTTCGCGCCGTTCGCAGGCTCTTTGCGTGTGGGTTGGGCTGATAACCCAGACGTTGAGCCCAATCACGCACTGCTGCTGCCGTAGCCGGTGATGCCGCACGCGAAACGTCGTCAGGAGATCCGCTGAGAACCCTCGACACTGTCGAGACGTCCAGTCCCGCCGCCTGCGCAATCGTTTTCAGCGTGACCGCGCTGCTTTTATATCTACCTGGCATCGTTGAAAACTCCCTCTGAGATCTGTGTACAAATCTTACCAAACGATTGTCCCAAACGTTTGGGTATGGTTACATGCAGTTCACAACCACCATCAACTGCGAAGAGGCACATATGCGATCGCCCGATGCACAACTGAAGAAACCCCCTGGAGCGGGGTTTTTCGCCAACGTTGGTGTTTCCGAGCTCGCCGCCATGATGCGGAGTGGGCTTATCGGGCCAGCGGACCTTGTGGACATAGCACTGCACGAGGCCCACCGGTGGCAGCCTTCGATCAACGCGTTCGTCTCGTTCGATGAGAACGGCGCCTATGCGGCGGCGGCGCGGGCTCGCACTGAGCTGGCCTCGGGCATTGATCGGGGGCCGCTACACGGCATTCCTGTTGCCGTTAAGGACGTCATCGATGTACGAGGAATGCCCACAACGGCAGGTTCGCGCCACCGAAAAGACCACCTTGCCCGTGAGAACGCCGAATGCGTTGAACGGCTTGTCCAGGCAGGAGCGATCATTATAGGGAAGACCACGACACACGAATTTGCGAACGGACCTACCGGAGATCGCGCGGCCACCGGCCCTACGCGCAACCCACACGATACCGACCATATGGCTGGTGGTTCGAGCAGCGGGTCCGCTGCCGCGGTTGCCGCTGGCATCATCCCCTTGGCGCTTGGTACCGACACCGGCGGATCCGCTCGTATTCCGGCGGCTTGCTGCGGCGTTGTAGGGCTCAAACCAACCCATGGAGCATTGCCCACCGGCGGGATGGTGCCTTTGGCCCCGTCACTGGACACCATCGGCTTGCTGGCCCGCACCGCGGCCGACTGTCTCCTGCTGTGGACCGCGTTGAGGGGCACCCAGACTGTAGCTCTCCCCCCTGGTATCGGATGGATCAAACCGGATTCGATATATCCGACGCAACCCTCGGTCACTTCCACTGCCCGCGGCATGATCAATAATTTTCTAACAGGTGAAGCCCAAGTTCTGGAGGCCGGTGATCTGAGGGAAACATATAGGATCATTCAAGGCAGCGAGGCATACGCACAGCACACAAAGCTGATGTCCGGGGCGCCCGAACTTTACGATCCCGAAGTCCTCGCCAGGCTCCGTTCCGGAGGAGAGATTCTTGGCTGGGAGTACGTTAAAGCGATAAAGCTTAGGCACATAGCCCGCCAAAGTATCCAGCCTCTACTGAAAAGCTACGGGCTTCTGGCGCTTCCGACGATACCCCTGGCCCCTCCCAAGCTGAGCAGCCGTATGGAGATCATAAACGGAAGCAGCGTCGAGACCCGCAAGGCTCTCCTCTCCCTTACAAGCCCATGGAGCGTTTTAGGACTCCCCGCCATCTCCATCCCAGCGGGCACGACCGAGGGGCTGCCGACTGGACTACAGCTGGTAGGTCCCCCCGGAGCCGAATCCCAACTTTTGAGGGTGGCCGCGCAAATTGAAGAGACCCAGCACCCGATGACAGGAAACTGATGCAAACACTTACCTTCAACCGTGACGGAACGACTCTGACTGCCGAGCTACGAGAAGGCAGCGGACCGCCCGTCGTGATAGTTCCAGGCGTGATGTCTGATGCGTATACCTGGCGCCCGGTCGCCGATGCATTGAACTTGAATAACCCGATAATGGTCATTAACCGCCGCGGGCGGCTGCCAAGCGGCCCGACAGGTCGTGACTACTCGGTCCGGACTGAAATTGACGATTTGCACCACATCCTCGACACCCTCGAAAAGGATGTCCACCTGTTCGGCTGGAGCTATGGCGGACTGATTGCTTTGGAAACGGCGACAGAGCGACGCAACCTGCGCTCTGTCATCGCGTATGAGCCCGTCTCCAGCCCGTTCGGATCGAACGCCCTTGAACCCCTACGTCTTGCTCTCGGGAGGGGCGACTTGGACAGCGCTGTCGAGGTGGTCAAGCGGGTCATGGCGGGTTACTCCGCCGAATATATGGCAGCGCTGCGCGCGGACCCGATTTGGCCTGTCCTCCGTCCTCTTGTTCACCCCCTGGCTGATGAGCTGACTGCTATAAATGACCATGTTGCCGCGCTTTCCAGATACAGCGAAATCACGGCTCCAGTCACCCTGATGCTTGGCGAACGCAACGAGGAGAAGCCGCCATACGGAGTCGCTTTCACCGCCTTCTCTCAAGCCCTTCCCCAAGCCGAGGTCGTTCGGCTGGCAAACCAGGGTCACCTGGCCCACAGCGAAGCACCCGGCCTTCTGGCCGAGCACCTCACGCAAGCAGTCTTGAAGCACAACGAATCCCAACATTCCAGCTAGTGCGCCAATTTCAGAAGGACCAGCAGGCTCGTTCTGAAGCTCCCCCGGGGTGTTCGTATGAACTTCCTTTCCGCTTCGTCTGCGTGCCGGCCAGATGAATGCGGAGGAAAAGGTGAGGGCCCTCACGTTCGGCATTGAACGTGAGGGCCTCACTGTCTGTCAGCTTCAGTAGGTACCGTTGAGCCCTGCCGGGACCGGTAATGGCCGCTGCTATCAGCGCGGGATAAGGGTGTATTTGGTTGAAAGGAACTCGCTGATGCCCTCAAACCCGCCTTCCCGACCTACACCGGATTGTCTTATTCCGCCAAAAGGCGCTGCGGCGTTGGAGATGAGACCAGTGTTTAGGCCCATCATTCCCGTCTGCAGCTTTTCAATCATGCGCTGGCCGCGATGAATGTTCTCCGTGAACACATAGCTGACCAGCCCATAGTCTGTGTCATTGGCGATTTTGACTGCTTCCTCCTCATCAGTGAATCGGATGATGCCGAGGACCGGTCCAAAGATCTCTTCGGACATTAGAGCCGAGGTGGGACTGAGCCGATCCAGAACTGTTGGCTCGAAGTAGCTCCCGGGACCTTCTATGGACTTGCCTCCAGTGAGGACTGTTGCGCCGGTCGCTATGGCGTCAGCAACCAGACGTTCAACCTTTGCGACTGCACGGTTGTCGACCAAAGCGCCAATGTCGGTGCTTTCCTCCGTTCCCCTGCCGATCTTCATTTGGGCCACCCGGTCGCTTACACGTTGAGCAAAAGTATCCGCGATCGAATCATGGACGATGATGCGGTTCGCCGCCGTGCATGCCTGGCCGATATTGCGGAACTTCGCCAGCAGGACACCCTCCACGGCTCTATCCAGGTCGGCATCCTCGAAGACGATGAACGGGGCGTTACCCCCCAACTCCATGGACGTTCGCAGTACATTCTTGGCGGCGGCTTCAAGAAGCTTTACACCGACAGGAGTCGAACCGGTGAAGCTGAGCTTTTTGAGGCGGGAGTCCTTCAATAGTGCGCTGGACTGGTCCGCAGGCGACGTGGTAGGAACCACGTTTACAACTCCTGCCGGAAGGCCCGCTTCTTCGAGCAGTTGTACCAGGAAGATGGTCGTCAGCGGGGTCAGTTCGGCGGGTTTGATGACAACGGTGCAGCCGGCCGCCAAGGCTGGGGCAATCTTGCGGGTCGCCATAGCCAAGGGGAAATTCCACGGCGTGATGAAATAGGTGGGCCCGACCGGAAGGTGGGACACGACGATGTTGCCAGCACCCTCAGGAGTAGGACGAAAGTCGCCGCGGACGCGCACGGCCTCCTCCGAGAACCAGCGCAGGAACTCGCCTCCGTAGTTCACTTCGGCCCGGGCCTCGGAGATGGGCTTGCCCATTTCAAGGCTAATCAGTAGTGCAAAGTCCTCGCGGCGTTCCATCAGGAGGTCGAAGGCTTTGCGCAGGATGTTTGAGCGTTCACGCGTAGAGGTCTTAGCCCATGCCTCCTGGGCGGTTACAGCAGCTTCGAGCGCCCTAAGGGCATCGCCGACGGTCGCATCGGCGATTGTTTTGATGACTTCCCCGGTAGCCGGGTCTTGCACGTCAAATGTCGCACCGGTCGAAGAGGGCTGCCACGATCCTCCGATGCCAAGACCGGTTTGCACCCGGTTGATCAGTTCTTGCTCGTTGGCTTCTAGAGTCATTTCTGTCCTTCTTGGGTGGGTGAAGTTGGGTTGCTGTGATTTAGGCATTTGCTTTGAAAGCGTCCGCCACGACCTGAAGGCCCTCGCGCAACAAGTCATCTGATATGGACAACGGCGGCAGGAACCGGAGCACGTTGCCGTATGTGCCACATGTGAGTACCAGCACGCCGTCCTGGCCTGCCTTCTTCGCGATCGCAGAAGTCAGCGCAGCAGCCGGTCTCTGGCTGCCTGTCTCAACGAACTCGATGCCGATCATGGCACCGCGGCCGCGGATGTCGCCGACGCGGTCATCCTCTGCCGCTAGACCGGCGAAGAAATCGGTGATGATGGCACCGATTGCCCGTGCACGTTCCGTCAGGTTTTCCTTTTCATAGATTTCGATCGTTGCCAGAGCGGCAGCACAGGCGATGGGGTTCCCTGCATAGGTACCCCCGAGTCCTCCGCCTACGGCGGAGTTCATGATGTCTTTACGGCCAGTAACTGCCGAAAGAGGAAGCCCGCCGGCCAGTCCCTTGCCGAAAGTCATCAGGTCCGGAACTATGCCCTCATGGTTGGCAGCGAACATGTCACCGGTACGGGCAAAGCCGGTCTGCACCTCGTCCAGGATGAGAATGACCCCGTTCTGGGATGTCCATGCCTGCAGCACGGGTAGGAAACCGTTGGCAGGGGCGATGAAGCCGCCTTCACCCTGAATGGGTTCGATGATGACGGCAGCGACATTTGCGGCACCGATCTGCTTCTCGATTTGAAGTATCGATCGTGCAGCTGCCTCAGGGCCTGTGAGTCCGTCTCGGTAGCTATAGGAGGCGGGGACCCGGTAGATCTCGGGGGCGAAGGGTCCAAACCCGTTCTTGTAGGGCATGTTCTTTGCGGTCATTCCCATGGTGAGGTTGGTTCGCCCATGGAACGCGTGGTCGAAGACAACCACGGCCTGCTTGCCGGTGTAGTGGCGAGCGATCTTGACCGCGTTCTCCAGGGCTTCAGCACCGGTGCTGAAGAGGGCCGAGCGTTTTTCGTGGTCCCCTGGAGTGATGGCGTTGAGCTTCTCGGCGACTTTGACGTAGCCCTCATAGGGGGCGATGGTGAAACAGCTGTGTGTGAACTGCTCGACCTGCTGTCGCACCGCCTGCACCACAGCGGGGGCTGAATTACCGACGCCGGTGACGGCGATGCCGGAACCGAGGTCAATAAAGGAGTTGCCATCTGCGTCGATCAGCACCCCGCCTCCGGCGGCTACTACTGAAATTGGGAGCACTCCGCCGGTGCCTGTTGCAACGGCTGCGTCCTTGCGGGCCAGCAGTTCCTGTGATTTCGGGCCGGGTATGGTGCTCACGAGCTTCCGCACCTGCGGGAGGGTGGGGCCGCCTGTTATTGGTGGAGCTGACACGGTTGACTTCTTCTTTCAAGAGTTGTTGAGGAGATTTTTATGGTGACCAGTGCGTGGGCATCTGCGGAATTTCCGGGAGGACGAGGCAGATGCTTCAGCCAATGAGCGCCGAATACCCGCACGTGCGGTCTTCTTGGTCGGAGATCGCCTTGGTTGGGATTCTTCAGCAGTGGCGATTAGATCCAGCGGTGCGCCGCCGGCGCGGGGCCGATCTCACGTCCATCCGCATTGATCACCACGACGCCATCGTGACCACGTCCGGTGGCCCAGGCCAGGAGGTTTGTAAGTGTGCCGGAGACTGTCAGAATGTCGCCGCCTGCCGGTTCGGTTTGTCCTTCATCGCCAGGCGGAAAGTCCTTCTGAGCGTCTGTTGGGACAGCGCGCACGTAATGGCCGTCCCGGCCCTCCCAAGTAGTTAACACATCCTGCAGGATGCGGGCTGCGGCTGGCCGGGGTATGTCCTGGATGGTTGCTACGGTGTTGAGGTCGATGGCATGCAGCCATAGTTCGCGGGCCCGCATCCAAATGGTCTCGGAAATGGGAATCATGCGCCCCTGTGCGTTCTTTACTTTGTAGGTCCAGCGATCGTCGGGAAGATTTGTCCAGGATTCGTCGAGCTGTGCGGCCTCCTGCGAGGAGAGCCGGGTCAGACTCGCGTGGGAGAGTGTCGACCCGAGGTCGATCTCATCCGCCCGTGACACAGGCGATTCGTACATCGGATTCTCGATCCCTGTCTGCGCCCACTGGACCAACCGGGCAAGTGCTCGGGCGTTGTAGCCGATGTGCGCGATGACGTGTGCCCGGGTCCATCCGGGTAGGAGCGATTCGCCCTGGAGGTACTCGGGGTCCAGATCGCGGATCAGCCGGTCAAAGCTTGCCTGTCCGTCGCGCGCGAGGGCGAGATCCAATGCGATCGTTGTTGCCGGTTCGTCGGCTGGGTCTGCATCCGATAGCGAACGTGTTGAACTTTTTACTTCGTGCACCGTTAGATCCTCTTTGTTGTGTGCGTTTGGGTTGGGATATTCGGTCGTCAGTTGGTGACCGACTGGAGCTGCAATTGAGGTGTCGGACTCTTAAGTGCTTTCCGGGCGTCATAGCTCAGACGGCCGCCAAGAATCGTGGCCACGACGTCGATCTCGGCGATGTTGCGGGCCGTCAGTGGCGATTCAGAGAACACCGTGAAATCGGCGAGTTTGCCGCGTTCCAGCGTGCCCTTGTCCCGGAATTGACCGGTGGCGCGGGCAGCCCACTCTGTGTGCGTTCGAAGTGCTTCCTCAGGTGTGATGGCCTCCCCTGCGGCGAAAGGCAGGCCTTTGTCCGTCCGCCGGTCAACGGCCGATTGCATGCCCCTGCGCAGGTTGTTATCTGCTACCGGCAGGTCGGAAGATCCTGCGAGAAGGGCTCCCGCGTCGATAACGGACCGGCCCCTGTACAGCCAGGATTCCCGGTCGGGCCCAACCAGAGTCACAATCTGATCGCCTAAGGGACCAATGAATCCTGCTTGGGGGGCCACTGCGATGCCGAGGACACCGGCGCGAACGACTTGGTCCGGGCGGGCCATGCCGAAATGCTCGATACGGCAGGGTGCTTCGCCGCGGCCGTATCTGTCCTGCGCCTCCTCGATGACGCCCATCGCCAGGTCGATGGCGACATCGCCAATGGCGTGCAGCGCCAGGGGCCACCCGGCACGGTAGGCACTCAAGGCGCGCTCCCGGTAGGTCCCTGGTGCGTCCAAAAGGTAGCCGGTGTTGTGATCGTGTCCGCAGAAGGATTCGGTTACTGCAGCGGTTGCTCCCAGGAGGGAGCCGTCAAGGAAGACTTTTACGTGTCCGAACCGGACGTAATCGTCTCCGAAGCCGTAACGAAGTCCCAAGCCCAGTCCAAGACCTGCTCCTTGATGGTGGAAATCGGCAGGATGCCCCGTTATAGGTTGCAGCGCGTCCATGGCGGGCATCAGCTGGGCGCGGGCATGAAGATGACCGGTTTCGGCGGCGGTCTGGTACGCAGCAACCTCGACAGGGCTGTGGCCGATCCAGCCGCCGCCGATGCCGGCTTCGGTGAAGCTGGTTATCCCTTGTGCCGCGTACCGTTCGGTCGCGGCATCCAAGGCCCTAACGATTCTCTCGGTGGAATACGGCAGTAGCAGTGCCTGCACCAATCCCTGTGCAGCTTCTTCCAAAACACCGGTAGGATTCCCGTCGGCGTCCCGCACCACGATTCCTCCTGCCGGGTCCTGAAAGGCGGGATCTATAGCCCCGATCAGATCCAGCGTGGCGCTGTTGGTTATTGATGAATGACCGGAAGCATGTCGAAGGCATAGCGGACGATTTCCAGTTATTTCATCGATACGACCGATGTCCGGGAAGCGCCCCCTATGGTGGGCTTGGTTGAATCCGGTACCGTGCACCCAGGCTTCGTCATCACCGGACAGGCGCTCTACTTCGGCCTCGATCTTGACATAAACGTCTTCGAGTCCCCTGCACCCGCTTAAATCCACCGAATCGAGGCCCAGACCCCACCACGTTGTGTGGCAATGTGCATCGATTAGACCGGGGGTGATGCACGCATCACCGAAGTCAAGGGTGCGCTCTGCCTCCACATCTTCGACTTCTTCATCAAAGCCAACAATACGTTCGCCGATGACTCCAACTGATGTCACGGTGGGCCTGACGGGATCCATGGTGAGGATCTGGTTCGCCCGGATTAGCAGGTCGAGTTTCATTGTGAGGTTCCTTTCGGGTTCAAGCACTCCCCGTTGTGATGGGAGCGACCCGTCCTGCAGGGAGGGCTGGAAGTATCATCTTCGGTCCGGCCCATCAAAGGGTGTTTAAGGTGTTCACCAGCTCGTGGGGACGGGCGCGGGAAGCTGGGGATCGGAACTCCGTGGTGGATGCTCCGGCTGGACCTGGCTAGTGCTTGAAACCGGGAAGGTCCACGCTGAAGCGGGGTGCGATGGCGCCGGCTGCGGCGGTGATGACGGAGATCAAGGCAAGCATTGCGGCTGCGGGCCACCAGTGGTTTCCGGCAGCAGACACGATAGCGGTGACAAGCAACGGTACAAAGCCGGCCACCATGGCGGAAGTGTTGTTTGCAACAGCGACGCCAGTGAAACGCGTTTTAGCTGGAAAGAGTCCGGTAAGGACTGCTCCGGTACCGGCGTAAGGGAAGGAAAGAGTCGATACTGCCAGGACCATGGCGAGGACGATCAGGATCGGGTTGCCCGAGGTGAGAAGCAAAAATGCGGGAACTGCAACAACGGCGGAGGCGAGACCACCCCAAAGTATTACGCGGCTGGAACCGTATTTGGCGCCGAGTCGCCCGCTCCAGATAATCACGAATATTTCGGCGATTGCAGCGATGATGGTTCCAAGGAGCATCAAGGAAGAGGGGTACTTCAGTACGTTCACGCCGTACCAGACACAGAACGTGGTGACGAGGTAGAAGCCGCCCATTCCGAGCAGACAGGATGCCATGCCGATGAGGAGTTGGCGCCACGAGTGCTTAAAAGTCGTGCGGACAGGGCTCGGTTCGATTTCGCCGGCTTCCTCGATCTGACGGAACACCGGTGACTCTTCGAGCTTGCTTCGGATGTAGATCGCAATGAGCAACAGAGGCAGGGAGACAAGAAACGGGATGCGCCAACCCCATGCATCAAAGTTCTCTTTTGTGAAAAGGATGGTGACCAGGAAGAACCCACCAGAAGAAAGAATCGTTCCAATCGGCGAACCAATCAGTGGGATAACGGCGTAACGGGCGCGAAGGTGCAGCGGAGAATTCTCCACAACCAAGGTCAGGGCGCCTGACCATTCGCCACCGACGAAAAGTCCCTGAACGATCCTCAACAATACGAGCAGGATTGGAGCGGCGATACCGATTGCTGCGTAGGTCGGCAAAATACCAATGAGGCCAGTGATCATGCCAATGCCGATGATCGTGATCATGAGGGTTTTGCGACGACCGATTCGGTCGCCCATGCTCCCGAAGACAATGCCCCCCAGCGGCCTGGCGGCGACCCCGACCCCGAACGTGGCGAATGAAGCCAAGGCAGCCGTAGCCGGGTTGCCGCTGGTGAAGTATTGAACGTTGAACACCAAGGCCGCTGCGGCACTAAAAAGGAAAAAGTCGTAGTACTCGAGGGCCGAGCCGATCAGCGCGCCCAAAGCGACCTTGTTGGCGTCTTTCTTGCTCAGCTCTTGGACGGCATATTGCTCGCTTGTCGCCGTCTGCAGTGTCTCACTCATGATGTCATCTCCATTGATGCGGGATCCGGGTTACGTTTGCCTGAAGCTGGCGCAAACATCTTGTTCATCGAGGATCTCAAGAGCTACACCCATTTTTGCACAGCATTCACCACGACTTTTTTGGCAAAAACAGTGCATCCGCACATAATGTGAAATCATGACCACAAACCAACCCCGGTTGAACGGCGGCCCTGAGCCTGCCGACTCCCCGCGGTGGCAGGAACTGCTGGACCAACTCAACGTAGAAGAGCTCACGGAAGCTTTTCTTTCTCGGATCTCCGCGATCCCCGGCTACGACCCTGCCCCGATCCCCCTTTCCGAGATACGCCGGACAGGGCGTATGGCGTTCAAGGCTATGATCGGCGGGTTACGTCAGGGTGGGCTTCATGAGGCAGTCCCGGTTGCCGCTGATGTCGGCGTCTCCCGAGCCCGCGCGGGGATCCCCATCACGTCATTGATGTCAGCTATCCGCCTCGATTACAACATCCTGTGGGAAGCCCTCACCAAGGTCGCTACGCAGGAGGACGCAACTTTGGTAGTCCGCCATACGTGGATAGTGCTCAATACCGTCGACGAGTATGCGGGACAAACGCAGCGCGCTTTTATCGCCGAACGGGAACGTATGCAGGACGAAGCATTTTCAGTGCGACAAGGTCTGCTCGCCGAACTTTTCCAGACGCGGGAGGTGACGGACGAGCAACTACGGACCATCGCTGGTGAACTCGAAATTCCCCCGGAGAGTCCCCTGATAGTGGTGGGTGCAGAGTCTGACGAGATACCGGCCCTCAGGGTCTTTATCGCCGAGGCCGAACGCGCGGGTAGAAGCGTGTTTTCCCATCACCTTGGTGATGCACTCATTGTGTTCACACCGCAGTTCGAAGGCACGGATCCGAAACGGGATGTCTTCCGACGCAATGTGCTGACCATCAGAGTCGGAATTACCGACGCTGAAGCCGGCCTCCAAGGTCTTCGCCACGCGGCAAACATCGCCCGCGACCTCGCCCGGGTTTTCAGGGCCGGTGAACGTGGCGCCATGACCTGGAAGCGGGGATGGGCCAGACTGGCCAACCGCAGCCTGCTCTTGGCAGGGCACCCCGTACTGACCGACGTCACAGCAGCCCTTTCAAGCTGCACCAAAACGGAACGCAGCCGGCTGGAAGAGTCCGTTCGCAGTTACCTCCGTACAGGCAGCGCGGGAGACTCGGCAGTGGAGCTTTTCTGTCATCGGAATACGCTGACAAACCGTCTCCGTCGTTTCGCGGAGCTCACAGGGATTGACCCTACCGTCCCCCAGGACGCGGCGCGCCTCGTCGTTGGATGGGCATAAGGACCTTCTACCCGGTGCCGCTTGTCGTTGCCCGCCACCGCCGCTTCACCGTATCGGAAGACTGCCTGAAAGCAGTTCGGGAAACGTTCGGTTACCAAGTGAAGGCTCGGCCGAATACGGTTTGGGAACAGTGCCCTACCTACGGCAACCACAACGGGCATCCCGTCTGGATCAGTCACTCACTGGCGAAGACCATCCTCAGCTCAAGGACATGCCGCAGCAGTGGCGTACAAAAGCGGTCTGAAAACGCTCCGCAAACACGGATTGGGAGGTCTGTGATACTTCGGTCGCGAGCACATTGAGGGCTCTTGGGCTCCGCAGTTGCATGACACGTTGAATGAACGGGAGGTCTTTGGGGACATCCCGATCTATCGACTGAGGGGCGCGTAATGTTCTCAGCGTCCTAAAAAAACTGCGGCCACCGGATTAACACGGGAAGTCTCGAGTACGTTGTTGCACGAGCCGCACGTCACCGGATTGCAAGCTTCGTCTGAGCTACTTGAAGACGCGCCATTCGCGTTAGATGCAGCGTACCTACCCCGCCTCCGAACGTTGCCTCGGATAGGCCGCCGTTCGCCTGGCAGTACGCCACGATCAGTTTCGCTGCGGCGACTGGTCCGTCAGGCAACGGCTGGCGCGGGATATTCGAATCATTGCCGGTCAGATATGCCGGGCCCGGCTAGTAGCTTTAAGGAATATATCGAAGGAGCCAGAGATGCCACTGCCGCGCGGGTCAGGATCGTTCCTTCAAGGGTTCGGATCTGGATTTCCCCAACACGACGTCGTGATCGTTCATGATGCCGGGAAACCATCAGAGAAGCGCACGAAGTCCCGAGCTATTCTCCAGTCGTGCTCAGGCATCTTTGATTTGGATGCGCCGATTTATGAGGGCGACACCGTTGAAGCCCCCGATCCTCGCGGCGGGACGCGCGTGTACTACGTGGGAAGAGTCGATATCACCGATACAAACGGTGCAGCAGTGCCATTCGAGGGAATGAGTCACGTCACGGCTGCCTGGCGTACTATGCCTCAGTCTTCTCCAGCTCCCCAGAGCATCTCCTCATCGGATGTCTATAATGCGCCAGTCATAAATATCCATGGCAACAGGGCTCAGGTTGCGTGGGGAGACCATACCGCCGCCCGAGAAGATAGCGGTACCACGTCAACCGTCGCTCAGGGTTACGAAGAGATTGCGAAGGCTGTAGCCGCTGTGCTTCAGCATTTGCAGTTCGCAGATATAAACGAGGACGACAGGGAGATTGCCATTGAGTCTGCCGAGGACATCCTGAAAGCAGTCACCGCGAAAAAACCTGATTCAAAGATCCTGCGCCGCGGCCTCGCCACGATCAAAGGTATTCTAGGAGGGCTTGCCTCGGGCGCCGCTACAAGTGCTAACGACGCCGCCCATGACTGGACCCAGTCCGGCCTTTCAGCCCTCACCAGCCTCTCCATGCCGACCTAACGGCCTAAAGGGAGCGCGAAGACGAACGATTCCGGGCTTTAGCCAAGGGGGTGTCTGTTTATCAGGACGGGTCGGCGTTCAGCACTCAAAGCCAAGGATGGAGGCACCTTCACTGCTTGCTGCTGAATCTGCCTCGAGCCCACAGACGCGGTTGATATCCAGTCATCTTTCGCCAACAGTGAGAAACTGTGCACAGACTGGACATGGGCAGGGCGCCCGTCCGGCGGTGGCTGGGACGGGCACCCGAATTCGATTAGTTCTTTTCTGTAGAGTGGCGTTTGCCCTGATCCAGTAATGCCGGGACCAGGATCAAGATCCCGGCAATGGCTAGGACGATACCGACGCCGGTTGTTGAGTGCGTTGCTGAGGCGGCCACGAGCACCAGAGAACCGGTTGGAGCCAGTCCGGCTCCTATAGCGGTTCCGATCTCACGTCCTGAACCGACACCGCTGGAGCGCGTTTCGGTGGGGAACTGGCGGCTGAGGAACGCACCTTGGGCTGAAAACATCATTGGCGCTATGAGGCCGGTGCCAATGCCGATGGCCAGCATGATTTTAGTCGGCTCACCACTTTCCAAGAGGGTCAGGAAGGGGAATGCGTAAGCAATTGAAAGCACTGCGCCGGTGACAATCATGGCTTTGGCGGAGTAACGGTCGCAGAGCCATCCGAAGATCGGGACGGAAATTAGCGCCACGATGCCGGCAACGGTGACGGCACTGGCCGTGAGGTTTGCCGGTGTCTTCTCGTACTCTGTCAGGTATGACAGGGAGAAGCTCTTGAAGATGTAGCTGACTGCGTTGTACCCGATTGCCAGAACGATGACTACCAGCAGGCCCCGCCACTCTTTTGCGACGAGCGACTTCAGTGGCAGGCGGCTGGTCTGAGTCTCACTCCGTGCCATTTTTTCATACTCGGGGCTTTCAGGCATGGAGCGCCGGACCCAGAGGCCTACAGCGACGAGCAGGATGCTCGCGATAAACGGGATACGCCAACCGCCGGCGATGAGGAATTCATCACCGTTGAGGGTGAGCAGGAAGATCGTAAAAGATGACAGGACGAGCCCGAGGTTGAGGCCCAACGCGGGCCAAGCACCTTGGGAGCCGCGCTTGTTGCTGCGGGCGTGTTCGTAAGAGACCACTGCCGCTCCTGCATATTCCGCTCCGGCGCCCATGCCTTGGAAGACGCGAATGATGAGCAGCAGCGCGGGAGCCCAGTATCCGACGGTGTCGAAAGTAGGGAGCACCCCGATGATCGCGGTCGAGATGCCCATGAGCATGAAGGTGATGATAAGGGTCTTCTTCCGGCCTATCTGATCACCCAAGGTGCCAAAGATGATGCCGCCCAAGGGTCGGGCGATGAAGCCGACGGCGAAGGTTACCGACGCCTGGATTGTGGCCAGTTGGGAGTCGCCGGCAGGAAAGAACACCTTAGCTATAACGATGGAAGCCATGGAGGCATAGAGGTAGAAGTCGAACCATTCCACTGTTGTGCCCACGATGGCTGCTGTCGCGACTTTTCGGAGCCGCCGTTTCTCTTCAGCGAGTGTTTCGTTGTTCATGGTGGTGGTTGTCATGAGGCTGATCCTTTGTCAGAAAGGGGGATAGGCTTCTTTGCCTGCCGGGGTGGTACGCGCCCTTCAAGGGCGTGCTGAACGATGTACTCGGCGATGGCCATGGAGGACGTGGCCCCGGGCGAGGGGGCGTTCCGCACCAGCACGATGTCCCGGCGGCGGGCAATCACGAAGTCGTCCACGAGGGACCCGTCGCCGTTCATAGCCTGGGCTCGGATCCCTCTAGTGTCTGGAACGATCGATGCTCCCTCAAGCGAGGGGACGAACCGCATCGCTTCACTCATGAATTTGCGCTTGCTGACCACGGTCTGGAATTCGCTGAGGGCGGATGGCAGATTCTTTCGGGCGAAGTTCCAAAAGCCTGGGAACAGCGTGTAATTCAGGACGTCCATCGCGTTGAAGTCCTTCCAGGCGTAGGCTTCCCGACCGAATGAAATGAACGCGTTGGGACCCAGCATCATTTCACCGTCGATGCGTTTGGTGAGGTGAACACCGAGGAAGGGATGCTTGGGATCAGGTACCGGATAAATCAGGCCCTTCACCTGTGTGCGTGCCTCGGGTCCGAGGAGGAAGTACTGGCCAAAAAAGGGCACGATCCTTGGGGTGGCGGGTTCTCCAGCTGCCGTGGCTAGCCGATCCGACTGAAGGCCGGCGCAGACGACCACGAGGTCATAGCGCTCATCGCCGTTCAGGGTCCGAATGAGGGCTCCTTCGCCCTGTTGCTTCAGAGCTGTCACTTCTTGCCCCAGGAGGATACGTCCGCCCGCTTTCCGCACATCGTCGGCCAGTGCGTTGGTGATTGCCGCGTAGTCCACAATGGCTGTTGCGGGCGAATGCAGTGCCGAGGAGCCGACCGCGTTGGGTTCCACATCTTTGATCTGGGCGCTGGTCAAGACTCTGACTCCAGGGACCCCGTTGGCTTTGGCCCGCGCATAGATGTCTTTCAGGTGACGGTCCTCGCCCGGTGTTTGGGCGATGACCAGTTTGCCGCATTCATCGTACGGAAGCCCTTTGGCCGTGCAGTATTCCTTTAGTAACCCCACACCGCGGCGACACAGCGTGGCTTTTAGTCCGCCGGGTTCGTAATACAGACCTGCGTGTACTACGCCGGAGTTGTGGCCTGTTTGGTGATAAGCGAGGCTATCCTCCTTCTCGTACACCGTGACCGAAGCACCGGCAAGCCTGTTGGTCAGCTCCCGCGCAACGGATACGCCAATGATGCCGCCGCCGATGACCGCGCAGCGCAATGTGTTCTTACTCAATGTATTCCTAATCAATTCGGGGATGTCGCCCATGCGAGAATGTGCTCGTGAACAACCTGGAGCGTGTAGAGAATCTGACCGATCAAGCCATCATCCGGCTCAGATCGGCCATCGTAGGTGGTGAACTGAAACCCGGAGAGCTCTACTCCGCGACCCAGCTAGGCGATTGGCTCGGTGTATCCAGAACGCCAATCCGGGAAGCAGTGCAGCAACTGGCCAGGACCGGTTTGGTGGAAGTTGCGCGCAACAAGGGGATCCGGGTACGTTCCACGACCTTGGAAGACCTGATCGAAGCATTCCAAGTTCGACTCATGCTCGAAGTACCGGCCGCCCGGAAAGCAACCGCAGTACGCACGGAGGCCGACCTGCAAACAGTTAAAGCTGCGTTCGAAGTCTTCCGGGAAGTCTCTGAAACCGGCGACGCGGCAGCAACGATGCGAGCCGACCGCGACTTTCATCTAGCCCTGCTGACTACTTCAGGTAACAAGCGGGTAGTGAAAATACTGGAGGAACTACGCAACGTCGTCCTGATCACCGGCGTTGAAACGGTTCCCAGATCACGTTCCGCCCAGGAAGCTTTCGAAGACCACCGTGATTTATACGAGGCCTTTGTAGCCGGGAACGTGGAGAAGGCAGGGCTGGCCATGCGACGGCACATCGTTAACACTGCACGCCTCCTTGTCCTGCGGGAGTCTAAGGAGCGCGGGATCGCCGTCTCCGATATAGAATCGCTGTTCAGCTGGGCCTGACGTCTGATTAGCGGGGCCCGTAACCATCAACAGCGACGATTTGCATCACTGCGAAACTACTCCTGTTGCATGCAACATGCAACAGGAGTAGTTGAAAAATGTTTATTTCCACCCGCGCCCCTTACCTTGGGGTCGACGAGTGCTTTGGCGGCAGCCGGAAACGGTTCTCTCATCCGCTGCCAGCCGACCCACGCTGGCTGCGAGACCTGCACCTTTAGGCGAGCGTTGCAATGGCAGGCTCGCCCAAAGCAGCGGCGCAGCGGGCTCGGTAATAAAGCTGCATTCATGCCATGATCAATCCTGCGCACCGAGGCTCTCGCCTGTGGTTCTGACGGGAGCGTCGGGAAAATACTATGACGGAATCCTGCTGAGATCTTTATCCCTTGTCGGAATCCTGCAAATGCATAGGACTGTGGCACGGTTCACTTCAAAGTATTGGTGATGATATCCACCAATTTAGTGAGGCTCTGAAATCATGTCTAGTAAAGTCAGGGACGTGGAGGAAACGTCCGACCGTCCACGAGGGTTTCTCGGTGTCGTCGAGAGAGTCGGAAACAAGCTGCCGAAGCCCTTCACCCTCTTCGTGGGTTTGCTGTGCATCATCGCAGTGACTTCCGCTGTCGTTGCAGCATATGGTGTCACCGTTTCCGTTCCAGGCGTTGAAAAGCCAGTACCGATACGGTCCGCCCTCGCCCCCGAGGGGCTCGTGGCCCTTGTCGAAGGGGTCATAAAGAACTTCGTGACATTCCCGGCCCTCGGCCCTGTACTAGTCGTGGTGCTCGGAGTTGGCGTCGCGCAAGGAACGGGTGCCCTTGAGTCTGCTGTTCGCTTGGCATTTTCGCGGGTTCCAAGGTCTTTGGTTCCTTATGCTGTCGCGCTGGTTGCTTGCCAGGGTCACGTCATGTCTGACGCAGCCTTCCTGGTCATTCCCCCGCTGGCCGCCTTGGTATTCCTCGCTGTGGGCCGCCACCCCTTGGCAGGACTGATCGGTGCCTACGCCTGCACAGCAACCGGTTATGCTGGCGGGCTGCTCGTAGGAACACTGGATGCTTCCCTGGCGGGAATAACCCAGCAAGCTGCCGCCCTCCTACCTGGCGCGGCGCCGTTTGAAGCGAATATTGCGATGAACTATTTCTTCGGCGCAGCAGCAGGGCTTCTCTTGCCCATCGTTGGTGGGTTCATCATTGACAAGGTCCTTGAACCACGCCTTGGCCAGTGGCGCCCTGCGGACGGCCCAGTCACCGGCCCAACGGCCGCCGTTCAAGTGACCCGTGAGCAAAAGCGGGCAGTGCTCATTGCAGCTGGCGCCGTCGCTGCATTCTTGGTGCTCTTGACGATCGCATGGGTCATCCCGGGATCCCCTCTGCAAGGCGAAGGAGGCACGTTCATCCCGTCGCCCATGTTGAGCAACCTGGTGATAGTTATTTCGGCGTCATTCCTAATTTTTGGAGTGGTCTATGCCCGGGTTCTCCCCATGAATCAGGACAAGCGCGAAGTAGGCAAGTTGATGCAGTCCTCGATCAGCGAAATGTCGGGCTTCATTGTCTTGATCTTCGTCGTGTCCCAAACATTGGCTGTCCTGGCCTACTCCAACCTAGGCACCTGGATGGCTGTCAGCCTGGCTGATGCTGCGCAACACGCAGGCATCGGCGGATTTGCTGCCCTGATCTTGCTTGTGCTCATCTCGTCGACACTCAACCTTGTGATTACCTCAGGAAGCGGACTATGGGCCCTCGTGGGGACCGTCATGGTTCCAGCGTTCATGATGCTCGGCTTGTCCCCGGCTATCACCCAGTCGGCGCATCGCATCGGCGACTCCCTAACCCAGGGCATTTCACCCATGCACATTTTCCTCTACCTGATCTTGACTATGGCACGGAATTACGTTCCGGATATGAAGCTGGGCACGCTGATGGCTCGCCTGTTGCCTTTTGTTCCGGCGTTCGCTGTGGTGTGGATCGGCATCCTGGCCGCCTTCTACTTCCTGGATATACCCCCGGGCCCGGGCCAGACCATCTTCTTGCCCTAAGAATCCAGTGTCCAAGGGTCAACCGGGACCACCCGGGTCCATCGACCTGTCGGATCCAAGACACGTCCGTAAAGCTTGGATTGCCGCATCACTAACTGCCGATCTACGACTCGGGCGTAGGGGAACTTCTCGCTAAGGCGTGAGACCAGGGAATGCAAATCAGAGACTGCATGCAGACCCACAGTCAGCAACATGTTGCTGGGGCCAGCCACTGCGGCGCAGGTACGCGTCTCGGGCCAGTTCAATAACTCGGTACCCATCTTATCCAGCTGGTCCTCGGGCACTTGGAGCCACAACACGGCCGCCGCGTGCCAGCCCGCATTGGGACGTGCTAGATCACAACGAAAATCAACGTCGCCTGTCGCTACCAACCGCGACAGGCGACGTTGGACTGTGCGGTCCGATTTTCCCACCATCGAGGCCAACTCTTGATAGGGAGTTCGTCCATCGACGGAGAGGGCAAGGAAAAGCTGTTTGTCGATGTCATCCATATCTCGTGTTGACTCGGCAACAGAAGTTTCCTCAGCCAGCGCCAGGCTCGTTGCGCGCGACAACACGCGTAACCTCCACCGACGGGAAGCATCAAAGACCCTCGTGGCAAAGTGAGTCCGAACCTTTCGGATACCTGCCACCCGCGGCAGGTCAGCCAATAAATAGTCCGCCAGCTGCGGAAGAGATGCCCCAACGGCGATGACGAACAAGTCATAGGATCCCGCGACATGCTGGACAGTGATGAGGTGGCCCGTTTCGATCAACGACTCTGCTACGTCAAGAGCGGCGCCGGCTTCGCACTCGAGCTCAATAAACGCCATGCACATGGTGTGCAACTGGCGCTTTCCCAGAGCGATGGTCGTCCATGCTTCCCCCGCACTGTTCAACCGCTCCCACCGCCGAGCAACAGTGACCGGATCGAGCCCGAGAACCGCGCCTAAGGTGGCCCAGCTAATTCGCGGATTGACCTGCAGCGCATCGATAAGTTCCATGTCCTGCTCCGACAGCAGCCATTCGCGACTGTCAGAAAGCTGCAATCGATTCGCTAATCCTGTCAGATTCGTTCGCTTTTCCACAATTTCTAGCATACGCCCGGAGGATGAAAGCAGAACAATCAATGCCGCCGTGAGGCGGCCAGAGAAAGGATGGCATGGGTGACAAGAGCTCCCCAAACCGCCGACCACCACACGAACACCGGCCTCGGCCTGCACACGCTCAACGAATGCGACGTCGTCCTGGCCGGAGGACGTGTCATTGACCCCGAGAGCGGTCTTGATGCCATCACTGACGTGGGGATCAAGGACGGCAAAATCGTGGCCATAGGTGACGGTGTTCCCCGGGCCGCCCTAACACTGGACGTTTCCGGAAACGTTGTAAGCGCCGGATTTATTGATCTGCACAGCCACGCGCAGACAATCCCCTCTATGAGGATGCAGGCACTGGATGGAGTGACGACCGCACTTGAGCTCGAAGCCGGGACCAGCGATGTGGCGGCCTCATACCAGCGGGCGGCCCGTGAAGGACGCCCCGTCAACTACGGCTATTCTGCCTCGTGGGCACAGGCTCGCATGAAAGTGCTGGACGGCGCGCTGCCTAAAGGCGGGTTTCTCGACTTTACGAGCGGAATCGGAGGCTCCGAATGGCAACGGCCGGCCAACGCCAACGAACTCTCCAGGATCCTCGGTCAGCTTGAAGGCGAAATTGGTGCCGGTGCCCTCGGCATCGGCGTTCTGGTCGGATATGCGCCCCATACCGGCCGCGGGGAATACATGAAGGTTGCGGGCATGGCTGCCCAGTTCAACGTTCCCACCTTTACTCACGCACGATTTAAGAATCCCGACGATCCGGGAACAGCTTTGGAGGGCGCTGCGGAAGTCGTTGCTGCCGCAGCGGGGACGGGAGCGCACATGCATCTGTGTCATGTGAACTCCACATCATTGCGGGCGATAGATGAAGTCGCCGAACTGATCTCCGGTGCACGCTCACGAGGATTACAGGTGACCACGGAAGCCTATCCGTATGGGGCGGGAATGACAGCCGTCGGAGCGCCTTTCCTTCACCCGGACAACCTGTCGCGCTTGGGCTTGCAACCCTCGAACTTGGTGATCGTTGCGACCGGTGAACGTCCTCGGGATGCCAAGCGTTTGATGCAAATCCGTAGGGAGGCGCCAGGTGCATTGGCCATAATCCACTATCTCGACGAAAGTGATGAGTCCGACCTTTCGGTGCTCAGGCGCGCTCTGATGTTGGACGATACGGCGGTCGCTTCAGACGCAATTCCCTTCACCACCCCGGACGGACTGATCGTAGATGATGACCTCCCCATTCCTGAAGACGCAGTAACTCACCCCCGCTCAACGGGAACGTTCGCACGCTTCCTGCGGACCATGGTTCGGGAAACGAAGATGCTCTCCCTGGAAGAGGCAATACGGCGCTGCTCACTTCTACCTGCACAGGTCTTGGAACAAGCAAGCCCGGCAATGAAACGTAAAGGCCGGGTCCAGGTCGGCTGCGACGCCGACCTAATAGTTTTCAACCCGGAGACAGTCACTGACTGCTCAACCTACCTTCGCCCGGGATTGTCCTCGACAGGATTCGCCCATGTGCTCGTTGGAGGGGAACAGGTAGTCAAGGACGGGCTGCTCTCGACTGCGCTGCCCGGGCGGGCCATCATGAACGGGGCACGGTGATGAGTGAAACACCGGAGCCGCTGACGGACGCGCCGAAGTCGAACCGGACTCGAATCGGAGTGCTGGGCGGAATGGGCCCAACAGCCACCGCAGATTTCTATGCGAAATTGATTGCAAATACCCCAGCCCAACGAGATCAAGACCATCTACCCGTGGTGATCTGGACAGACCCGCAGACACCTGACCGTAGCGCATTCCTAATGGGACTCGGCCCGGACCCAACCCCATGGTTGAGGAACGGAATCGAGGCACTGGTTCAGTCCGGATGCCGCATCCTTGCCGTCCCCTGTAACACAGCCCACGCTTTCGTCCCCGACCTTGCCGAAAAAGCGGGCATACAACTGATCAACATTGTGGACGTAACAGCAGAGATGATCTCCAAGCAAGGAATTACATCTGTTGGTCTGCTTGCCACGACAGGGACCGTACATTCGGGAATATATACAACTGCCATCCGACGGCTGGGAATCGTCACAATCACCCCATCGGATGCCCAGCAGGAAGAAGTCATGGCAGCCATCCAGTCCGTGAAAGCGGGAACAGCTGGGCCAGAGGCTGCCGAAGTCCTGACAAAGGTCACAGCCTCGCTAACTTCTCGGGGAGCCCAGGCCGTAGTTGCCGGATGCACCGAAATCATCCTGGCTTTGGACAATTCCGAGACGCCTATTCCTGTGATTGACCCGTCCGAACTCCTGGCCCGCAGTGTCGTCGACGCTGCTCTGGGCCATTCCGGCAGGACCTCCCTTGCTCCAGAGGTATTGTCCTCCCCTGCGGTTGTAGGACGCCATCCGTAGCCGCATTTCGAACCTTAATGCTAAGCAAGCGAGAGCAATATACAGAAGGCTTCGGCCGGGGGAAGCAAATGACCGCACCATGCCCGTATTCCCACTGGCCTGCAAAGCCGCCGAACGGCTGCAGCAACCGCAGCGCACCCCTCCGCGCTCCTCGACAACCAAGACATTCCTATGGTCAACCAAGCACTCTGGCCGCCCACTATCCGTCCAATCCCGTATTCGTAAGCCTTTGAGGATCCTCATGACTATCGCCCGTACCCTTCAGGACACCAGGTCCGAGCATGACCTTCTCGGCGAGAGGGACGTCCCGGCCGGTGCCTACTGGGGTGTGCACACCCTCCGGGCCGTGGAGAATTTCCCGATCACCGGCCAGCCGCTCTCCTCAAACATGTACTTGGTTCGTGGGCTTGCTGCGGTGAAACTCGCCGCAGCCCGCACCAATCACGAGCTCGGTCTGCTCGACGCCGAACACGCCCGGGCCATTGAGCAGGCCTGCAGCGATATCCTGAACGGCCAGCTCAGTGAGCAGTTCGTGGTGGACGTCATCCAAGGAGGCGCCGGCACGTCCTCGAACATGAACGCCAACGAGGTCATCGCCAACCGTGCCCTCGAAATCCTTGGCCACACCAAAGGCAGCTATGACCGGCTCCACCCCAACGACCACGTCAACCTCAGCCAGTCCACCAACGACGTCTACCCGACCGCCGTGAAACTAGGCACCATCTTCGCTGCCCGGGATCTTGTGTATGCGCTGGCCGAACTTGAGGAAGCGTGCGGTGCCAAGGCAATGGAATTTCGCACTGTGGTGAAGATGGGCCGGACCCAGCTGCAGGACGCCGTCCCCATGACCCTGGGCCAGGAGTTCGGCACCTACGCCGTCACCCTTGGTGAGGACCGAGTCCGGCTGGCCGACGCGGGGCGGCTGATCCACGAGATCAACCTCGGCGCCACCGCCATCGGCACAGGACTGAACGCACCGGCCGGTTACGCCGAGGCAGCCTGCCGGCACTTGGCCGAAGTCACTGGCCTGCCGCTGGTCACCGCCTTCGACCTCATCGAAGCAACTCAGGATGTGGGCGCGTTCGTGCACCTCTCCGGCGTACTCAAGCGCGTTGCTGTGAAGCTCTCTAAGATCTGCAACGATCTGCGCCTGCTCTCATCCGGCCCCCGCGCCGGGTTCGGCGAAATCAACCTGCCGGCCGTCCAGTCAGGGTCCTCCATCATGCCCGGCAAGATCAACCCGGTCATCCCGGAAGTAGTCTCCCAAGTGGCCTACGAAGTCATCGGCAACGACATCACCATCACCATGGCCGCCGAGGCAGGACAACTCCAACTCAACGCTTTCGAACCCATCATCGTCCACAGCCTCCACAAGAGCATCACCCACCTTGAAGCAGCCTGCCGGACCCTCACCGCACGCTGCATCCGGGGAATCACCGCGAACACCGAGCATCTCCGGCTCACAGTAGAGCAGTCGATCGGCTTGGTCACCGCACTTAACCCGCACCTCGGATACGCCACGGCCACAGCCATCGCCCAAGAAGCCCTCGCCACCGGCAAAGGTGTCGCCGAACTCGTCCTCGAACACGGCCTGCTCACGGCTGAACAGCTCGTAGGGCTCCTGAGCCCTCAACGGCTCGCCAACCTCAGCAAATAGACGTGGATCAACAAGAAGAGTCCAAGGACCCGGGTTCTGATAAGAAGCCGGTCCTTTCCTGGCTCCGTGAGATCGCTACGGTGATCGTCATTGCCGTTGTCCTGTCCGTGCTTATCAAGACATTCCTGGCTCGAGCGTTCTTCATCACGTCCACGTCAATGGTGACCACCCTGGAAGTCAACGACAGGATCTTCGTAAACCTCCTGGTACCAGAGCCGTTCGACCTAACTCGCGGAGACGTGGTGGTCTTTCGCGACACCAAGGGATGGCTGCCGGAAGTAACCCAAGACCAGGGACCGGGCCAAGCTATCCAGAACGCCTTGACGTTCCTAGGGCTCCTTCCAGACACCACGGAACAACACTTGGTCAAACGCATCATTGGCCTCCCCGGAGACCGTGTGGTGTGTTGCGGCGTGCAAGGCAAGCTGACAATCAATGGAACGGTCTTGGACGAGACCTATATCAATCCAGCACACGTCCCAAACATTCAGTCCTTCGATGTGGTAGTTCCAGAGAGGAAAGTCTGGGTACTGGGAGACAACCGCAACAATTCCGCCGATTCAAGGGCACACGTCAACGACAATGGCGGCTTCGTTGACATCACAGACATCGAAGGCAAAGCAACGATAATCGCATGGCCCCTGAACCGGATCACCATCCTGGATAACCACCCGGCCGTCTTCGAAAACATTCCGCACCCTCAATAGCAAAACCCACCACCTGGCCGTTCAGGGACCTCTTTGATGGCTGCATGCCCGGCATTGCGTGAGGTGGCCTGTCGCCCAACACATCGTGAATGGCCTTGCCCAGATCGGATTGGTGGTCCGACAAAAACGTCTTGAAACTCGCGCAGCCGAGGGCGCACGTCAGAGGAACTTACTGCGCTCGGTCGTACCGACAAACAGGAAAGACGAGTTTTCCGTGACATTGGGACATCATCTCCTGAAGTCGCGTATGCCAGATAAAACCGACGTCGAGGTGCTTGGCGCGAATGCTGATAACCCTGTCCGGCAGGCAGCCCGAGTCAAACACGACTTGAACGACGCCCCGACCGTGGCCGTGACATCTATTCCCTTCGCCTCTCCCCGAGACTTCTTGACGAAACCCTCGGATCCCTCGCTAGCTTCTAGAGAAACGACATTTTGACCTGCAGTCATCGAATCCCGGGTAGCAGTCCTCAGATAACGGCGGCAACTGTGGCACCCACCGGGGGGAAAACAAACATCCTTGCGCCCACGTCGAATATCCCGACAACGCCAAACTAGCTGAAGCCGGTCATGCGCTTACATTCTCCAAGTGATTGCAGGATATAGTAGTTAGATGATTATCTGTGCAAACCATGGTGGCCTTGTCTAGACCGGCCTGAGCCTTTGAATGCCGATGTCCCAGATTCCTATAATTAGACATCTTTGGACTCGTTCAGGCCGGAGCGTTCCTTCTATCGCCCTTTTTACTTGGAACCCGCGCTACTTCGCCGCGCGCCCTTGATAAGGAATAACCATGACTATCGACTCACTCAGCTCCGCTTATCTCGACGAATGCCGAGATGCGCTGAACGAGGAACAAACACGAAGCATTGCGGCCACCAACCACTGGGAGAACGTGGATCGAACGCTGGTCCACGCGGACTGGGACGAGCTTTACAAGCGGATCAGCCCTCTCGTTGACACCGCAGACCCCAGCAGCAAGGAGATGCAAGCCCTCATCGCCGAGCACTACGATATCGCCTGCAGATTCTACGTTCCCACTGCGCGCGCCTACGTGGGTATGGCCCTCCATTATCGGGAGGATGCCGACATGGCCTCCTTCCATAAGGCCTACCATCCCGACATGGTGGCTTTCATTGCCGATGCAATGAGCACCTACGCGCGCGCCACCTTGAATTAAGCTATTCGGTCTAGGTTCAAGACAATGAAGACGGTCTGGGTCTAGACCCAGATACGAGGCCGGTCAGCGACAACCTTGTTGACCGGCCTCGCTCTAACACTCTTGCCCACGACAAGTCAGTTGAGCAGGGGCGCCGCCGGGCTGCAAACCACCACCACTGAACCTGGCACATAAGCGCCGTCATGCTCACGGCAATAGTCTTCGCGTCCGAATATTCGACTTTCACAAAGCATGCAACACGACATATGGGTTCTTACCGGCGTTTGGCCTTGTTCGCTTGAGGGTTCAACCGGCTGGGCACGCTTCCGCCCTATCGAAACCATGGGCATTTAAGCGATTGCGCAACAACTTGTTGCGCAATCGACTCAGGAGCTCATTCGCCGCGAACGTCCTCTGATGCCGACCCTCGAACCCTTGCGCCACCATCTGATGGGCTAACCGTCCAGACTGGAACCCGGGACAAGGAGCCACGGTGCCTCAGTACGAACGGCTCTCTTTGTCGCCCGATCGTCCAGAGCGCGTCTAGACGATCGGGCATAGAAAGCAGTTCACCATTGAGAGATTAGAACCAATGTCCGATATCCAAATGTGCCGCAGCCTGCGGCACATTTGGCTCGTACCTGACCTCAGCCGACAGTGCCGCCATAACGGATTGCATCTATTGCCGGTTTCTTGGCTCGCATTCCTGTTCACAGACCGCGCTACTGACAGCCACCCGTATGCATCGCCATCATCCAGATCCTCGAAGCGCCACAGACCTTCCGCAGCGGCTCCGTCACCACTTCCTTCACACCTCTGGCATCCAAGGGCGAGTCCGCAGGAAATCATGCGGGTGGGGCGGGCCGAATTCATGAACTGGTGTGAACAAGCAGAGCTCCGGACAGCAAGCACATGGCAAACCTGAAGATGGCTCCAACCGCATGGACCGGCTCCTCACAGAGTTACGATCGCAGTCCTCCGAACTGGAGCGTTTCCATGCCATCTACGGAGAACTGGAAACCAGAAACGGTCTCTTACACAACGAAGTCCTCCGCCTAAAGCGCGCCCAGCGAACAAACGTACAAGACCTCGCCCGAGTGGCGGCCGTCCTGCTCCACATTTCGCGAACTAAGGCATCGCCCTCGACCCAGTGACACTCGACATTCTCCGTCGGCGGGGCTGGCTTCCCACCAGACCGCGCACGGGAGTACGGCCGTGACGATGTCCATCGCCCGGCTCTCCGTACGGTCAGGGCTCAAGTACCTGTTCAAGTCAACGATGTTGGACGACTTCTCCCCTACTCCCCCAGACACCATCAGCTATTACATGAAGACGGGAACGCCCCAAGGTCGTTGGTTGGGCAACGGCCTCCAAGGGATCGCCAGGGAAGCCGGAGATAAGGTCACGGAATCTGATGCACGTGCCATTTTCCAAGACGCGACCCACCCTGACAGCAAGGAACCACTAGGGAGGCCCCACGGGCAGCCGGCAATCAGCCAAGAGGCCAGCAAGCAAAACTCGACGAAGCATGCCGTCGCGGGCTTCGACCTCACGTTCAGCGTCCCGAAGTCCGTCTCCACGCTGTGGGCCCTCAGCCCGCGACATCTCCAGGAGCAGATCCTGCAGACCCACCACGAAGCCATCGAAGCAACGCTTGCCTGGATGGAAGAGCAAGTCATCAACACCAGGTCCGGCCGAAACGGAGTGGCACACGTCGGCACCAGAGGAGTCATCGCAGCAGCATTCGACCATTGGGAATCTCGCGCCGGCGACCCTCAGCTCCACACCCACCTTGTTATCGCGAACCGGGTTCAGCGGATCACGGACGGCGCCTGGGTCACCTTGGACTCCCGCTCCCTATACAAAGCAGTCGTGGCCGCCAGCGAACATTACAACGGACTCCTCTTTGATGCCTTGCACACGAGTCTCGGCACAGAAACCGACATCCGAGCCCCGGCGCAAAACACTCACAACCCAAGCCAGCAACTCACTGGCGTCGCCGAAGCCCTTATCCGTGAATTCTCCAACCGTTCAAGGCTGATCGACATCGAGACCGATCGCCTGGTCAATCAGTGGATTACTGAACACGGAGCTCGCCCGACCGCGACAACCATCGTTAGATTGCGCCAGCAAGCCACGCTTTCGACTCGAACTCCCAAGAACGTTGAGCCGTCACCATTGCGAACGCTGTCCGCACAGTGGCGCGCCAGAGCAAAGGCCCAAGGCTTCGACCCGGAATCCGTCCTAGCGTCCACCATTAGGCGCTCCCGCTCACGTCCGTTCCACGTTGGCGACTTCACCCCGGACTGGATTGCCGCCGTCGGGCTTGCCACCCGACAACGTGTGGCGGCCAAGCGCTCAACTTGGAATCGCTGGAACCTGATCGCCGAGGGTGAGCGTGTGTGCGGTGAGATCCGTTGCGCCTCCCCCGCCGACCGCAACGCGCTGATCGATGCCGTGGCCACCGCGGCAGAGCGTCAATCCGTGCCACTCAACCAGTATCGGTACGGCGTCCCCGCGGGTGCCGCTGATGATCTGCGATTCGCCGGGCGCAGCGTCTTCGATTTCCACGGGTCGCGCCTCTACACGGATGCGTTGACGCTCGCCTTTGAGGACGAAGTCCTGGCGGCGAAGAACGACGACGGCGGCCCGGCCATGCCGGTCGATCTCACCTTCGAAACGCTAACGTCTTACAGAAACGGCGAAGGGTCACCTCTGCATGATGACCAGCTGACGGCCGCGTCGGATGTCCTGCTGAGCTCATGCATGCTCGACGCCATCGTTGGACCGGCCGGGACCGGGAAGACGACGACTCTTGGGGCGGTGAAAGCGGTGTGGGAGGCGGCGTATGGGATGGGAAGCGTTATTGGTCTGGCGCCTGCTGCTGCGAGCGCCGAGGTTCTCGGCTCGGAGCTGCGGATGGTTACTGAGAACGTCGCGAAGTGGTTGCATGAGTCTGTTGGGTCTGGTGCGGCCGAGCGGGCAGCGCGATTTTTCCAGGCGGACGATCGACTCCGTGGGGCCGCCGCTCCCCTCGGCCCATTTGTTAACCGGCTTCAACAGGGAGTCGCTCGGCTGGCCGCCGAGCAGAACCAATGGCTGTTCCGGCCCAACCAGCTCGTGATTGTCGATGAAGCTTCGATGGTCTCAACTCTTCAGCTCGCAGCGCTGGTCCGCCAGGCCAAGGAAGCGGGAGCCAAGATCCTCTTGGTTGGGGATCCGGCCCAGCTCGATTCCATCGATGCCGGCGGTGTGCTTGGTTGGCTTGATCGGCAGGGAAAGGCAGCCCGGTTGAGCACAATCTGGCGTTTCCAAAATCCGTGGGAACGGTCAGCCTCCCTCGGGCTGCGTGAGGGACGTCCGTCTGTGCTCGCAAAGTACGAACAAAACGGGCGCATACGTCATGGCCACTACTCGGAGATGGTCGACCGCGCCTACTCCGAGTGGCACTCGGATATTCGGGCTGGCCGCGTCTCGGTCCTGATAGCTCCCGACAATGAGACCGTCCAAATGCTTAATGAACGGGCCCAAGCTGACCGGGTAAGTCTTGGCCACGTGGACGCCGAACGTACCGTGGCCCTTCGGGACGGCCTTCGAGCCGGTCGTGGCGACATCGTTATTGCCCGCCGGAATGACAGATCCATTCACGACGATCAAGGTGAGTTCCTCCGCAATGGGACGCTCCTCGCAGTCACGGGAGTCGATAGAAGCCACGGTGTCCTGCGAGCTATACGGAAGGACACCGGAGCTGCCCTACTCTTGCCGAGCAGTTATGTGGAATCATCCATGGAGCTGGGCTACGCCACCACAGCCCATCGCAGTCAAGGGCTGACTGTAGACACCGGCCACACGGTCGTGACCCCCGGCCGCCTCACGCGCGAGTTGCTGTATGTCAGCATGACCCGGGGGCGGCACTCCAACACGGCCTATGTGAGCGAGAACGACCCGGACGAGGACGAGCTCCTGGATCCGAGTGCGCGTTCGAGCTGGCAGGTGATCCTCGGCGAAGTCCTTGCTGCTGAAGGTGCGGAACGAACGGCTCACGAGGTACGGGACTTCGAACGGCAGCACGCCGACAGCCTCGAGCGCCTGAGCCTCGAGTACGATTACCTGGCTCAAATCGCTGCCGGTTTGGAGCTCGCTCAGGCTATCGACGGTCTAATGCCCGGCCGGCTTCAGGAGATGCGCGAATCCCCAGCTTGGGGCGCCACCGTCGCTGCCTGGCGACGCGTCAGCAACGTCAATCGTCCAGGAGGCTTACGCGTCGTGAGCGAGAGTCTGAGCTCCGAGGCCAGCGCCCGGGACCTAAGCGCAGTTGCCCACGCGCGGTTACGAGCATTCTGCTCGACCATGCCCCCAGCGCTTATCGATCCGGTGACAGAGCGGTTGACTACCGACCGTACAGACCTTGCAGCGTTGCTCGACCAAGTACGACGGCGTATTGGGAACCGTGCGGAGCACGTCGCCACAGCGGCGCTACTCGATGAGCCTGAATGGGCCACACACTTGCGCGAAGGCATTGGGGCACGTGCAGATCCGTTCGACTCGGCAGTGTTGATTCGCGCAGTGGCCGTGTACAGGGATCGCTGGGGCATCAATAGCGCGACCTTCCCTCTAGGCCCAACTCCTGCGGACGGGGAATGGGAACAGCGTCGTCATTGGAATGAGCTCCAGCGAGCAATTAGCCAGGCCGCCACTACAGCCAGAGTTAGAAGGTGACCGCAACCTGCATGAGGTGGACTCCCCAAAAAGCCTTACAAACGCGCAATGGCAACTTTAAACTGGAAGCTGGAGCAAGTATGCAGATGAACCCAGTCCTCAAGCCGAGAATAGCAACACCCGCGCTTATCGTTGCGAGCGCAGTGACCTTGGTGCTTGCTGTGATCCTGGCAGTTCTAAGCTTCACGATTTCCGGCACGGCCTGGTTGCTGGTATCCCTCACGACCCCCTGTGTAGTAGTCCTGCTCTTCTGGGCCCAACGTGTCCGCGGCCAACGGCAGTGGCAGACCCAAGCAGCAGAACAATGGAAGCTGCTCGAGAGCCTGAAGGCGGCCGGCGGGACCACAACCGAGGTCACCGTCCTAACCGTAGATGCCCCTCAGCCGACCGGCGCCTGGATCACCATCCGGTGGAATCGCTTCGACTACATCCAACCGGCATGGATCGAAGCACTTCCCGAGCCAATCTGGCCTGGATCCGTTCTGCTGATTCGGCCAGATCCAGCGCAGGTGCAACCGGGAGCTCCATGGCCTTCGACCTACCGCATCAGCGGCGACCAAGTCTTAGCGTGGGCGCCGCTCGTCTAGTCGTTGCGTCCGCTAACTCCGGCGGCGGTTCAACCACTTCGTAGTTCCGGCCATACCCAGTTGAAGCCGGTATCAGGAACCTACAGTGGCCGCCCCCTCCAAGACTCTTGGTCCACCCGCTTGACCTGCCCCGCCGGGAACCACTCAACGTGATAGACGCGTCGGTCATCCACCCACTCGACCAGCCCAAAGCTCCTCGTATATTTGATCGCCCGACCATAGATCTCCCCCACGCGAACCAGCGGCTGGCTGCCCGGCTCCAGCTCGATGATCTTGCCGTCGTCAGGTTTGGGGTGGCTGTTGTCGGCGCCTATCTGGGCCATCATGCGGGCGAAAGCGGTGGAGTCTTGCTTTGGTCTCATGACAACAAGACTAGAACATGTGTTCGAATAGGAATCCCTCTCCCACGAAAGAGCCCACGCCTCAACGAACAAGACGTGGGCCAGGAACAGCAAAAACAGATCAAACCGTCATGTCATTCACCGGAGCTCCGCCGAAAGGGGACGCCACCACCGGCCCCTTCGTCGTCACGTTGTACGTGGGCCAGCCGGTCGCCGTAGTGGCTTGTGGACCCGTCGCCTCTACAGCCGCTTCCGCTTCGGAGACTGCACGGGCCGATCGCTGATAAGTCGCCGTCCCGAAACGAAGGTCCGGCCCAATAGTGTCAGCGATGATCCGCCGAGCTTCGCGCCGTTCGCCGTCCCTGTCGTACGAACGGAACTCAAGCTCTCCCGACACCATCACAGGGTCACCCTTCTTCAAAGAAGTAGAAGCATTCTCCGCGAGCATCCGGAACGCCGACACGTTGTGGAAGACCGGTTCGCCGTCTCGCCACGTCCCATCCGGGTTCTGAATCCGCTGGTTCACGGCAACGCGGAGCTTCGCATGCGGAGTTCCGGATTCCCCGATGGTCAGTTCGGGATCTGCGACCAGGTTCCCCACGATGGTGATGGGGATCTTTGTATTCATGATGGGTTACCTTCCTTTGTCGACGGGCCTCTCCCGACGGACATCTGTGCGTTCAGGGACCAGCAATCTCAGGACCGTTTAATGACGCGTTCGGTCCAGGGACGCCGGCGTAGGTCGGATTGGCCGCTATGGACCGGTCAGCACTGGCGGCAGCGAACTTCCCTCCGAATCCAGGAGGATCCGAGACCGCCAGGATCCCCTTGGTTGCCGCGGTCACCCGCCCCAAGACCGACTTGGCGATGTCGACACGCGACGTCGGCACCCAGCCCTCTAGGGAGTCGTGCTTAAAATCCTTCTCCGTCCTGATCACTGCGTCGGCCCAGCCGGCCAAATAGGACGCTGACTGCGGTCCGCGATCGATGCCGTGAGCCCGCAGGACGGTGTAGGCAACTGATTCTGCTTCCACTTCCGCCAGGCCACGATGGTTCGCGCCGCTTCCATACAGCCGCCCCAGGCGGTCGTATGGTCCGTGCAAAAGGACGTGACCAAGTTCGTGAGCAAGAACCGCTACCCGCTCCTCGTCGTTCATCCAGGCACCAACCTGAATTCGACGAGCATCAAAGTCGGTATAGCCACTCGTGTAGCCATGTTGGAATCCCGACACCTCAACCCGGAAGCTGTGTTCCTTCGCAACCTCCCGGAGGGAACTCCACAGATCCCCCACGTCCGCCCCACCTTGAGCATCCGCGCGAGGCACCAGCAGCGGAGTGCCCTCCGTTTGTGTGACGTCGAAGACAGCCTGCCCGCGCCAACCTGTGACCACGTTCTTCTTGCCTCTGCTGATGGCATCATCAGGTGCGGCCTGATTCGCTGGCAGGAGCTTGCGCTGTCCGTCAGCCAGGATTAATTCCTGCATCGAAGCCGTCCGGGGCGCGATCACCCAGAGCGCGTGCTCTCCACGCAGAACCGTCCGCCCATGCCTGGCCCACTCTTTGTAGCCCGCCACCAGCGTCGGCTCTTGGGTACCGCGCTGCGCCATTTGCATCATCAGCAGGGCGACATTGCCCCCGGAGTACCGCCACAGTGTTGCGGAGGCATCGAGCAGAACCTGCCAGCGCATCGGCGAATCGATGGCTTCCTCAAGTGCTGCGTGAAGTCCCCTAGTCAGGTCGGCTATGCGTTCCTCCGGTGACAGGCGAACGTTCGACGGCGGCGCGGCGGTTCCCGATTCACCGCTTGAGCCAGCATTCAGTTCAGATGCAGAGGCCACGACAGCCATCCTTCGTGCTTCTAGACAGCCCTAAGAAGGGATCACCTATTCATGTCGAGCGACCGAAACAACAGCATGACGAAATCAGCTTCGGGTCTGATGGGTGCTCAATTTCCAGTCCTCGAAGTCCGGCTCGGTCGGCACGATCCTCATGACCGGCTCCTTATGGCTCTGCAGCCCGACGCAGCCAGCCGTCCGCGTATGGTTTCGGAGGCGCTCGACACCGTGTGGCAGCCTTTCGTGGAACGCCAGCGGCCCGAAACCCGAGTCGTCAGACGTAAATGATGCTGCCTCCGCGCGCTGAAGCGCATACAACTCGGCCACGATCTCCGAGTGTCGCCACCAGCAATCCGGCACCACCGACGTCGTCAGTTGATATGTAGCAACGAACCACCGCACCCAGTCGAAGAGGCTCTGCCACACCACCTCCGCCTGTGCCGAAGACATCTCCCGCCATCGATGAGTCACGCCAACGTTGCGCGGAGACGGTTGAAATGAGGACCGGAATAGTTCAGCTGTCAGTTCGTCATCCAAGTCAGATACCCGTCCCACCTCGAAGTCAGAGTCATCCGCCTGCGTGCTCATGAATCAACCTCGCTGTCTGCTGCCTGCCTACTCAAATGGCCAGCGGCCAATTCCCGCTCGGTCTCCAACTTCGAGCGCCCCAGCTCAGCAGCGTCCTTGCGTCTATGCCAGTCACGCAAGTCCAGGAGGATCGGACGAGTTCGTCGGCCGAGCATGAGCGCCGTACCAACAGGAAGGCGCCGGATCTCATCGAGTCGGATCACTGGGCTCTCCCGGATCTGCTCGCCGTCCTGGCGGCCCTGAGACGACCAGGAACGGGTATTCAGGATGAGGCTCCGCTCCCCCAACAGGCCCGCCAGCGAGCGCAGATCACGTTCATCCGAGCCGCCGCCAAAGATCACCTTGATGATCGCGGAATCCCAGATGGTAGCGGCCTCCTCGATCGACCATCCACTCCGCGCCTGAGAAAGGGACTGCAGAACCACGAGCGTTGAGATGCCAATGCCGCCGCCATCAGAGAGCACCACAGGCAGACCAGGCCACGGCGAGAGATTCGCTATTTCGTCGAGGATTAGTGAAAGCGGCGGATCGAGTCGGCCTCCGGGTGCGACGAAGGCCAGCTCACGCGCAGCGTTGTCGATGTCGTCAATCAGAGCCGAGAGATAGGGGCCAGCCGCCGCAGCTCCAGAGCGGGTGCCAATGAGGTAGAGAGTCCCCCGCTGCCTGATGAAGTCCTTTGGATCAAACTCTTGAGCTTCGTCCTGTGGGTTCAGTGCCGCCAACACTCTGGGAGATGAGAGTGGAGCCACGGCAGCAGAAACCCCGATCCAGGAGTTGGAGGTGTTACGAAGGTCGTCTTCCAAGATCCCCATGAGGTCGGCCTGCCACCCCAGTGCGGCTCCGGGCCGCCCCAAGATATCCAGAGCCTCTCTGGCCAAGACAGGACTGGACGACCATCGACGGAAGGCTGCGATACCTTCGCCTGACAGCGCGGCCGCGTGCAGTAAGCACTGCAGCACGATCAGCGAGCGCTTTTGCCATGCCGCGTTCTCGCCCTTCATTTCTGTATCTGCGGTGATCACAAGAGCCCGTCGGGTTGCGATATCCGGGTCACCGCAACCACGTACCGGCGACCAGCGCAACGTCGTTGGCAGACCCGACATGTCCTGAGGGTCAAAGACAGTCACCGGCCGCCCATCGGACATCCGGGCTCGCATAGTCACCACCAGGTTGTCGGCACGCGTGGATGTAGTGACAACAGCACCAGGCGCATCGAGAATCGCATTGATGACCACGTACAGTCCCTTGCCCGATCGAGGCGCCCCCTGAATGACCATCGACTCTTCGGTGGAAACATGGATAGTCACCCCGCGGGAGCGCCCAAGTGTCCACGAAACATCGTGAACACTCGGCTTGCTGAGGCCTGGCCGAGTAAACTGCCCACGCTTGCGAACCGCTCTGGCTCCAAAATCCCGAAGGATCTCCGCGCGGCCTGCGACACCATCCCTGCTCAGGATGTCCTGCCGTAGCCACGCGCCGGACTGTTTCCAGGTTCTCCATGCCAGCGCCGACCCGGCTGCGAGCGCCGCAAGCAACGTGAGGACGACTCCCACAATCCACCAGACTGCCGCCATGTCTAAGGTGCAATTGCGGGAAGCACCAACAATCCAGTCGTGGCGGCCCGCAAACAGCCCGGCGCCTGCAGCGGGGTTGAAGAACGACGGCGGCCTGCCGCCACAGTGCCCCGCGCCAGCAAGGTGGGCAGCTGCCTGGACCAACAGGCAGAAAGCCATGTAACCGGTCAAAGCCCAGAGTCCCACTGAAACCATGGGACTGCTGCTACTCGATCTCGCCCTCACAGGTGCATCCGGTCATCGGTGCCAAACACTTCCAGCTCGTCCGTGGTCACTCTATTGGCAACGATGAATGAACGGTTCCCTACCTTCCAGAGCCCGACGCCCTTGGGAAGGTTCTCGACGTGCTCGCACTCAGCTTCAGTGAGACCCAGGGCTTCCTTGGTCAGGCGCATGGCGTCATGCTTCTGGCGATAGATAATGCGCGTGTCCGCTTCTGTCAGCAAACCCAGGGCTTTCTGACGATGCCCGCTCGTGCTGTCTCCGATCTCATTGAGGTCAGCTACCTTGTGCATGATGAGGAGGTTGGCAATCCCGTAGGTGCGCGCAAGGCGCCATTGCTCGCTCATCTTGGCCAACATGTATGGATCGGCGAGCATCCGCCAGCCTTCGTCGTACACCACGAGCCGCTTGCCGCCGTCGGGGTTTGTCACTGCAGCTTCCAGCCAAGTGGCACTGCAGGCTGCGGCGAGGGACAACGCCTGTTCGGAGGCGCCGATGAGTGCGGACGTGTCCATGACCATCATTGGTGCGTCAGCATCGAAGGCCACCGTGGACGGCGCATCGAACATGCCTTCCAAGTCACCCGAGACGGTGCGCCGCAGTGAGTGACTCACTGCCGCTCCGCCATCCTTGCCCACAATGGCCAGAGTTTCCGCGGAAGGACTCAAAAGGTGGTCCAGCACCATAGGAAGGGTCGGCGTCGAGTTCTCGGCGGTGGTCTCCATGAGCGCCATGTCGAGAGCGGTGTGCTCAACAGGATGCAACGGTGTTCCTTGACGCATAAGAGACACCAAAGCCACGATCAGTTGCCGACGCCGCTGCCGGACGACAGCCTTCCACTGAGTGTCCGATAGAGAACTGGGCCTCGGGCCCGCATCAAGTGGATTCACACGAGCAGTGCGACCGGGACCAACGGAAATGACCTTGCCGCCCACAGCCGTGGCCACTGACACCCATTCACCTTTGGGATCAGACGCCACAGCCGCTTTCCGTCCCAACGTTATGGAACGGGCAACCAGCGACTTCCCACACATGGACTTGCCTGTGCCTACCGTGCCAATCACAACGATTGAAGGACCGCTGATGATCCCTTTGTCGTACAGGATCCACGGATCGTAGGAGAAGGCTCCCGAACCAAAGACGTCCGTTCCTATGTACGTTCCCTCGTGGCCAAGTCCTGACTCGGTGATGAAGGGGTAGGCCGCCGCGAAGGTCATGGTCGAGGCGCGGTGAGGTGCCGGCCGCAGCCTATGCGGCCCCCATAGTGATTGAGGTTCCCTGCTCCCCCAATCGCCGACAAGGCGCTCGCGGTCGCCGCGGTGCTCCAAGGCCTCGTCAATCCGCTGACCGAGTTTGCGCTTCTGCGGTAATGACTCAGCGGTTGTCGCCTTTCTGAGCCTCTTGCGTTCGGCGCGAGTGCCCGACGGCGTATAGGTCACCTCTTGATTCTTGAGGCTCATCGCAATCCCCTTCCCAACGGCAGTCCACCCGCGATGAAGGCTGCCCATTGCTGCCCCGCCAGCAATCGAAGTTCGACGAACGCGCCGGCTGCTGCGGACTCAAGTTCGTGGCGGTGTCGGGCCAGATCCTCCAAGGACGCTGCGGTAATCGTCACGAAGGCGGTTGGACGAACATCGCCGTGCCCGGCAACGATCTCTTCTTCCCGTTGCGATACTTCTTCTTCCTCGGCTCGCTGCTCTCGCGTAGTGGGCCGGTCGAACCGGGCATTGATTCTGCGACGGGTTTCATGAGCTTCCTGGGCCGATCGGATGTCCCGCAGCGCCTCCAAAGTGGGAACGGCACGAATCACCTGCGTTACCGTGTGTCGGAAGTCGCCGACATAAACCAGCGGGTGCAGGAAACCGGGATACACCTTTTGCCGCGGCCACTCTGCGACCCAGAAGGTTTGATGGAAGCCGGAGTCCGTACGGAGGTAAGTCCAGTGCTCCTCTACGGCCATCGGGCTTGAACTGACTCTCCGCTTTCCGGCTGTCTGGGCACCCCGCGGCCCGCTGTCATTCTTCACCGACGCTCTGGAGACCGTTTCAGGATCAAAAGAACCCCTGAACACTTCAAGTAGTCGGGACTCCGAAAGCCACTCGTCCACCCGCACTCCATGAGTGGCCAGGGATGTCGTGATCGCCACTACCTCCAAACGCAGGACACGCTCGAGTCCGCCCATACCTCCGCCGGACTCTTTGATGCGCCTCCTCGACTTGGCGGTATCCACAACCACGGCCAGCAAGACGTCGTGACTCATGGCGGATCCGGCTGCAGCAATCAAGTCCTGATACGCCATCTCACCCCACGAACTGCCTCCCGGTCGACCTCCATTTCGCATGATGGTGTGATCGTAGAAGTCTTGGAGCGCTGACGATGGATACGGAACCGTGTAGTCCTGAACGGCGATTCTGGCTATGTCCGAGCGTTGAGCGAGTCCTGCTTGTACCCGTGACCATGCCTGAGCGGCCCACGCCTTGTCATCGTCGTCGAGCAGAGCGAATGACCTGGTGGTGCAACGCAAGACGACCGTTGCCTCCTTCCCCTGAGGGTCGACGATAAAACACTCTCCACGGCTCGTCATCTGAAGTTTGAGGCTGCCAAGTCCTCCTGGCAGCGCCAGCTTTCCGGCTTTCAGCGCCTTCTCGGGTCGAACGAGATAGCGAGTCTGGCCCAGGATCAGTCGGACGAAAAACAGGGTGATGAGGCTGGCCCAGATGGGATACGGGATTCGAGCGTGTTGGAGTATGCCCATGAGCATGAGCACCAGCCAGATGGGACTCATTGTCGTCAGTCCGACCGGGCCTCCCGTCGCCGAGGCAATAATCGCCGTGAGGATGCCGAGGGCCAGCAACACGAGCTGGTACCACTTCAACCCCATGAAAATGCCACGGCGCTCGTATCGGGGAAATTTGACGGCCTCCAGGGCGCGCGAATCTTCAGTCATGGGGTTTCTCCGGTGGGAAGTGCCCCTCAGAAGGCTTGGGCCTTATGGGCGGCAATTGGGATGCGGGTAGCGCACTGCCGGGACTTCGCACTTCGGGCTGCCGAGGGGTCCTCGCCCGGTTTGCCTTTGCCGGTCCGGCGGTCGGGGTTCTGTCTGTCTGCGAAGGTGTCGCAGGCGACGATTTCCTACTCGAATCGGCCACGACCTCTCCGCTCACCACGTCGTCCTGTCTGGCGGCGCCTCCGCGGGCAGAGCCAGCTCCGTTCGACGCTGAAGGGTTTGCACCTGAGGCAGGTACCGGCGTCGTACCCGTTAGGCTGCGCGGTAGTGGCACAGACGGTGCCAGTACGCGCGGTGGGATGCCTTTGCGACTTGACGGAATTGGTCGAGCTAGTGACGATCTGCCCAACATTGAAGCGATCGTCATGCGGCCACCGAGTTGTCGACTGAACTGCCTGGAAGCAATGCTGCTGCTGCGAGCAAGAACGTGGCCGCCACCAGCCGTTTGAGCAGCGGCAGCGAGTTCGCCACCCGCAAAGCTAACCAGCCTCAGCGCCATCAATGGTGCTCCGCAGGCAAGGACCATGCCGACAGTGCCGGCGGCCAACCCTGCAAAGGACGTCGAATCCGCAAACAGCTTGATGGCAGCTGCAAGAATCGTCGCCGCCAGAGGTTTCGCCAGCAAGAGCGCGACGACGACTTCGCACCACCGTCCGGCCCAAGCCTTTGACTTCTCCCAGGGCATCATCATGAGGGCGACCGGTGCGACGGCCGCCAGGACGGCTAGGGCGAACGTCCTGAAGATCATCGAGCACATGAGGATGAATGCCAGAATCCACACGACGATGACCACCATTACCGTCACTATCGCGCCGCCGACGGCTCCGCCTTGATTGCCCGGCGCCAGGGAGATGACATTCCATTCGCGCTCGGAGCCTTGGGGAGCTCGTTCGAAGCCGAAGAGCCGCATGAACACGACGTGAGGGTCAGTCCCGATCGACTCCAGGAGAGCGGTCGAAGCAGAGTCCGTTACTCGGGTGAGCTGCTGGACAAGGTAGACCGCCGCCGCCACCAAAGGAACTGCTGCGGCTCCCCCGACAAGTGCCCTGATCAGCCGGCGAGGTTGCTGGCTTATGAGTCCGGAGAGGAGCTGAAGGATCATCACGACAACCAAGGGAGTCATCATCACGATGACCCACCAGTTGGTCAGTCCGCCGATAGCCGCCCATTGTGATTCATCGACTTCGGAAACACGGAAGGCGCCTGTGATGAATCCCCACATCCATGAGGCGATGTTCTGCAGGACGTTGGCGAAGATTGAAGTGATGGAACCTTGGACGCCGTCGTTGGCTTGCGAAACCAGTCCACAGCCGGGCGGCCACCAACCGTTGAGATCACACTCGATGGGCATGATCGCGAGCGTCTAGAAGCCCAACGGAAATGCCGTCTGCGACCAGAGTATGTAGCCGTTGATCCCGCCTAGGATTGCAGCTACGGGGCCGGTCCATAGCAAGATCACCCCGCCGCCTGAGGCCAGTCGCGAGGATTGGCTTAGCTTGCCAGCCAACAGCATCGCAGCCCCGATGATCGCCACGATCGCGATGACGATGAAGGCGCCAACGAGGATGCCGCCGCCGATCTGCTTGAGGGACTCAAGAAAAGGAAAGTTCGCGTTTGGTGTGATCCCAGGATCCACCGCTGCCAGAAACATCTGGTGCTCCATCCAGTCGTCTTCCAATGGAATGAGCTGATTGGGCTCACGACTTCATGGATGGGGAGGGAGGGAACGACATGACGACCGATGGGGGGCAACATTCTTCCGAGAACCAGTATGTAACGCTTACAACCCCGCCCCGTTTTCGGAGCAACGGAATCTACGCTAGCCTCCATATGTGAATTTCGATCTGCGGGGGACCAGCGAAGCGGCAGCCAAACTTTCAACCACCTGTCTAAGGGACTTCTCCGCGCCGACTTCCAGTCGAGGAGAAATCCTCCGGTTCATAGTGCCCAGGGATAATTGGCCTGTGCCGTACCTCATTAGGTACGCTCTGCTCCTTATTGGACTCGAGGATCTGGGAAGATCCGAGAAGGTCGCCTTTTACATCCCACTGAGCTACAAAGGACGTCACGGTGCTGTCGCTCTCCAAAAATTTGGGATGCGACTCTATTTGGATCATGACCCTCACGACGAGGCTGATCGGGCGACGGCCGAAAAGGCACACCACGAGATCGTAAGAAAGCTCGAGTCCGCGGTGAGGATCATTGAGTCCTGGATTCTTAGGCCCTTCAGCGAAGAGCAGGTCAGCTCGGGCAACGTCACCATCATCAATCAGTATGGAACCTTGCGGCAGTCCTACGAATACTTTCGCGAAGGAGCCCGACGTGCTTTTGCACGCGAAGGAAGTAAGAACGAGGGGGTCTCCTTCGGGGGCCTGACTTTGGTGTCAGATCCCCCTGAGGGGTTCTACAGTCTCGTTGCCGCCCTGAACGCATACCTGAGCTTGCTTGAGCACACTCTGGTCCTTGCCCTTCCGTTCACCGACTTCAGTCCCGAGACTGAAAGCCTTCCGGATTTCATATCCGAACGCTGGGGAGACAAGTACGGGCGAGTCTTTAGTAGTCAGGACCGAGTAGCCCGCCGTCATCGAGACCAATTAGTGCGCCTAGTAGAAACGTGGCGCAACACGTACTCCCACGGTGGCTTTGACAAGCATCAGGCAACCATCCACTTCCATGTGCCCGGAGTTGGAGCCGTGCCTGCCGCCTTCTCTGATATCCGAGATAGTCCTCACTTTCAGTTTGTTCCAGCAAGAGAAGCCGACTTTGAAGAGGCCATGAAGACCCTCGACGGATTGGATAACTGGCTCGAAACAGGTCCCCTCTCGGACGCCATGCTGTGGATCCAAGAAGGGCTGGATGTCCGATACGACAAGGAGTTTAGAGAGGAACTGCAGCGGGCCCGCGACGCGGGACAGCTTGAAAACATGATTCAACATCACTCCTATCTTTGGGAGCAAAACGCAAACATGGACTGGTAAAAGCTGATCCATGTTGACTGGCGGAACCAACACTGTCTTTGAGGAGTGATGCCACTGGGTCTGTATTGCCAAATTACGTCCAAGCAAGAGTCCGGCGCCGGGTCCTGTGTAATGATCGCGGTTCCGGTTTCGGAGCCCGCCGAGAATGCAACTGGCGCCATCGCCCGGTCCTTGGGAGCCGCGGTTAGGGTTTATTCCTGTTCCAAAACTCTCCTGGAGAATGCCTAGTCCAAGAGACTGAAGTAGGAGGCGCCTGGGTTCCAATCAATTGGATGAAGCAAGGTCCCTGCCGACGGATTCAGTGCGCTATACATCATCCCATTGCCGGCATATATGCCAACGTGGCCCCAGTTGTAGGGACCTTGGGGATTCTGCACCACTAGGTCTCCGATCTGAGGGTTGTTCGTCATCCGCCCCACTCGCCACTGCTCCACGCGTGGAAGCTCAAATCCGACCTGCCTGTAGATCCACTGAACGAAACCGGAGCAGTCCCACGCCTTGAAGGCAGTGCCACCCCAGACATATGCGCCACCCACCCCCATCTTGGTGAAGTGAAGTATGTCCTGCCGGATCTGACTCAAACCTTCAGCTGAGACAACGTCAAAGCTCGCGGCGGGGGCATTCGTACATGTAGGAACCGGCTCGATACCACTGAGGGAGTCCACAATCGCGGACGCTTGAGGCTCCCACCGGTCATACAACTCAGGGAAGGCTGAAACCTGCACCGCCTGGGCAGCCTGGCCTTTGCCCATTGAGACCCATCCGGGCACATCCAAGAGCCCGCGCGGGCTTCCATGGTTGGGTCCTGTAGGACCTCCATAGAAGGCTCGAGCGTTGTAGCTGACATCCATCAGCTCTTGGACGCTGCCCCAACCGGCGGCAGGTCGTTGCTGAGCCGAGCCGACGGAGTCGTGGTCGCTCCCAACGCCATCATGCGGAAAGTTGAAGGATTCGGGGACGCTGGTATTGGCCAACATCCGCAGGCCTGACTCCTGTAGTGACATCATGATGGCAATGACCAACGCCTCACGAGGCAAGCCGAGCCCCTTGCCGACCGAAACGTAACTGCTGGCAACATGTGTCTGGGCCGCTGACAGCCCGGCGATTCCGCCGCCGGCGGGCTGGTCAAGTGCATCGAGAGTGCTAACCGTACCAACATCAGCGCCAGAGACACAGGCGACGGCCGCCGTCGAACGATCCCCCGCCAAGACAACGGCGACCGCACTGGCGACGACAGCAAATGCGAGCGCGACAACGGCCACGAACGCTCCGAGTAGCCTGTAAAGGGTGCGCCGTCGCACGAGAACGGCAGCAAGTCCGGGATAGGGCATCAGTAAACGATTCGGTTGGATGACGCATAGAAGGCGACCATCACGCAACGATCTGCAGGTGCTGTCGGTGCTGGAGGACAATTGACCATGACGCTGACGGGTGCGAAGTAAGGGTTGGTACTCGCTGAAGTGTGGTCCTCGACAGAAAGTTGCACAGTGCAGACATGCAGCCCCGGCCATGGCGCAGGTCGTTCGCGTACCTTGACCAGTTGCTCGTCACACGTCAGTGACTCCGACTTCGCTTCACGGAATGCGCCCTCGCCCGTCAGAGTCGCAAAGGAACCAGCGTTTACACCCGTAGCCTCAAACTCCTGAACCAAAACGGACCATGGATTGGAACCATCCGGAAGCAAAACCCATAAATCGCGCATCCGACCATACACCTCTGAATAAGACGAGGTCCTCGTGTCCCAGGTGTAGATAGCCTCGGCAGTGGCGGAAGCAACTGCGCGAAAGTCCGTTGGCCTAGGTGCAGGCGGAACAACCGACGGCTTCGTCGTTCCCGAGGGGCGAATTGTGGGGCGTGGCGAGGCAGTTGACGCACTCGGTGCTGGTGCCGAAGCTACGGGAGAATCCGGCGCACCCATTGCCGGCCCTTTGGAAGGCAACGCGATTAGCAGCGCCAATGAGCCGACGACAACCAGAAGGACCGTTAGTCCAAGGACCCATCGACATAAGCGCGGCCGAACCGCATTTGCCCTTCGAATGCTCATGGTTCACGACCTCCAGAGGCGCTAGTCGTCAACTGCGGAAGAGTAGCCCCCGAGGATCAGAAAGAGGCCGCCGTGCGCACTATCCGCCAGGCGGTTTGGTAAAGACGCCGCGCAGTGCCGATCTGCACGGCAACATAGCGATCAGAGACCCCCAGCTCCCGCGCCAAGCGGGCAATCGCGGCTTGCCGTTCCGGCCCATGAATCTCGGGAAGAACGATCGTCTTGGCGACGGCGCGCAGCAGGGCACTTGGCAGGCATTCAACGGCCCGCTGACAGAGCTGACCGATATCGCTAATGCTGCCAGGCGCGATGTCCAGAGCCAGGCTGACGGTCTTCGCGGTCTGCCGTACCGCGGTGACTGCGTTCCAACGACGGCGGTCATGCTGGGTTGGGAGGGCGTACTGCCTGGGTGCGGTGAGGCTCTCAACGGCCATACGCCACGTCGGGGCTGACACGGCTTCGCGAGTCAACTGAAGAACCATGACCGCCCACTCGTGGTCGATAATCTCCTGAGTTTCGGGATTGTCCTGTGCAATGAGGATGGCTGATACCTGTCCCCAGGATCCAGCAACCTCCTCACCCGTGGGGTCGAGCAATAGAGGCAGGGTCTTGTGGTTGAGCTCGCGACGAGCATGGGCGGCACAGATATTGGATGTCACGCCCTGCACCCAAGCCTCAAACGGGACTCCAGGAAGTTGGCGGTAGTGCCCCCGGGCCACTCCATCCCAGACCGCCACACGAATATCCTGCAGAACGTCGTCGACATCGCATGCACGCCCGATATGGGCAAGGTGGGAGACAACGTATCGCCGCACCCCTTCTACGGCTCCCATCATCTGGTCAACAGATACCAACAATGTCGGATCGGGTGGACGCGTTAGGGAGATTTCCACCGCCCCGGGCCCTGACTGTAGTTCTTCGGCTTGCTCAACGTTGTCGTTCAGGCTCATCGCCCTCACCGCTTCAAATAGCTAGAGTTCACAGACGTTCGCCGCACTGCAGCGACGTGGTCATGGCCGGCTGAACCGAACCAATAATCGAAGCATCTAAAAAGTATTGTCGAAGATACTTTAAGTATCGTCAAGAGTGCGCTTCTTACTTTTTTCATGTTGTTCGGTAAGAATTGAGCCATGCCACGGATTACGCAGCCTCACGACGACGCTTGGTCGCCCGATGTCGAGGCAGCTGTGGCCACGTTCGGCAACAGGGCCAGAAACGAGATACTGAGGTTCCTCACGACGTTCGGCCCTGCCACGCGCGGCGACATCGTGGATTCCGTGAGCGCCGGAGAGCCCAGTGTCGCCAAGCATCTGGTTGCCTTGGAACAGGTTGGGGCCATCGTCGTCGATGTTCCCGCCGGCCGGCGCCACGGCCGTTCCCCTCGCTACTCAGCCAATCCCACGCGCATCAAGGAGTTGCTGGACGCTCACCTTCGGTATGTCCTGGAGGAGTAGCCGCCGCCCTCTCACCATGCGGGTGGAGATCGATGTCCTTATTCAGATATTCGGAGATAGCACGCAACGTTTCCGGCGAGACATCCCCCAAGGTCCTGACGGCAAAGGTCTTCACCCGAGCCGCTCTCAAAGACTTCACGAACTCCAGCTGCGAGTCGATCCGTTCTGGAATATCCCCCTCGACGCCGTTCAGAAGATAGGAGGGATCGACGTCGAACATCTCGCAAATGGCGGTGAGCAACTGTGGATCGCTGACCAGGCGGCCCGTTCCGTCCTTCATGTAGAACCAGCGGGCCCGCGAAATCTTGACGCCTCGAGCCTGGAGGCCGGCCTCAATTTCCCTAAAGGTGACCGGCGAACCCCTCTCGGCAACAACGACGTCGAGCAAGAGATTCAACCGGCGCGCGAGCGTTGCCTGCGGTAGCTCACCGTTACGGCTTGCGTCTGTCGCTGGCATGCTCCACCTTTCGATCGTCTACCGCCTAGGGATGTAGCTCCTTCGCCATCAGTATTCCGCGAGCGCCATACCGAAACAATCAATTGCGGCTCGAATCTGTTGCGTGGACCACTCGGGGGCGTATCCTGATTGCTGTAGACCCGTCTACAGCAATCAACTTTCGAACTTTGAGCCGTGGTTTGCATGCCGACATCCATCTTGATGAACCGAACACGCACTCAGATACTTCGCTTCTTGATTGGGAGTGGACCGACCACCCCTACGGTCTTGGCCTCAGAGCTCCGGACATCCAGGGCCACAATTCGGCGTCATCTCCTCATACTCGAGTCAGCCGGCCTCGTTCAAAATTTAGACGGCGAGGGCTTCTCCGCCCGTTCGTCAATCATCGAGAGCCAACTCAACGATCTGGCAGTCCAGTACTCAGTACAGTCGCCGCCTACGCCTGCGCCACCGCTCGCTTTGGATTAGCGTCAGGCAAGGCGAGGCCGCGAAACCAGTCCTCAACGGATTGCTCCCACTTGTCGGGATCTGCATTCCATTCCAAAGAGTGGCCCTCCGATTCGAACGCCACCAATCTGACGAAGTCCGGCCGGAGGGTGGCAGCCTGCTTGGACGCTTCGAATGGCGTGGTGTCGTCCTTCTTTCCATGGAGGACGAGGATCGGTTGCTTCAGTTCCGCCGCCCGCGCTAGCCAATCCATGGCATCAAGATTGATCGGTTCGGCAAGGCCAGTTACCCACCGAAGGGCCTTGCTTTGCAGGACGGTGAAGCCCAGTCGGACCACTGGCCCCGGCAAGCCGGCAGTCTGTGCATTCGCACGCAAGGTTGTCCGCCAGTCGAAGACGGGCGCGTCGAGAACCATACCGATTATTCGCGGAGCATGTACTGACGAGGTTGCCGTTTGTAAGGCGATGGCTGCGCCCAACGACCATCCGAAGATCACAATGCGTGTAGCGCCTTCCGCTGCGGCGTAGCTTATGGCGGCTTCGACGTCCCGCCACTCGGTTTCCCCAAGTCGGTACCGCCCATCGGACGACGGCGGGGCGTCACCGTCGTTTCGAAACGAGACAACCAGCGAGGTCAGTCCCAGCCGTCGCGAGACCGGTATGCCGCGCAGCGTCCCCGCTCTCCTCCCGCCCATTCCGTGGACGTGGATCGCCCAGGTTCCAGTTGCGTTGGCAGCTTCCAGTGGGTCGAACCTCCAGGCCGGAGCGACACCACTTTCGACTGCAATCTCAACGTTCCGGTAAGGCAGGCCAAGTTGATGCGGCTCAGAGTACACATATCCACTCCAGATGCCTGCGGCTGCTTGTTTGAGGCCTCCGGAGTCCACGCGCTCCACCACACGGGTCACCGATCCTCGGTCCGGGCTGGCTTCAACGACGGGTCCCAGGCAGGCATGGCCTATCCCATCGCCAAACCATAAGCTGTACCGTCCAGGAGCCGTGGTGTGTTTGGTCGCCGGAAGTTCGATGAGGAGTCGCCCATCATCACGCGTGCCCACGGATCGAACGCAGAGATCCTCGCGCCGACGGTATTGCGGCACGACTACCTGGCGTGCAAAATAGGCCGCGCCAGCAAGGCTGGCCAGCATCGCGACCGATACCGTCGTCAGTCCGACAGCCATGGCCGCACGCCTAGAAATCACCGGCACCATGCACTCCGTCCTGGTTCCTTCGGTCGTCGATGACCCGGCGGAGCCTCTCCAAGGTTTCCGGAGAGATCCCCTGCAGCTGACGGGCTGCGAAATTGCGCACCCGGGTCTCACGAAGAGTGCGGAGAAGCTCCAGCTGGGCTTCGACCAGACTCGGTACCTCGCCTAGATCGTCGAGTAGGAAGTCTGGATCCACCCCGAAGAACTCAGACAGATTCCGCAGCAAGGCGGCATCAGTAGCCATGGAACTGTCTCCGCTGCGCATGTACGCCCATCGGGACCGTGACAGAGGCGTCCCGCACTGGCTCATGCGCTTGCTGATCTCCGGGTAGGTCAAAGTCTCTGCGCCACCGGCTTCGTAGAGATCGAGAAGCAGGTTTAGCTTCCGGGCAAGTCGCGTCTGCGGTGCCTCGGAGCCGCCGGCACCATCTTCCGTCATAGCGCCCGTTCCCCTCTTCGTTTCCGAACCGCAGATCGATGGTCAAGTGGTCCAGCTAGATAGTTCTCGGCAGCACTTAAGACCATTAAGTCACGAATATCCAAGGAGCTCGCTAATCCTGGTTCCACCAAAAGAGCGTCCTGCACTTCCACGAGCATCCTATGGAGCCTTCGGCCCGGTTCGTCCTGAGGTAGGAATTCAGTGCCCAGCTGGAGGCGAACGTCTTGCCGCATCCCGGCCGTCTTTTCCCAGACGCCCTCCAAGCCACGTACCAGCTCATCTTCGGTTCCAGATTCTTTGTGGCGTAGTACACGGCGAGCAACGGGAGGTATGGCTAGGCCCACACAAAGAAAGGCCATAGCTCCAACTACGGTCGCGTCATAGGCAGGCGACACAGCGCGCATCGCCTCGAGCCGCCCCTGCAGATGCAGGGTGTTCATGATCAGCACCAGCGAAACAAGCACCACAGCAAGCACGCAGCCAATTCCAATGAACGTGAATGCTAGGCGGTAATGAGCCCTGAACATGTCAGCACGGAACCGAAAGCACGTGACTCCAGTAACACTGACCACGTAGCCGATGTATACGAACTGGATTGCTGAGTACACAGCAGCCGGGAACTGATCCCCGTAATCCAGCATGAAACGCGTTGAGCTTATTTGCGTGGAGATGAAGCTGAAGCTGAATGCAAGCCCCACAATCACGATGCCTAAGACAACTAATCCAGGCGTGTCTCGCCGCCCTCCCATTTCGTCGGGGGTCGCTGCCCGGATGATTGCCTTTGAGAGGAAGTAGATGCCTACGACCATTGAGACATTGGCCATAAGGTCCACGTAGTTCCGGCTACCGAACCCCGCGTCAAGACTCGAGTAGACCGGGTCGATGTTCAGCGTGAGTGCCAGCGCGATCGTGATGGCCGCAGTCAGCACGCTGTGGTCTCTCCGTCTGCGTACACCGGGCAATAGACAAACGACCAGCAGCCAAATCAACACCGCGGCTGAAACCTGGATCATCCGAACACCCTTTCGAAGGACCTCGGCTCCCTCGCACTGTTCCTAATCGCTGCGGCGAAGAGGTCCGCGAGGGATTCCGCAGCCGCCTCCAATTCATCGCTGAAGCTCGTACGCGCCAAGACACGTCGGACCAGCCCCGCCGGGAGGTTCGGGAAAAGAGCTCCCACATAGTCCACGGGAACGACGAGCTCGTCGTGTCGCAAGACCATGTGCCCCAGCTCGTGAAGTACAAACTGTTGCCGGTGCAGCCCCGACGGGCTGACTGCATGAAGGATGACTTCGACTTCGTCTGTTGAAAGCCATAGGCCGCACACTGAGCCGCCATTTAGGAAGCCTGCAGTTTCGATTTCAATAGGACGGCGCCGGACCCCTTCGACCACCTTGACCAGACGATCCAAGCTCAGATGAGCCGGCAGCATCAAGGAATCGAAGGCCATCGCCGCACGTTCCGCCGACGATCGTCCTGAAGGATATGAATTGCTGTTCATGAGCATCCCCGGTGATGCATTCATCCTCGGTTCGTGGTGATTCAGCGCTGATGGCGGCACTAGCCTATCGCGAACCCTAAAGTCTATTGAACGTCCCGGCTCTGGACATGTCCAGAGCAGATTTCCGATTAACCGGTTTGCAAGGACCTTCTGGCACTCACCTCGGAATACCGCGGCGGCGAGCCCCGCGCAAGCCCACCCGAACACAGCAACAACGTTCCGCTCTGCACCCGCCCGCTGACCGGAGAAGGCCACCTTCGGAGTGCCGTCGGTCGAATCCCGCGTTGCCTAGTATCGTCGAACGAGTTGACTAACCACACTGCAACTCGCAGCGTTCATGGGGACGGGGAATCTTTTGCCTGACGTAGTTTTTAGTGGATCCGGACTATCGGAGGATCTACTGCCATATCTGAAACATTTGGAATCGATTGATGCTCCAATGGCTCAGATCTTGAGGGATTACATCCCACTCCTGCAAGGTGTCACAACAGAGGAGAATCGAAGAAGCATCAGACCAACCTTCAATGCGCTTATCAAAGATGCAGTCCTAAAGTTAGAGGATCCGAAACCAGGCAAGCAGGAGCACGCCGGCTGCGCAACAGATCACGCCGAGGCAAGTGACAATTCATCGAGCCCAATCCCTGCATCCCCGGCACGGGGGCCTAGGTATTTCCTCTCCGAACTATCTGTCGAGGGATTCCGAGGGATAAGGAATGAAGGAGCTCCACTTGTCCTAAAGTTTGACCCAAACTCAGTGAACTCAGTATTTGCTCCTAACGGAACCGGAAAAAGCTCGATATTTGAGGCGCTACAATATGCCATTCACGGTAAGGTGCCGAGGCTTGCCAATATGCAGGCAAGTGAAAATTCGGACAGCTACCTATCCAATCTTTTTCATTCAACCCGCGAAGCAACTATCAGGCTAAAGCTCAAACCTGACAATGGCACGCCTGATGTCGAGATTGAAGTCAAGCGATCATCATCTGGCCAGAGGACCATACAGAGCGCGACCAACCATCCAGATCCAAAAGGTCTTCTAGATTCTCTCAATCAGGATTTCACACTCCTGGACTATTCGACATTCACGCGCTTCATTGAAGATACTTCACTAAACCGCGGGCGTTCATTCTCCTCACTGCTAGGACTGTCGGATTACGCGCAGTTTAGACGAATGCTCCGGACAGTCGAGAATACCCAAACATTCCGGAATGATTTCTCCATTGCTGAGATTGACGCTCAAAAGGCTACTGCGCAGCAGGGAGTCGGTAGTTCTCTTGATAGGTTTAGTCGCCTATATACCGAAGTTACAGGATTGCAGATTGCCGATGTTTCAAAGTTTAACGAGTGGGGAGACACACTCCTCAACTCGCTCCGAAGAGTTCCTCTCCTTAATGCAGAACTGCAAGGCAAAGACTTGGATGATGTTGACTTCGCTCGACTTCGGGAGACAATTATCGGGGCTGAGGGTGGTTCAGAGCGAAAGCAGCTGGAGACACTGGTCGAACAACAATTGGTCCTATCTAACGTAAAAGACGCCGATTCAAGCGAAGAGATAGATATACAACCACTCTGTGCCGCCGTAGCGGCGCACGAAGACCTCGTAGGGCGGTCGAAGGGCGAACACGTACACAGGCTCAACACCGCTGCCGATCACTTCCTTAAGACTGATACAACTTGGGACACGCACACTTGCCCCCTTTGTGACAGTTCACTGGAGGATCCCATCTCCAAGACGGTAGAAGAAGCCCTCGCCAGCTTCAGGCAGGTGAATTCCAGTAGAGAGACGCTACAGCGGCTCATACTTGACAGCTCATTGTTTAAGCGACTGGCCCTTCTTGAGGGATTGCCTGTCTTGAACGTGTCGGGGGAAGAAATGGAGAACTCTGTCCTCAGTCAGACTGCCGCTGAAGGAACTGTTACTGAACTTGTCCTGAAACGCGCACAGAAGCGACTCTCCCTTCTTGAGACGCGACTCAAATCTAAGAGAGATGAGGTGGAAGGGTCGATAGCCAATCTTCAACAGAAGATTCCGCCTTCATTGGTCACACTTACCGCTCAGATTTCTTCCGCACAAGCGGCTGGTCGCGCTCTTAACGAGTACGTCAGTGCAAAAGCGAAACTCGTAACGACGTCATCGACACTCTCCAAGTTCGAGCGCTGGAAGACTTTCATAGGACAGGCCCATGCGATCTTCTCGACGGCCGAATCAGAACTTTCGAACAGAACTCTAGTAAAACTACGCTCCGAATACCAGCAAATGTTTGCGGAAGTTATGTCCGCAGGCGATATAGTTCCAGAGTTGGCACGGCCCGGAACTGACGAAAACATGACTGTTGAACTCTCGAGTTTCCACGGTGCGCAGAACGTTTCTGCTCGCGCACTACTTTCGGAAAGTTACAGGAATGCTCTAGCAATCTCCGTATTCCTCTCGGCTGCAGTTACCCACACGAATACGCCGCGTTTCATAGTGCTGGATGATGCAACCTCGAGCTTCGACTCCGGTCACCAGTACCACCTCATGGAGCAGATCAGAACCAAGTTCCAGGTGCCGCTTCGTTCGGACGGCCTCCAGTTCATCCTTTTCAGTCACGACGTGGCACTAGAAAAATATTTTGACCGACTCGACGCGGAGCCCGGCTGGAAGCATCAGAAACTGCAGGGGTGGCCACCCCTGACGCCAGTGACAGCCCACGGACAGAATCCGGACCGACTGAGGACCGAAGCCGAACGCTTCTTGCTTGCGGGACAAATCCAGGAGGGTTCAGGCCTTATTCGCCAGTACCTTGAGTTTGTACTTCAGCAAATCATAAAGAAGGTGCAGGTTCCGGTCCCCTTGGACCTTGCCGTGAATGATCATCAAAAGATGGTAAGCAGTTGCCTTGATGCCATTGTTTACGCGGTAAAGATCCACGAAGCGGCCAGCCAGATTATTCTCTCAGCTCAGCAGATAACCGACCTTAAGACTCGGCATGCGCCCTCTATCATCGCGAATTGGGTCAGCCACTACGGCACTTCCGGCGCGTCGTCGTTCTCGGCACCATCTTTGATCGGCGTTCTCAACGCCATCGACGCTATGCGCAGGTGCTTCCAATATGACAACAACGGAAACGGAGACTGGCGATTCTATAAGTCACTGACAAAACGCTGATATCGGGGTCTAACAGTGGCGGGGCCACATGATGTGTGAAGGACCCGACGCCCTGCTGGGAATCTCCGTCGCAGAAAAATGGACGTAGTCAGCCTGAAAAACAGGTGAAACTTACCCCAGTATCACCGACTACGCCACTGGTCCTTCGAGGCCCTCGGCATTTCACCGCCTGGCCCCGGATCCGAATCTGGGGCCAGGCGGTTGCCATAGGCTTTTCAGAACGTCAGCAGTGGCGCGCCGGCGGAACCCACGGCGATCCTGCACATGTGTACGCCCTGCAGTTCCTCGCTCCACTACTAATCGACCAGTGCAGGACTTCACATAAGGGACACACCGCTTCGCTGTTGGTTTCGGCCGCAGCCAGTATTGCCCAAATTGCCTACGGATGCGCTGACAATAAGGAAAAGAGGTCCTCTAGTCGCTGCACTTGGCCTTTCACTTTGGTGGACGACAAGTGATTAGCAAGGCGTCGGTTGGAGACCAATTAGGGTTGGCGTTCACCTGCCCAGATGCGCCGTTGAACAGTCCATCCGCTTCTTGCCGTCATGTACTTAGCGAGGGCCAGCCAAATGAAGTACCAGAGTCGTAAAGCAGGATTGGATTGAAATGGACCTAGAATTCTTCGAACCTGCCGAGGCAGCGGCCTTCATGCGCTGCAGTGAAGGTTGGCTGCGCGACGGTGCGGCGAGCGGTCGGTTCCCGCACGCGTGCTGGGGCAAGGGAAAGATCGTCTTCACGTCTGAGCACATCGCCGAAATAGCCAGGCTCAGCGAGATCTTGCCAACGTCCCACCCGACATCATCGACGCACGGCGCCAACACAACCAGCGCCAGACTTATCGGCACACGTGCCCGCAATCGACTCGTCTCCTGACGGACCAGAATCGCTTCACCGCATAAATGCCGACACCGAGCGCTCCGTCGCATCCGCCCCAGCCTGCAGAGCTTCCGGCATGAGGTGCCCATAAACGCCCTCTGTGGTCCGGGTTGACGCGTGCCCTAACCGACGCGAGATCGTGAAGATGGGAACACCGTCCTGAATCAGCCACGAGGCATGCGTATGCCGTAGATCGTGAATGCGCGGGCTCTTACGCAAGCCGCGTTCTTGCGCAGCCTTGACCGCCGGCATCCAGTAGTGGTGCCAGAACAGTTTATGGACAATCCGCTCGCCCTTTGGCGTAGTGAACAGCAGATCGCTGCTCGGACGCCCAGCCACCAGGGGGATCAGCAGTTCAACCAGCGCCGGATTCAACCCGATAGTCCTCTTGCCCGCGCCGGTCTTCGTCGGGCCGATGTAGAACTGGTTCTGCCCGTCCCGCTTCCACGCTTTGTTGATCCGAGCTGTTGCCGGTTTGCCCAACAAATCGATATCCGCGACGGTTAGTGCCGTGGCCTCCCCAAAGCGTGTTCCGGTCATGACCAGGAAGTTGGTGAAGTCCCGGTACCGCTCCCCCATCCCGTCCATGATCAACCCGAACTCCGCGTGGGTGAGAAACATCATTTCATCGTCGGCCTTCTCAACGCTCGGCAGTTGCACGCCCCGGCACGGATTGCGCGTGATGTAGCCGAGCATCTCTGCGGTGTTCATCGACGCCGAGATCAGCCCGTGGACATTCTTGATCGTCTTCGGTGAGCGTCCCTTGGCCATCATGGACTTCACCCAGTAGGCGATCATCCGGTAGTCCAGCTTGTCGACAGGCACGTGGCCGATGACCTTTTGCACATGGAGATCAAGCATCGTCTGATACGTCTTGACGGTCCCGCTCGACGGCCGGATCAGGAGGTCGATGTGCTCCTGGATGACTTCCCCAACCGTGGGTATCTTCGCCCTGTTGTCCAGAAGTGCCTGCTGGGCGATCTCGAAGGATTGACCGTTCGCATCGAGCAACCGCTTGAGCGTTTCAGCCTCATGCGCGGAGTCGACAGTGATGCCCTGCTGCTTCCGGATCTTGGGGTCGCGCCAGACCACCATGAAGGACGAAGAGCCGTCCTTTTTGACGCGTTTCCGGATACTAGCCACATAAAAATGCTAGTTCCGTGTCAACAGATTTGGGGGTTTTGTCAACAGTCAGGGGCCATATAGGCCCCTGACCTGCGACATTACTGTGCCCGAGGTGGGACTCGAACCCACACACCTTTCGATACTGCATTTTGAGTGCAGCGCGTCTGCCAATTCCGCCACTCGGGCGCGGATTACCGGGAAGTTAATTCTCGCTGACTGCTCGTGTCTGTGAGCAACGCGATCCTTTCCCAGCACGCGAAATTACTATACATGCAGATAGGCTGATTCAAAGAACCGGGCGCGCTGATGCAACAAAAACCAGCCATCAAAGAGTCCACACTAAGATGGACATGAACCCGCCGAACCTTTTCAAGGAGATCCCGTGACCGAACAGACGGAGTCCACGTCCACAGCCCAGCCGGCCCGACGCGTTGTCGTAGCCGAGGATGAGACCCTCATCCGCCTGGACATTATCGAGATTTTGAAGGGCGAGGGATACGACGTCGTAGGAGAGGCAGACAACGGCGAGAAGGCCGTTCAGTTGGCCGAGGAACTCAAGCCTGACCTTGTCCTCATGGACGTGAAGATGCCCGTCATGGACGGCATTTCGGCAGCTGAGAAGATCGTCAAGGCACGCATTGCACCTGTTGTGCTGCTGACCGCTTTCAGCCAGAAGGAACTGGTGGAGCGCGCACGCGACGCCGGCGCCATGGCGTACGTCGTCAAGCCGTTCTCCCCCGCGGACCTCATCCCGGCCATCGAGATCGCCCTCTCCCGTCATGAGGAGATTAAGGCGCTTGAGAACGAGGTTTCCGATCTCCAGGAGCAGTTCGCCACACGCAAGCTTGTAGAGCGCGCCAAGAGCCTCCTGACCACCAAGATGGGCCTGACGGAGCCGGAAGCTTTCCGCTGGATCCAGAAGACCTCCATGGACCGCCGCCTCAGCATGCGTGAGGTTGCCGAAACCATCATCAACCAGGTCAACTAACGCCCCAAGCAGTAAACGCACGACGGCGGCCGCTCACCTCACGCGAGGTGGGCGGCCGCCGTCGTCATCACCACAAAACAAAGTGGGCCCCGCCGCACGGCGGGACCCACTTCGCAAAACGAAAACTGAAGAACTAGCTCTTGGCCTTGGACTTCTTTTCCGGCCACGGGCCAACGGGTTCCTTGCGTGAACCGTCGTCGGTCTTGGAGGTGTCGGCGAGGTCGCCTACCTTGTGGACCTTCAGCGAGTTCGTGGAACCGGCCTGTCCTGGAGGGGAACCAGCAGCGATGACAACCAGGTCGCCTTCGTCCACGAGATCCATTTCCAGCAGGCTCTTGTCCACCTGTGCAGTCATCTCGTCGGTGTGGCCCACGGAGGGAACCAGCACCGGCTGGATGCCCCAGGTGAGGGCCAGCTGGTTCCAGACGTGCTCAACCGGTGTGAACGCGAAGACCGGCTTGACCGGGCGCAGGCGCGAGAGGCGTCGTGCCGAGTCGCCGGACTGGGTGAAAGTACAGATGTACTTTGCGTCCAGCTGGTCGGCGATTTCGACGGCGGCACGGGTGATGGCGCCACCGCGGGTCTTGGGCTTGGTTCCCAGCGGGGGGACGCGCTCAAGACCGTGAACCTCGGTGGATTCGATGATCCGGGCCATGACCTTGACGGTTTCGATGGGGTACTGGCCCACCGAGGTCTCGCCGGAGAGCATGACTGCATCGGCGCCGTCGAGGACTGCATTGGCGCAGTCGGAAGCCTCGGCGCGCGTCGGACGCGGGTTATCGATCATGGATTCCAGGACCTGGGTTGCCACGATGACCGGCTTGGCCCAACGGCGTGCCAGTTCAATGGCGCGCTTCTGGACGATCGGCACCTCTTCGAGCGGCAGTTCAACACCGAGGTCGCCACGGGCAACCATGATGGCATCGAAGGCGTCGATGATTTCGTGGAGCTGCTCCACGGCCTGCGGCTTTTCGATCTTGGCGATCACCGGCACACGGCGGCCTTCTTCATCCATGATCTCGTGGACGCGCTTGATGTCAGAGGCATCACGCACGAACGAGAGGGCAATGAGGTCGGCGCCGCGCTTGAGGGCCCAGCGAAGGTCATCCTCATCCTTTTCGCTCAATGCGGGGACGTTGACGGCAACACCGGGCAGGTTGATGCCCTTGTTGTTGGACACCTTGCCACCAACCGTGACAGTGGTGACAACCTTGACGTCGTCAACCTCGAGGGCCCGCAGAGCCACCTTGCCGTCGTCAATGAGCAGGGCGTCGCCCACGTTGACGTCTTCGGTGAGGCTCTTCAACGTGGTGGAGCAGATGTCCTTGGTGCCCGGGACGTCTTCGGTGGTGATGGTGAAAGTGTCGCCCACAGCCAGCTCGTGCGGGCCGTCAACAAACCGACCCAAGCGGATTTTGGGTCCCTGGAGGTCGGCCATGATGGCCACGGGCTTGCCCAGCTGGGCGGCAGCCTTGCGGACGTTTTCGTAGGTGTTGTCATGCACGGAGTAGTCGCCGTGGCTCATGTTCATGCGAGCAACGTCAACGCCGGCCTCCAGCACCGCGAGGGTGTTCTCGAAGCTGGAGATTGCCGGGCCGAAAGTTGCCACAATTTTCGCGCGTCTCATATACCTACCCTAAGTAGTCATGCTGATTGAGTAAAAGAAGTGTTCCTGCCGGCGCTATAAGACCGCTATCGCCCGGTCGGTGGGGGCGACCGGTGCCGGGAGGATGGTGCTTCCCATCAGGAACCTGTCCACTGCAGCCGCGCACGCACGGCCTTCCGCAATGGCCCACACAATCAGTGACTGGCCACGTCCGGCATCACCGGCAACAAACACTCCCTCAGTGTTCGTCATGTAGTAGCCGTCGCGGGCAACGTTGCCCCGACCGTCGAATTCTGCACTGACCTGCTCCGTGATACCTGCCGGCTCAGCACCGGTAAAGCCCAGGCTCAAGAACACAAGATCAGCTGGAATGATTCGTTCTGTACCGGCCTTGGGCAGGCGTTTGCCGTCCACGAACTCGGTTTCAGCAACTTTAACGCCGGTGAGCTTGCCGTTTTCTCCAACGAACTCAACGGTTGATGCAAGGTAGGTACGTTCGCCGCCTTCTTCGTGGGCGCTGGCGACCTCGAAAAGGGTGGGGAACGTTGGCCACGGCTGGTGGGTGGCGCGTTCGGCGGGCGGCTGCTTGCCGATCGCGAGCGTGGTCACCGAGGCAGCCTGGTGGCGGTGGGCGGTGCCGATGCAGTCAGCACCGGTATCGCCACCACCAAGGATGACAACGTGCTTGCCGCGCGCATCGATGTGGTTCTCGGGGTTCTCCCCCGCCACCTTGCGGTTGGACGGAACAAGGTAATCCATGGCGAAGTGGACACCCTCAAGGTCACGGCCCGGGATGGGCAGGTCACGCGGGACGGTGGCGCCGGTGGCGACAACAACGGCGTCGTAACGGCGTCGTAGCTGCTCCCAGGTCACATCGGTACCCACAGCGACGCCGGTCCGGAAGCGCGTGCCTTCGGCCTTCATCTGCTCCAGGCGACGGTCAACCTGTTCCTTCTCCATTTTGAAGTCGGGGATACCGTAGCGGAGCAGGCCGCCGATCTTGTCGTCTCGCTCGTACACAGCAACGGTGTGGCCCACTCGGGTCAGCTGCTGTGCCACGGCCAAGCCGGCAGGACCGGAACCAACCACAGCCACCGTCTTGCCGGTGAGGCGTGTGGGAGGAAGGGGCTGGACCCAGTCGTTGTCGAAGGCCTGGTCGATGATCGAAACCTCAACCTGCTTGATGGTCACGGCAGGCTGGTTGATCCCCAGCACGCAGGACGCTTCACAGGGTGCAGGGCAAAGACGGCCGGTGAACTCCGGGAAGTTGTTCGTGGCGTGAAGGCGCTCAATAGCTTCTTCACCCTTATCCCGCCACACGAGGTCGTTCCACTCGGGAATGAGGTTACCCAGCGGGCAACCCTGGTGGCAGAACGGTACGCCGCAGTCCATGCAGCGTCCCGCCTGGCTCTTAAGGACGCCCCTTTCCTGGGCTTCGTAAACTTCTTTCCAGTCCATGATGCGGACGGGAACGGGACGGCGTGGCTGCGTCTCGCGCTGCCGGACTTTCAGAAATCCGCGTGGATCAGCCACCGGTTACCTCCAGGATTCGAGACCATACTTCTTCGCCATCGGGGTCAAGGCCCTCTTCGATGGCGTCGAGACGGGTTTGCAGGACTGCGGCGTAGTCGCGCGGCAGTACTTTGGTGATGCGGGCGGCGGTGTCGTCGAAGTTCTCGAGCAGACGGCCGGCCAGGACGGATTCGGTTTCCTCGACGTGCTTGGTCAGCAGGCCGTGAACGATGTCACGGTCCTCGGCGTCGAGCTCCAGGAGCTGGAGTTCACCGGTATCGAGGGCCATCTTGTTGACGCGCTCAGGCTGCAGGTCCAGTACGTAGGCAGTACCACCGGACATGCCGGCACCGAAGTTGCGGCCGGTACGGCCGATGATCAGTGTCTGGCCACCGGTCATGTATTCGCAACCGTGATCGCCAATACCTTCGACGACGGCGGTCGCACCGGAGTTACGGACCAGGAAGCGTTCGCCAACCTGGCCACGCAGGAACATTTCACCGCTGGTGGCGCCATAGCCGATCACGTTGCCGGCAATGACGTTGCGCTCCGCCTGGAACACGTTGGTGCGGTCCGGGCGAACGATGATCCGTCCACCGGAGAGGCCCTTGCCGACGTAGTCGTTGGAGTCGCCGAACATGCGCAGCGTGATACCGGCAGGCAGGAAAGCCCCGAGGGACTGGCCGGCAGTACCGTTCAGCGTCACATCGATCGTATCGGTCGCCAGCACATCGGTGCTGAACGTCTTGGTCACCACGTGGCCGAGCATCGTACCCACGGAACGGTCCGTGTTGATGACGTCCAGGGTGATCTTGACGGGCATGCGGTCGCTGAGTGCTTCCTGCGCCATGGTGATCAGCCGCTGGTCAAAGTGCTTGTCCAGCTCGTGGTTCTGGCCGGTCATGTTGCGCAACGGCACGTCGTCGTCGAACTCGAGCCCATGCAGGATGGGATCGAGGTCCAGCCCTTCGGCTTTCCAGTGGTTGATCGCTTCGCGGGTGTCCAGGACTTCGGCGTGGCCGATTGCCTCTTCCAGGCTGCGGAATCCGAGCTCGGCCAGGATTTCGCGGACTTCTTCTGCGAGGAACTCGAAGAAGTTGACCACGAATTCGGGCTTGCCGTTGAACCGGGAGCGGAGCTCGGGGTTCTGCGTGGCGACACCCACAGGGCAGGTGTCCAGGTGGCAAACACGCATCATGATGCAGCCGGAAACAACCAGCGGTGCAGTCGCGAAGCCGTATTCCTCGCCACCCAGCAGGGCAGCAATGACAACGTCGCGTCCAGTCTTGAGCTGACCGTCAACCTGAACCACCACGCGGTCACGGAGACCGTTGAGCATGAGGGTCTGCTGGGTCTCGGCGAGGCCAAGTTCCCAGGGCACACCCGCGTGCTTCAGCGAGTTCAGCGGCGAGGCGCCGGTACCGCCGTCGTGACCTGAAACAAGCACGACGTCGGCCTTGGCCTTGGTGACGCCGGACGCCACCGTGCCGATCCCGACTTCCGACACCAGCTTCACGTGGACCCGGGCTGAAGGGTTGGCGCGCTTGGCATCGTAGATGAGCTGCGCGAGGTCTTCGATCGAGTAGATGTCGTGGTGCGGGGGCGGTGAAATGAGTCCGACGCCGGGGGTGGAGTGACGCGTCCGGGCTACCCAGGGGTAGACCTTCTGGGCCATCAGCTGGCCACCTTCGCCGGGCTTGGCACCCTGCGCCATCTTGATCTGGATGTCATCGGCGTTGGTCAGGTACAGGCTGGTGACGCCGAAACGGCCGGAAGCGATCTGTTTGATGGCAGAGCGGCGTTCCGGGTCCAGCAGGCGATCCACGTCCTCGCCACCTTCACCGGTGTTGGACTTGGCACCCAGACGGTTCATGGCAATTGCCAGGGTCTCGTGGGCTTCCTTCGAGATGGAGCCGTAGCTCATTGCACCCGTGGAGAAACGCTTCACGATGCTGGAGACAGGCTCCACTTCCTCGAGCGGAACAGCCGGACGGACACCGTCCTTGAACTTAAGGAGCCCGCGAAGGGTCATCAGGTTCTCGGACTGATCGTCAATGCCCTTGGTGTAGGACTTGAAGATGTCGTAGCGGCGTTCGCGGGTGGCGTGCTGCAGGCGGAAGACCGTCTCCGGGTTGAAGAGGTGCGGTTCGCCGTCGCGTCGCCACTGGTACTCGCCGCCTCCGAGCAACGGCTGGTGCGGGTGCTCGATGCCGCCTTCCGGGTACGCCATCTGGTGGCGTGCCGAAACTTCCGCGGCGATGACGTCCAGGCCGACGCCGCCCAGCTGGGAGTGCGTGCCGGAGAAGAATTCGTCCACGAGCTCCTGGGACAGGCCCAAAGCTTCGAAAGTCTGGGCGCCCGTATAGGAAGCCACAGTGGAGATGCCCATCTTGGACATGATCTTCAGGACACCCTTGCCGAGGCCCTTGATGAGGTTGTAGACGCCGTCTTCGGCAGTGACGCCTGTGACGTCGCCGTTGGAGATCAGCTGTTCAACCGATTCCATGGCCAGGTACGGGTTGACGGCAGATGCACCGTAACCAATGAGTACCGCCACGTGGTGAGTCTCGCGGACGTCGCCGGCCTCAACCACGAGTGCGGTCTTGGTGCGGTTGGCGCTGCGGAGCAGGTGGTGGTGGACTGCGCTGACCAGCAGGAGCGAAGGAATCGGAGCCCACTGCGCGTTGGAGTCACGGTCGGACAGCACAACGTACTGCACGCCACGGTTGATTGCACCGGAGACCTGCTCGCAGATCTCGGTCAGGCGTGCACGGAGTGCCGCCTCTCCACCCTCTGGGCGGTAAAGGCCACGGACCTTCATGGCGATGCGGTCGCCGTCGGGGCTTTCAATGTTCGCGATCTTGGCGAGCTGGTCGTTGTTGATCACGGGGAACGGCAGGGAGATCTGCGGCTGGCGGACCTGCTTGCCATCCAACAGGTTGCCGTTGGGACCGATGGCGCACTTCAGTGAGGTGACCAGCTCTTCGCGGATGGCATCAAGCGGCGGGTTGGTGACCTGGGCAAAGGACTGCACGAAGTAGTCGAACAACAGGCGCGGACGCTTGGAGAGCACAGCAACAGGAGTGTCCGAACCCATGGCGCCCAAGGGCTCAGCGCCGGTACGGGCCATCGGGCCGAGCAGGATCTTCAGCTCTTCGGTGGTGTAACCAAAGGTGCGCTGACGGATGTTCACGGAGGCAGCCGTGTGAACAACGTGCTCGCGCTCGGGGAGCTCGTTGATGTCGATCAGGTTGTCCTTGAGCCACTCGGCCCAGGGGTTTGCTGCAGCGACCTCGGCCTTGACCTCGGTGTCGTCGATGATGCGTCCGGACTCAGTGTCCACCAGGAACATCTTGCCGGGAGCAACACGTCCCTTCTTGACCACGTTGGAAGGCTCCACCTCGATCACGCCAACTTCGGAGGCGAAGATGATGAGGCCGTCTTCGGTGATCCAGTACCGTCCCGGGCGCAGGCCGTTGCGGTCCAGCGTTGCGCCGACGAGGTTGCCGTCGGTGAAGGAGACAGCGGCCGGGCCATCCCACGGCTCCATGAGCAGTGAGTGGTACTCGTAAAACGCACGGCGGGCGGGATCCATGGTGGCGTGGTTCTCCCACGCTTCCGGAATCATCATCATGATGGAGTGCGTGATGGGGCGGCCGGACAGCCAGAGGAGCTCGGCTACCTCGTCGAAGGAAGCGGAGTCCGAGGCACCAGGGGTGCAGATCGGGTACAGCTCTTCGGGGACCGAGCCCAGCAGCGGGCTGGCCAGCTGGGACTGGCGGGCACGCATCCAGTTGCGGTTGCCCTTGACCGTGTTGATCTCACCGTTGTGGGCGATGGTGCGGAAAGGCTGCGCCAACGGCCATGACGGGAACGTGTTGGTGGAGAAGCGCGAGTGGACGATAGCGAGCTTCGTCTTGAAGCGCTTATCCGAAAGGTCCGGGTAGAACGGCTCCAGCTGGGCGGTGGTCAGCATGCCCTTGTACACAATGGTGCGCGAGGACAGGGACGGGAAGTACACGCCGAACTTGTTCTGGGCACGCTTGCGGATACGCCAGGCGCGGGAGTCCAGCTCGTTGTGCTCAAGCTGCTCACCGGTGGCGGAGGCAAAGAACGGCTGAGAGAAGTACGGCATACAGGCCCGTGCCATGGCGCCTACGAGGTCGGCGACCACGGGAACCTCACGCCAGCCGAGAACCGTCAGGCCCTCGTCAGCAGCAAGTGCTTCAATGCCGGCCTTCGCAGTCTCGGCTTCACGGGACTCAGCGGGAAGGAAGGCGGTGCCCACCACGTACTGGCCCGGGGCTGGCAGTTCGAATTCGGTGACGGCCCGGAAGAACTCGTCGGGAACCTGCATGAGCAGGCCCGCACCGTCGCCGGTACCTTCATCGGCGCCCACGGCGCCGCGGTGTTCGAGATTGCGGAGGGCGGTCAATGCCGCTTCCACGATGTCGTATCCCGGTTCCCCGCGGAGCGTGGCAATAATAGCCAGGCCGCAGGCGTCCTTCTCCTTGTCAGGGTTGTAAAGACCCTGAGCCTTCGGAAGCGCGGCAAAGCGCTTGAATGGAGACATGGCACCCTGAGGTTCGATATTTTCGGACCACCCGGGGTTATGAAGATGGGTCATGGGAGACGTCCTTCCTCGGAATCGTGCGTATGGAAGGGACAACGTTGGCCCCACCTTGCCTGCCCTGTGACGGGCACAACAAAGCGCTAGTAATTGGAATTGTAGGCCAGCCGATCCAGCGCAACGAACAGTTACGCAGACCTCTGGCCCCGGCTTGACCAGTGAACATCGGTATGCTGCGATCCGGTTTCCGGGGTGCCACGACGCTGTGGACTGGGCCCTACGAGCGGTGACTCTGTTGCCCCTTTACCGAACGCGACTACTTGGTGTCGTCTGCCTTCGGCGTGGATCCGGGGGCCTTCCTCGCGGCAGTAGCAGCAGATGTGGAACCGGTGCCGGACATGCTGTCCTTCTCCCTGTCCCCTGCTGATTCCTGCGGCTCGTCAACGTGGCCCGGATCGCTTTGGTTATCTGGGAGATTACCACGCGAACCAGTATCTGAGACAGATGCGTCCACATCATGACTGGTGACGCTGGTCACCGTCGCAGGGTCTTTTTCCGCCTTCTTTTCCGGCTCCCGGCCCGGCAAATAAGGAGTGTCGGGCACCGGACGGCCCCGCCTGCCAAGGATGAAGAAGATCGCCAGCGCGGCAATAAAGACGAAGATGCTGGTCCACACATTGAGCCTGGTGGTGATGCCAAAAAGACTGATCTGTTCGGCATCGTCAATGCGCAGCGCCTCAATCCACACACGGCCCAAGGTGTAGTACACCGCGTACAGCCAGAAGAGCCTGCCCCAACGGAAGTTGAACTTCTTGTCCAGGAGCAGCAGGATGGCGACGCCAACGAGGTTCCACAGCATCTCGTACAGGAACGTCGGGTGGAAGAGCGTACCCGCAGCCATATCGGGCGGGAAGTTGGCATTCGCGGGATCGATTTCAAGTCCCCAGGGCAAGGTGGTGGGTGCACCGAAGAGTTCCTGGTTGAACCAGTTCCCCAAGCGGCCAATGGCCTGTGCCAGCAACAATCCAGGAGCAGCGGCGTCGAGGAAGGCAGTCAACTTGACGCCGGCCCGGCGGCAGCCGATCCAGGCACCTACCGCACCTAAGATGACGGCACCCCAAATGCCCAGGCCGCCACGTTGGATCTGAGGTATCAGGGAAAGGTCCCCCGTGCCGTCAAAACCCGGGCCGAAGTACGCATCCGGTGAAGAGAACACGTGATAGAGGCGGCCACCGATGATGCCGAACGGAATAGCCCAGATGGCAATGTCCCACAGGCTGCCTTCGGGCGTCCCGCGGCGCTTCCAACGGGTGGAGGTCAACCACAAGCCCACGATGATGCCCGCAAGGATGCAGAGGGCGTAAGCGTGGATGCGCAACGTCCCCCACGGCAGCGGAATGTCGAAACCGGACCACGACGGGCTCGGGATACTCAGGGGGACCATTGCCGCAGCGTGGAGGACGGTCTGCATTCGCTTCGCTGTTTCCTTTTCCTAGGCTTCTGCAGCTGCGCGGCCCAAGCCGGCGCTGAGGTTCTTGGTGAGTTGTCCGACGGCGTCCACGCCGCCATCGCGGAGGGCCGCCACCAAAGCGGTGCCGACGATCACGCCGTCCGCGTAGGCGGCGATCTCGCGGACGTGGTCCGGGTTGGAGACGCCCAATCCGACGCAAACGCGCTCGGCGCCGGCCGCATGGGCGCGGGCCACCACATCTTCAGCACTGCTGCTGACGGAGGTGCGTGTTCCGGTGACACCCATGATCGAGACAGCGTAGACGAATCCGCGGCTTGCCTTGACCGTCATGTCCAGTCGCTCAGGGGTGGACGACGGCGCCACAAGGAACACGCGGTCCAAGCCGTACTTATCTGAAGCTTCGAACCACTCATGAGCCTCGTCCGGGACCAGGTCCGGGGTGATGAGCCCTGCACCCCCGGCTTCGGCCAGGCGGCGGGCAAACTCGTCCACGCCCATGCGCATGACAGGGTTCCAGTACGTCATGACCAGAACTGCCGCATCAGTAGCGGCGGTAATGCCGGCAACCACGTCAAAGACGTTGGCCACGCGGAATCCGTTGGAGATCGCTTCAGTGGTGGCGGCCTGGATGACAGGTCCGTCCATCACGGGATCGGAGTACGGAATGCCGATTTCGATGAGGTCGGCACCGTTGCGGGCCAAGGCTATGCCGGCCTCGATGCTTTCCTGGACCGTCGGGTAGCCCGCGGGAAGGTAGCCCACCAGGGCGGCGCGGCCTTCTGCTTTGGCACGATCAATGGCGACGGCGGATTTGCTGGCGAATTCTTCAGTCATCAGTTCTGGTCCTCGTTGACGTCCACGGCTGCTTCGGACGTGCGCTCGGCCGGCCCTTTGGGCTTGCGTGTGGAGAGCGTAGTGCCCTTGACATGCCCTTCCTCGTCCAACATGTTGAACCAGGCAGCGGCAGTTTCCACGTCCTTGTCTCCACGTCCGGACAGGTTGACAATCACCGTCACGTCCGACGGCGTGTCCTTGCCTTCGGTGAGCCGCTTGCCAATCTTGATGGCGCCGGCCAGGGCGTGGGAGGACTCAATGGCGGGGATGATGCCTTCGGTCCGGCACAGCAGGCTGAACGCATCCATGGCCTCGGTGTCAGTCACGGCCTCGTAGGTCACACGCCCGATGTCGGCCAGGTACGAGTGTTCCGGACCAACGCTGGGGTAGTCCAAGCCGGCCGAAATGGAGTGGGATTCGATGGTCTGGCCGTCTTCGTCCTGCATGAGGTACGAACGGGCACCGTGGAGTACGCCTGGACGGCCCAGGGAGATGGCTGCAGCGTGGCGGCCCGTCTCTACACCCTCGCCGCCGGCTTCAAAGCCGTAAATCTTCACGGAAGCGTCATCAAGGAAAGCGTGGAACAAACCAATGGCGTTGGAGCCGCCACCGATACATGCAGCAATGGCGTCAGGGAGCTTGCCGGTTTGCTCCAGGATCTGGCTGCGCGCTTCTTCGCCGATGACTTCGTGGAAGTAGCGGACCATGGCGGGGAAGGGGTGCGCACCGGCTGCAGTGCCCAGAAGGTAGTGGGTGTGCTCCACGTTGGAGACCCAATCCCGGAGGGCATCGTTGATGGCGTCCTTGAGGGTCTGGGAACCGTTGGTCACCGGAACCACCGTGGCGCCGAGCAGCTGCATGCGGGCCACGTTCAAGGCCTGCCGACGGCAATCCTCAGCACCCATGTAGACAACGCACTCGAGGCCCAGCAGGGCTGCGGCCGTGGCACTCGCAACGCCATGCTGACCGGCACCGGTCTCGGCGATAACGCGGGTCTTGCCCATGCGCTTCGCGAGGAGTGCCTGGCCCAGCACGTTGTTGATCTTGTGGGAGCCAGTGTGGTTGAGGTCCTCGCGCTTGAGGAAAATACGTGCTCCCCCGGCGTGCTCTGAGAAGCGCTTGGCTTCGGTCAGCAAGGAAGGCCTGCCGGAGTAGTTCTTGTTGAGGTCCTTCAGCTGCGCGATGAACTCGGGATCAGCTTTGGCCTTCTCAAAAGTATCCTGGACCTCGTCAAGGGCGGCGATGAGCGACTCGGGCATCCAGCGTCCGCCATAGCTGCCAAAGTAGGGTCCCGATGCGTTCCGCAGCGAAGGGCCACCTTGCAGGAACGCGTCCGCCGCATTCTCTTCTGAGCCGGCTGTTGGCGCGTCGACCATCAGTCTCACCGTCCTGTTCCAGTTAGTTCATTGGGTAGTTCCACGTGCCACAAGGCAGCCGCAGGCTTATGCCCGGGCTGCCCTGCAACTATTCGCCGTGATTCAGTTACTGCCTCAGTTCCTGACGGCGATGGCGGCAGCTCCAGCTGCCTTGAATTCAGTGATGCGTTCGCGCGGTGTGGAGTCGCTGACCAGCGCCTCCCCCACCAGGATGGCGTTAGCGCCACCCGCGGCATAGTGCGAGACGTCCTCGGGACCCCTGACGCCGGATTCCGCCACGATGACGGACTCAGCCGGAATCAAACCGGCCAAAGATCCGAAAACGGAGCGGTCGACGTCGAGCGTCTTGAGGTTGCGGACATTGATGCCGATGATTTTGGCCTGTGCCGCAACCGCGCGCTCGATCTCTTCCTCGGTGTGCGTTTCCACCAGCACGTTCATCCCGAGCTCGTGGCTCAGCGCACTGAAGTCGGCAAGCTCGGAGTCGGACAGTGCCGCTACGATCAGCAGGATGAGGTCGGCTCCGTGGGCACGGGCCTCCCAAATCTGGTACTCGTCAACGGTGAAGTCCTTGCGCAACAACGGAGTTTCGACGGCGGCGCGCACCGCATCAAGGTCCGCCAGCGAGCCGCCGAACCGGCGCTGTTCGGTGAGGACGCTGATGACGGAAGCCCCGCCGTCGGAATACTGCACAGCGAGCGACGCGGGATCGGCGATGGAGGCCAAGTCACCCTTGGAGGGGCTGCGGCGCTTGATTTCAGCGATGACTTTGAGGTCGTTGCGGATGGATGACGGGCCGCCAAGGGCCACCCAGGCATCACGAGCGGGAGCAGCGTTTGCGGCGCGCTCCTTCAGTTCCGCGAGGGACACGAGGCCTCGGCGGGCCTCCATGTCCTCCTTGACTCCAACAATGATGTCATCAAGAACGGTCACGATTAGTGGCCGTTGTTCTGCAGCTTGCTGCCGCCAACTCCGTAGCCTGCCTTACGCATGACGAAGCCCACGATCAGGCCGATAACCATGACAACCAGTCCGCCGACGAAGATGGGGGTGCTGGCGATGACGAACGCGATGGAGGAAATCAGGGCACCGACCAGCATCACAAGTACGCACGTCCAGGCAGCCGGGCTGTTTCCATGGCCGATGGCGTCAGCGTGGCTGGCCATGGTGGATTCCGCTTGGTTGTTGGACACTGTGGTTTTGCTCATGTGAAATCTCCTCAGGATGAATACTGCTTACATTCTGCCATTTATTGACGACGGCCGGGACATCGCCGGACGTCAGGACGGCCAGTGTCGGCTTTGTTGCACCGGACCTGCATAAAAGTCCGCTGTGAGTGCCTACGTCGGGTCTTCACCGCGCGAGAGGCTGTCCCAACTGTCGATCTCGTCCACGGGTTCGCTGCCGCTCTTCTTTATCCTCGCCGCGGCGTCGTACTTGGTCCGTGAGGTCCAGTGGCGTCCGGCCAGCGGCAAGACAATTGCGCAGACCGCCAGGAGGCAACCGGCAACGATGGCAACCACAGGGAACGCAGTTACTGCTGCGTCGGCTTGCCCGCCCGAGACTCCCGTGGCCGCAGCAATGGAACCTTGTGCGGCTCCCAGCGGATCAAGTATCACGGTGACAGCCGCGAGGACGATCCCCGCAGCAGACAACGTGATGAGCACAGCGATGATCCAGCGGGCGATCTTTCCGGCAATGGATGCGGCCAAACCGCCGGCCAGAGCGACGACGGCCAGCGCCGTGACTGCTGTGGCGGCTTTGCTTCCCTGGACATGGAGGTCGCTGTTCGAAGCACCCGTGGGGTCCAGGCGCACCTCGATCCAGGTCTGCGTCGTGGCTCCGAAAACAGCCAACGCAAGAATGGTGGTGGCAAGGACAATCGTGGATTTCCGCGCCCAGCGCGGCGACTGCCTGACGGAAGGAGCTGATGCTGCCGTGCTCATGAGGCGGGAGTCCCGTCGTCGGAAGCGTCCGCGTTCCGCACGGTGTCCGCGGCGATGTTCTGCAGCGACCCTGCTGTGTGGACTGCCCTTAGCGGCGCTGCGGCCTTGTTCACGGTCTCCAACGCCTCGGAAGGCTTGTGGGAATCAGCCACGATGCCACCGCCGGCCTGCACGTAAGCGCGGCCGTCACGGAGAAGTGCGGACCGAATCGCAATGGCCATATCCATGTCGCCGGCAAAGTCCAGGTAGCCAACCACTCCACCGTAGATTCCGCGCCGGTGGGGTTCGAGTTCGTCCAGGAGCCTCAGCGCCCTGGGCTTGGGCGCTCCGGACAACGTACCGGCCGGGAAGGTCGCTTTGAGGACGTCGTAGGCCTTGGCATGGGGGGCTAGCTCGCCAACCACAGTAGACACAAGGTGCATGATGTGGCTGAACCGCTCCACTTCCATGAACTGCGTGACGTCAACCGTTCCGGCTACGCATACCTTTGAGAGGTCGTTGCGCGAAAGATCAACCAGCATCAGGTGCTCGGCGCGCTCTTTCTGATCGGCCAGCAGTTCAGTAGCCAGGGCCTTGTCGGCTTCAACAGTCTTACCGCGGGGGCGTGAACCGGCGATCGGGTGGGTGATGACTTCCTCACCGGTCACCGTCACCAGTGCTTCGGGTGATGAACCAACGATCGAGTACTCGCGGCCGTCCGCATCCTGCAGGCTGAAGAGGTACATGTACGGGCTTGGGTTGGTATTGCGCAGGACGCGGTAGACATCCAGGGGGTCGGCAGCGCACTCCATTTCGAAGCGCCGGGAGATCACTACCTGGAAAACCTCCCCGTCAACAATGGCTTCCTTGCCGCGATCAATGGCCTCCAAGTACTTGGCTTCATCCCAGCGTTCCTGCACGCTGGAGGCGAAGTCCAAGGCTGCAGTTTCCAGCACGGAAACCGGCTGGGCAACAGGAGTGCTGATCTGGTCCAGCAACCCCTTCACCCGGGCTACGGCGTCGTGCCAGGCGTCATCCACACGCTCGGAACTGTCATCAAAGTTGATGGCATTGGCGATCAGGAGGACGGTACCGTCCACATTGTCGTGCACCGCCATGTCGGTGACCAGGTTCAGTGCCATCTCCGGCAGCTGGAGGTCGTCCTCGGGCGGGGACGTCAGGCGCTCCCAGTGCCGCACGGCTTCCCAACCAAGGAAGCCGACCAAGCCGGAGGTGAACGGCGGCAGGCCGTCGAAGCGGTCAGTCTGCAGCGCAGCAATGGTGTCTCGAACAGCTTCCACCGGGTTGCCTGAAACCGGCACGCCGACGGGCGGCTCACCGATCCAGTGTGCTTCCCCGTCCTTGGTGGTCAGCGTTGCCCGGGATTTGGAACCAATGAAGGAATAGCGGGACCAGGCGCCGCCAACCGCTGCGGACTCCAGGAGGAAGGTACCCGGCTGCCCCTTGGCCAGCTTCCGGTACAGGCCGATGGGGGTCTCGGCGTCGGCCAAAACCTTGAGTCGGACAGGGATGACACGGCTGTGGACGGCGAGTTCGCGGAACTCTTCCAGGCCCGGGCTGATGATTCCAAGGTCCTGCATGGCTATGTTCTCCGCCTTATTGTCTGAGGTGGTGCGTCAGTGGAAAGTGGTGGGTGCCTTATTCGCGGTGGCCCGTAACGACGGTGAAGTCGCGACCATCGAAGCAGGTCCGGGTTCCGGTGTGGCAGGCTGCGCCGATCTGGTCCACGCGGATCAGGAGGGCATCGCCGTCGCAATCAAGGGCGACAGACTTCACGAACTGTACGTGTCCGGAGGTGTCGCCCTTGCGCCAGTACTCCTGGCGTGATCGGGAGTAGAACGTGACCCTGCCGGACGTCATGGTGCGGTTGAGTGCCTCGTCATCCATCCAGCCGAGCATGAGGACCTCGTTAGTATCGTGCTGCTGAACGATCGCTGCGACAAGGCCGGAAGAATCCCGTTTGAGGGCGCTGGCGATCTCCTGCGGCAAGGGGCTCGCGGGGTCGCTGGAAAGCTCCGCGGCAGGAGTTGGGCTGGGGGCGGACTGCTCTGACATCAGATCAAGTCTAGTGCCTTCGGAGGGAGCAGGATTCTGCGGCGGTTCCACTGCGCAAGAGTGCTCCGATCGTGCTAGTTTCACAAGTGATGCATTTCGTCGATCCTTCCCGAGAAGTACTGGCCGAAACCCTGCTGGCGGCCGGGCCTGACTCCCCCACGCTCTGCGAAGGGTGGTTGACCCGGGATCTTGCCGCGCACTTGTACCTGCGCGAACGGAAGATCGCCGTGGGCCTGGGGCTCCTGATCCCCAGCCTGGGCAAGGCATCCGAAAAAGCCACGTCCAAACTCGCTGCCAAGCTGAAGAGTTCGGACGCCTACGCGGACCTCATCAAGACGTTCCGTGCAGGTCCGCCGGCCCTTTCCCCCTTGAAGATCAAGGCGCTGGATGAGACATCAAACCTCATTGAGTATTTCGTGCACACCGAGGACATTCGTCGCGCCGGTGACCGCTGGGCGCCCCGGGCCTTGGACGAAGCCTATTCGGACGCCCTTTGGGACGAACTGATCAAGCGTGCCGCGTTCCTGTACCGCGGCGTGGACCTCGGCATCGTGCTTGTGCGCCCCACCGGCCCCCGCCACGTAGCCAAGCGTGCCCCCGTCTCCGTTGCCATCGTTGGCGAACCTGGCGAACTGCTCATGCACGCCCACGGCCGCACCAGCCAGGCCCTCGTCACCTTCGAGGGCCAGCCGGACGCCGTCGCGCTTTTGCAGTCCGCGGACATTGGCCTCTAACCACCCATAGGGCTTAACAGCAAGGGAGGGTCACCTGCACGGTGACCCTCCCTTGCTGTTAAGCCTGAAAGCTAACGGACTTCGAAGCCGGCGTCTCGAATCGCCGTCTTGACCTGGGCAATCATGTCGTCCGGGCCGAAGTGGAACACGGATGCCGCCAGTACTGCGTCGGCGCCTGCCTCCACGGCGGGCGGGAAGTGCGCAGGCACTCCTGCCCCACCCGAAGCGATGATCGGAATGTTCACCGCGGCACGAACCAGGCGAATCAATTCGAGATCGAATCCGTCCTTGGTGCCGTCAGCGTCGATCGAGTTGAGCAGGATTTCTCCCACCCCCCGATCGGCTGCTTCCTTGGCCCAGGCAATGGCGTCGATTCCGGTCCCGGTGCGGCCACCGTGGGTGGTCACTTCGAAACCGGACGACGTCGGCTGGTCGCCTTCGCGTGTACGGCGCGCATCCACGGAGAGCACCAGCACCTGCGAGCCGAAGTGGCGGGTGATTTCGTCAATGACGTCGGGCCGGGCAACGGCAGCGGTATTGATGGACGCCTTGTCCGCCCCAAAGCGCAGGAGCTTGTCCACCTCGGCAACACCACGGACGCCTCCACCCACGGTCAGGGGAATGAAGACTTCCTCCGCTGTACGGCGGACGACGTCGAACGTGGTTTCACGGTTTCCGGACGATGCTGTGACGTCAAGGAACGTGAGTTCGTCGGCCCCGCCATTGTCGTACCTGTGGGCGAGTTCCACCGGGTCACCGGCGTCGCGGAGTCCTTCAAAGTTGACGCCCTTGACGACGCGGCCGGCGTCGACATCCAGGCAGGGTATGACGCGTACGGCTACAGCCATGTGCTGCTCCTCAGTTCTTTGTGCTCAGCTGTTGTTACGCGGCTCAAATACGGCAGGCGTGGATGCTGCTGACCAGGATGGCGCGCGCGCCAAGGTCGTACAGCTCGTCCATGATGCGGTTGGTTTCCTTCTTGGGAACCATGGACCGCACGGCAACCCACTCGGAATCGCGAAGCGGCGAGACCGTGGGTGACTCCAAGCCAGGGGTCAGGGCTGCTGCGTCTTCCACAAGGTCCTTGCGGATGTCGTAGTCCATCAGCACGTACTGTCGTGCCACAAGAACGCCCTGGAGGCGACGAATGAGGATCTCGATTTCCTTGGCCGTTCCGTTGGCGGTGCCACCGGAGCCGGAGCGGCGGATCAGCACGGCCTCGGACTTCAGGATGGGATCGCCAAAGATTTCCATACCGGCAGCCTTGAGGGTGTTACCTGTTTCAACGACGTCGGCAATGGCATCCGCCACGCCGAGGCGCACGGAAGACTCCACGGCTCCGTCCAGGCGGACCACCTTGGCGTTGACGCCTCGCTCGGCGAGGTAGTCGCGCAGAAGTCCGTCATAGCTGGTGGCCAGGCGCTTGCCTTCAAGCTGCTCGACGCCGGTGAAGTCACCTACGGGACCAGCAAACCGGAACGTGGACGGGGCGAAGCCCAGGGGAAGCAGCTCTTCGGCTTCCACCTTGGCGTCAAGCAAGAGGTCGCGGCCAGTGATGCCGACGTCCAGAGTTCCCTGGCCTACGTAGACAGCGATGTCGCGGGGACGCAGGAAGAAGAACTCAATGTCGTTGTCGGGATCAACCATGACCAGTTCGCGGGTGTCGCGGCGCTGGCGGTATCCAGCCTCGGACAACATTGCCGAGGCGGCTTCGGACAGGGATCCCTTGTTGGGGACTGCTACACGGAGCATTGGGAGACTTTCTTTTTGGAATGGAGGTTTTCAGGCACCTTGGCCACGCAGGGGGCTCCGCAAAAGGCAGGCGGAGTGGCGTGGCTAGAGATGCTTGTAAACGTCCTCCAGGCTGAGGCCCTTGGCGAGCATGAGGACCTGCAGGTGGTAGAGCAACTGGGAGATTTCCTCAGCAGCGGCTTCGTCCGATTCGTACTCCGCGGCCATCCAGACTTCGGCGGCCTCTTCGACCACCTTTTTGCCGATGCCGTGGATTCCGGAGTCCAGTTCGGCAACCGTGCGCGAGCCTGCCGGGCGGGTCGCTGCTTTCTCACTCAGTTCTGCGAACAGCGTCTCGAAATTCTTCACGCCCTCCAGACTACTTGCTCGGGGGCGACCACCGCTTGTTGGGGCGTTGCATGACGAAGGGGATGTGAGTGAAGACACACCCACATCCCCTTCGAGCCAATGCTTCTAGCTGAACTGCTTGAGTGTCACAGCCGTGGCCAAGGCAGCGGTCACTGCTTCGTGGCCCTTGTCCTCCTTGGAACCGGGAAGGCCTGCACGGTCGATGCCCTGCTGCTCGGTGTCACAGGTGAGGACGCCGAACCCGACCGGTACGCCGGTGCGGACACTGACGTCGGTGAGTCCCGACGTCGCGGCCTGGCAGACGTAGTCGAAGTGCGGCGTTCCGCCGCGGATAACCACGCCAAGTGCTACGACGGCGTCAAAGTGCGGCGCGAGCCTGGCCGCAGCAACTGGAAGCTCAAAGCTGCCCGGAACCCGCAGCAGCGTGGGTTCCGCGATGCCGGCTTCCTTGGCTGCGCGCAGGGCGCCGTCAACCAATCCGTCCATGATCTGCGTGTGCCAGCTTGCCGCCACAATGGCGAGCTTCAGCTGCGAGGTTTCCTCGGGGTTGAGGGTGGTGAGGTCAATAGTGGGTGCGCCGTGGCCGCTCATGTTTGCTGTGAATCCGATCAGTCTTGGTTGTTGTCAAAGGGGTTGGGTGCCGGTGTCTTGCCGTTGCTGACCGGCTCGACATCGAGCGTCAGCCGGTGGTCCATCCGGTCCTTCTTGGTCTGTAGGTAACGCAGGTTCTGTTCACGGGACGGCACTTCGGTGGGTACCATCTCCACAACAGTTACCCCGGCCTTGTCCAAGCGGTGCTGCTTGTCCGGGTTGTTGCTCAGCAACCGGACTTCGTGGAGGCCCATCTCGGCCAGGATCTGACCTGCCGCAGCGTAGGAGCGCGCGTCAACCGGCAAACCCAGCTGCTCATTGGCTTCAACAGTATCGAAGCCGGCTTCCTGCAGCGCGTAGGCCTTGATCTTGTTGGCCAGCCCGATGCCACGGCCCTCCTGGCCGCGCAGGTAGAGCAGGGTTCCGCCCTCTGCGTGGATGAGTTCCAGGGCGAAAGCCAGCTGTTCTCCGCAGTCGCAGCGGTAGGAACCGAACACATCACCGGTAAGGCACTCGGAATGCAGCCGTACCAAGGGTGCGCGGCCCCCCGCGGGCGGGTTCGGGGAACTCACGGCAAGGTGCTCGTGCCCGGTCTCAAGGTCCGTCCACGCCTGTGCCACGAAGTCACCAAAGGCCGTAGGCAACTGCACAATCGGCCCACCGCTGACGGGGTGCGGCGCGGGGCCGGTGTGGTCGCTGTTGCGTGTGGTCGATGCGGTCATCGCTTCTCCTCGTCCTCCTGTGAAACATGTGCCGACTGGGACTCTACCGCCTCAACATACGACACCAGATCCTCGATCGAGATGAGGGGGCATCCATGTTCAGCGGCAAAGTCTCGCAGGCTGTCCAGCCGCATCATTTCACCGTCGTCATGTACCAACTCTGCGATCACACCCACCGGAGCCAGCCCGGCAAGACGACACAGGTCCACGGCAGCTTCCGTGTGACCTGGACGTTCACGCACTCCCCCGTTAACTGCCCGCAACGGGAAAATATGCCCGGGGCGGGTGATCGATGCCGGAGTGCTGCTTGGATCTGCCAGAATCCGGGCCGTCAAGGCGCGGTCAGTGGCTGAAATTCCGGTGCTGACTCCGATCGCGGCGTCGCAGGAAACCGTGTAGGCAGTTCCCTTGGCGTCCTCGTTGATCTCCACCATCGGCGGCAGGATCAGGGCGTCCGCACGTTCTCCGTCCAACGGAACACAGATGACGCCGGATGAATACCGGATGGTCCAGCCCATGAGGGCGGGAGTGGCGTGTTCCGCTGCGAAGATAATGTCTCCTTCGTTCTCGCGATCTTCGTTGTCCACCACGATCACGGCTTGCCCAGCGGCCATCGCCGCGATAGCGGATTCAACAGGATCGAGACCGGTGCGCCGCTCGCCGGCCGGAGTTGTCTTCGCAGGAGCGCTCATCGTACTTCTCCCTGCCGGGGCGCGAAGGACAGCAGCCGTTCGGTGTACTTGGCCAGAACATCAACTTCAAGGTTCACACGGCCGCCCACCGCTTTGGCCCCCAAGCCTGTTTCTTCCAGCGTGGTGGGGATCAGTCCCACTTCAAACCACGGTGCCGTTTCGGCAGCAGGACTGACGGCGGTCACGGTGAGCGAAACACCGTCGACGGCGATCGAACCTTTTTCGGCGATGTAGCGTGCCAGCTGGGCCGGCACTCCAAACCGCAGCCGATCCCAGTTTCCCAGCGGCTCGCGTTCCAGCAATTCACCCACACCGTCCACATGGCCCTGGACAACATGGCCGTCCAGCCGCCCGCCGGCCGGAACGCAGCGTTCCAGGTTCACGGCATCTCCCTGCGCCAGCTCGCCGATGGTCGTCCGGACCAGGGTCTCCCCCATGACATCCACGCTGAAGTCCTGTCCGTCGATCCGGGTGGCTGTCAGGCAAACTCCGTTGACGGCGATGGAACCGCCCAAGGGCAATCCCTCCGCGGTGGTGGGCGCTTTCAGCCTCAATGTTGCGCTGGTATCGCCGTCGTGCTCAATGCTCAGCACAGTGCCTTGCTCAGCAACGATTCCCGTAAACATCAGTGTCCTCCCGTGACATATTCCGCAGCTTCACTGTGTGAAGCCAAAGTCTTCTGCGGAACCGAATTCTTGATAGTGCTGGCGGCCCCTCGTGGGGACCGCAGATGGAGCCGAAGGTCATTGCCGAGGATGCGCACAGAGCCACCGCCGGCCTCGTCCCAAGACCAGTGCTGGGCGTCTGCCAGCGTTGTAATACCGAGGTCGTTCAGTGCCGGAGTTCCGGATCCCAGCAGCGTCGGAGCCAGATAGACGATCAGTTCGTCCACAAGGTCTGCGGCGAGGAACGTGCTCAGAATCGACGAGCCGCCTTCCACCATGAGATGGCGGACCCCCTGCTCGAACAGCATGCCCAAGGCTTCCGCCGGATCCCGCGTGGGCAGGTGGACGAAACGCCCATCAGTTCCGCGGACCGCAGCGTCTTCGGGGACGTCCCGCAGGCCCATGACGGCTCGTATTGGCTGATGAGGTGAAAGTTCGCCGTCCGGGGTTCGGGCCGTGAGCCGCGGGTCGTCGACCAGCACGGTCCCGGTGCCCACCAGGATCGCGTCAATGAGTCCGCGCAGTCCATGGTTGTCGGCAAGCGACTCCGGACAGGAGATCCACTGGCTGGTGCCATCCACCGCTGCGATGCGGCTGTCCAGGGTCTGGGCGATATGCAAGGTGACGAACGGACGCTTGGCCGCGACGGCGTCGAACCAGTCACGGTTCAGGTCCAGCGCCTTTCCGCCTTCCAGTCCCGAACTGACCTCAACACCGGCGGCCGTGAGCGTACGCGCACCGCCTGCGGCGGGGTCATGGGGATCGTCGACGGCGTAAATCACCTTAGCGATTCCCGCGGCAATAATTGCTTGGGCGCAGGGTCCGGTGCGACCCACATGGTTGCAGGGCTCCAGTGTGACAACCATGGTGGTTCCGACGGTGTCCATACCCTTCTTGCGGGCTTCGGAAATCGCGTCCGCTTCAGCATGGGCCGTTCCGGCTCCCCGGTGATAACCAGTTGCCAGTTGCTCGCCCTCAGGACTGAGGATTACCGCCCCGACCAACGGGTTGGCTCCGCGGGGACCCGCCAGGGCCGCGGTCAATGCGGCCTCCATGGCGGCACTTTCTGCAGCGGTGTAAGGCGTGTTGGCGAAGCTCACAGGATCGCTCCCGCAGAAACGGCAGCTGCCGGGCTGGCAGCGCGGACGGCACGTTCACGCTTTTCTGCCCGCCACCATACAAAGAACCCTGCGAGGGTGAAGAAGCCGTAAAACAGGTACATGACCGCGCTGGCGTAGTAGCCAGCACTGAACAGCAGCGGCACACCCACAATGTCAACGGCCACCCAGATCAGCCAAAACTCGGTCCATCCGCGGGCCATACCGTAGGTTGCCAGCAAGGAGCCCATGAAGGTCCAAGCATCGGCCCAAACGGGCGGGTAGGAGCCAAGGGCGTCGAACAAGGGCGTCAATGCTGCCGTGCCGGCCACCATCGCACCAATCAGGGCGATGCGGACCTTGTTGCTGGCCCAACCGGGGACGATGGCGCGCCCTTGGGTGCTGGATTGCCGGCCCTGCTGCCACCGGTACCAGCCATAGATCGCGACGGCGATGAACATGATTTGGCGTGCAGCCTGTCCCCATAAGGTGGCTGGCGCTGCTGCGCCGAAGACGTTGCCCAGGAAGACCGTGAGCAGGAGGATGTTACCGACGATGCCGATTGGCCAAGCCCAGACTTTGCGGCGCATACCGCCGAGGGCGCTGAGGAGCCCAAAGATGTTTCCAAGCACTTCGCGTAAGACAAGAGCAGATCCTCCAACGGGGATCTGTGCTTCGAAGAGCCATCGCAGAAAGTCCATGCCGTTCCTTCCCAGTAAGCCGCGATGACTCCGGGGGTGTACGACAGCGCAATGCCGGGCGTTCGCAAAAGGAACGCCCAAGGCATGACTGTACGTGCTTCTCCCATCCAGACTTTAACTGTCGGTACCGGAATTTCACCAGTTCAACCGTCCGCCACCGGATGCCCAATTTCTTGGAATCCAATGGCTCGCGGGTCGCGGACTATAACCGCCGGTTCGGACTTACACCGACCCCGGAGCACGTATGTGTGTTGTTATTCTGCCACAACTACCAAGATGTCCGGGCTATTCCCGGGCCATCTTCGTAACATATGGTGACGGTCGTCAGGCTTTCGTCGCTGAAGCAGCCTGGCCCGCAGCGCGGAGCCGGTCGATCGCTTCCGCAGGGTCCTGATGCCCATAAACTGCCGAGCCCGCAACGAACACGTTGGCCCCTGCCTCAGCGGCCCGAACAATGGTCTCCTCAGTGATGCCGCCATCCACCTGGATGGCAACGCCGATGCCCGAACCGTCGATTGCCGCCCGGGCACGACGGATCTTGGGCAAGGTGATGTCCAGGAATGACTGTCCGCCGAATCCGGGCTCCACCGTCATGATCAGCAACATGTCCAGCTCGCTAAGCATGTCCAGGTAGGGCTCCACGGGCGTTGCCGGGCGCAGGGCCATACCTGCCTTGGACCCGCGGGCCCGTAGCTCGCGGGCCAGCTTGACCGGCGCCATGGCAGCTTCGGCGTGGAACGTCACTGAAGCAACACCTGCATCCGCGTAGGCAGGTGCCCAGCGGTCGGCGTCGGAAATCATCAAATGCGCGTCCAGCGGAACCGGGCTGACCGCTTGAATTCTCTGCACCACAGGCAGTCCAAGCGTCAGGTTGGGCACGAAGTGATTGTCCATGACGTCCACGTGGACGGCATCCGCATTGCTGATCCGTTGGAGTTCCGCCTCAAGGTTGACGAAATCCGCTGAAAGGATGCTCGGGTTGATACAGCACTGAGACAAGGCAGCCCCCTCTAATGGAGTGATAGTCGAAAGCTCGGTGATGGTCTGAAGGTTGGTGGCTACGGCTTCTTACGGATGATCGCCATGAACATGGCATCCGTCTGGTGAACGTGCGGCCACAACTGGGCTGTGAGCTCGTGACCAGCGCCGAGGCTACCGGTAAGGCTGACATCGTCCAACGCTTGTCCGGCGTCGAGGAGTTCAAGGTCCCCGCGCTTGGCCAGCACGTCAGTAACAACAGCTGTGGTTTCGGCCGGATGTGGCGAACACGTCACGTAGGCCACCACGCCGCCGGGCTTGACGGCATCAAGAGCGGACTTCAACAAGTCCCGCTGCAGCGGTCCCAGGTCGCCAATGTCCTTGGGCGAGCGGCGCCACCGCGATTCGGGCCGACGTCGAAGGGCCCCAAGACCACTGCAAGGTACGTCCACGAGCACACGGTCAAAAGTTCCGGGCTGCTCTGCACCCACTTCACGACCATCACCGGTCCGCACTGTCCAGGCCTCAGCGGGAACAGCCGACAGCGCTTGCTGAACAAGTTTGGCCCGGTGCGGTGCAGGCTCGTTGGCCAGGAGAGTTGCGCCGTCGCGGTAGGCCAGGGCAGCTAAGAGCGCTGCCTTCCCTCCGGGGCCGGCGCACAAGTCCAACCATCGTTCACCTTGTGCAGGCGACTCCCCCAGCTCGACGCCGGCCAAAGCCCGAGCCACAAGTTGTGATCCGACGTCCTGGACACGCGTTGTTCCGCGCCGGACCGATTCGAAACGGCCGAGGTCTCCGCCAGCGGATAGAGCTGAATCTTCTACCAGCTCACCGGCGGTGGCTCCATTCTCGAAAGCTTCGTCGAGGTTTCCCAGTCCTGGCAAGGCCACCAAGTTGACCACCGGCGCGGCGTTATCTGCCTCCAGGAGGGCGTCGATTTCGGTTTTGGGGCGACCATGGTTTACCAACGATTGGCGTAATGCCCGGACAATCCATTCAGGGTGCGCATGGCGCAAGGCAGCGATTTTGGTTTCGTCGGATTCGTCATCCAGCAGGGTCTCAAGCCACTCGGCCATGCTGTGGGCAGTGACCTTGCGAAGTACCGCATTGATAAGGGCCGACGGGCCGGCGCCGATAACCGCGCGTGCCAGGCCGACGGTCTGGTCCAGCGCGGCATGGGCGGGAACGCGCATGGAGAGCAGCTGGTGCGCACCGATTCGCAGGGCATCCAGAATTGCAGGATCCAGTTGCTCCAAGGGGCGGTCCACGCAACGGGCAAGAATGGCATCGTAAGTACCCTGCCCGCGCAAGGCCCCGTAGCTCAATTCAGTGGCAAAGCCGGCATCCCGACGGTCGAGGCGGTGTTCCCGGATGCGCGCCGGCAGCATAAGGTTTGCGTAGGCATCTTCGGAAGCAACCGCGCGGAGCACTTCAAAAGCCACCAATCGGGCTGGATCTGCGCGGCGGGTGCGCTGCGACGGAGCGTTATTGGTGAAGCCCCTCTGCGGTCCCCTGTTTCGCTCGCGGCCCTGGGCGTTGCGCTTGCTCTCCCCACGGGCTCCACGGTTGCCCTGCGAGTCTCGGTTTCCCGCCCCGCCGCCGTCCCGGCTCCCGCTGTTGTTGGGGCCTCGGCGGCCGGACTCGCTCATTCGAATACCACTCTCTCGGGTGTTGCCAAGCCGCGGGCCCAGTCGGCCGACGACATCATTTTCTTACCTGCCGGCTGGATCCGACCAAGCTCCACTGCGTGGGAACCTGTACCCACCAGAACCGACTTGCCCTCCACCCGGATGCTTCCCGGAGGAAGGTCCTTGATCTCGGGACGCAGAGCTACTGGTTCAAGTTTGACCCTCTGGCCTTCCAAGGTTGTCCATGCGCCGGGTTCAGGAGTAACTCCGCGCGCACGGCGGTTCAAAGCAAGGGCCGGCTGCTGCCAGTCCAAGCGTCCATCGTCGAGTGTCAGTTTGGGCGCAAGGGAGATCTCCCCGTTTTGAGGCTGCGGAGCGGCCTGACCCGCGTCAATAGCGGAAAGGGTCTGGCTCAGCAGAACCGCGCCGCTGATGGACAGGCGCTCGAGGAGATCGCCCGCAGTATCTGCAGGACGAACTGTTTCGGTCAGCGTCCCGAATACAGGCCCGGTGTCGAGGCCTTCTTCAAGCTGGAATGTAACGGCCCCGGTGACGTCGTCGCCCGCGATGATGGAACGCTGCACGGGGGCTGCACCGCGCCATGCCGGAAGTAGGGAGAAGTGAAGATTGACCCAGCCGTGCCTCGGGACACCCAAGGCAGCTTTGGGAACGATGCCGCCGTAGGCAACGATGGCGGCGACGTCGGGAGCGAACTCCGCGATTCTGGCGGTCGTGTCGGCGTCCACCTTTGCCGCGCGAATGACCTCGATACCGAGTTCCATCGCCCGTGCAGCCACAGGCGAAGGAGTCAGGACACGTTTGCGGCCCACGGGCGCATCCGGCCGGGTAAGAACCGCCACGATATTGAAGCCGGCCTTAATCAGCGCGTCCAACGACGGCACAGCCACAGCCGGCGTTCCGGCGAAGAGTACCCTCACTCGGGCGCCCCGAAGCTGCCGCCGCCAAAACTGGACCCTACGGAGTTGGCGCGCTTGGACGTGGTTTGCTCGGTAATCGCGTGGTAATTGGCGTTCCGGATGGCCCGGAGGGCAGCCTTGCGGTCATCGCCTTCCAGCCTGTCTGTGTACAGGACCCCATCGAGGTGATCTGTCTCATGTTGGAAACAGCGTGCCAGCATGCCCTCAGCCTCTACCGAGACCGGATTGCCGTTCAGGTCCACTCCGGTTGCCCGGGTGGCCCGAAAGCGACGCACAGGGAAGCCCAGACCGGGAATGGAAAGGCAACCCTCCACCTCGTCCGGCTGGAAGTCCTCACTGTTTTCCAGGACCGGGTTGATGATGTGGCCTTCCACTCCCCCGATGCGATAGGTAAACACGCGCTGGCTGACGCCCACCTGCGGCGCGGCGAGACCTGCGCCCTCAACGTCCTCCATGGTTTCCGTCATGTCAGCTACCAGCTTGGCGAGCTCCGGACCGAAATCGGTAACGGGGTCAGCTACGGTGCGCAGCACCGGGTCCCCGATGATTCGGATACTCAAAATTGCCATCTGCTGTCAGTCCTCACGATCGTCAAACCAGGTTCCGGTTGTTGCGGAGCCTAAGCCAGTTTAGTTGAGGACAAGGCCGGTGTCGGTGCCGCCCCGGCTGACGCAAAGACCGGCGGAGCAACAGGCAGCAAAGGCTGCCCTGCAGCGACAACGTCCGCTGACATCTCCCAAACGCGCCGCAGGGCACAGAACTTCCACCAATGGTGCTTGAGGATGTCAGGGTTGGCCCGCTGCGGCCGGACTTCGGTCTCTCCGATGGCCACCGCCAGCAGCATGGGGCTGTCTCCGAATTTCCACGGCTCCCATTCGCCTGCAACAGGATCCACCAGGCTTTCCTCGGCCTTCATACCGGCCGCGAGTTGCATGACCACTTTGTCATCCAGGGCCTTGACTGTCCCGTCCCTGGTGGTGCCCTTGGTTTTGTAGTCAATCAGGCAGATTCGGCCGTTGATCCGGGCAACGAGGTCCAACGTCCCGGCATAACCCACCGTCTTGTTCCACACAGTGATCTCCGGTGCCAATGGCTCCACCCGGTAGAGCTCCCACCATTCGTCAAAGCGGGCGGCAAAGGCCTGTTCACCATGTGCCGCGAGGTCGTCCCTGCATTCCTGCATCCGGTGCGGACGGCCCATCGCCCGCAACGCCACCTGTTCGCAGTAAGTGTGGACGCGGTCACCGCGTGCGGCCGCCGCATCCCGGTAAACCTCCGCGGCTTTGGAAGCTTTGTTGATAGCCTGACGGATTTTCGCGGGGCTTCCGAGAATCGAAGGAAGCTCAGGATCCGCGGCCAGGCTGCTCGCCCCCATGTAACTGAACCATCCGTCCAAGGCGTGCGCCTGTTGTCCGATCACCGTAGTAATGGACGGTACGGAAAATTGCTCAGTTGTGGATCGGGCGTACATCCGGCCGTAGTCAGTAGCGTGGGCAAGCAGTGGAGCAGTCATACAAAGACTGTGTCATAGAGGGCCGACAGAATTCATCCGCGGGAAGATCAGCGCCAGCTGCTGAGGGGGCAGCCTGGCGAGCTTGCCGGCGAGGATCGGGGCTGTCAGCGCAAGATCCGCGAAGGGCGTGGCAGGTTGCGTGGTGGCAGTAGCAGTGGCCTTGGCCGAAGGTGATTCCGAGTCTTCTTGTTCGCGCATGCTGATGTGTGTCGCGTCCACACAGTTCGTGACGCAGAAACCTGCAATCCGCCAAACAAGCCTGCTGCAGAGAAAAACCCCGTCCGGACTGACTCAATCAGTCCAAACGGGGTTTAACCATTTGCATACAGGTGGTGGGCGATACTGGGTTCGAACCAGTGACCTCTTCGGTGTGAACGAAGCGCGCTACCACTGCGCCAATCGCCCGGTGCATAGAAAACACTAACGGACCAGTGCCGGAATGCAAAACGGATCATGACCCCCGGCCTCACTTAGAACTACAAGAGTGGAATTACAGCCATGAAACTTACGGAAATCCCCGTAAATACAAGGATCCAGCGGGCTCCTCGATCAAAAGCAGGCTACCGATTTGGAGTTTGCAGGAACCTCCTATAGAGTTTTTACTCGTCGGAAAGCGACGGAATGCCTGCAGGGCTGCCCGCCGAAACGACACTGCGGACGTAGCTCAGCTGGTAGAGCACCACCTTGCCAAGGTGGATGTCGCGAGTTCGAATCTCGTCGTCCGCTCGCAAGGCACTGTCAAGGCAAGAATTCCTCGGAATCCTGCTTACACGGTGGGTTGGCCGAGAGGCGAGGCAGCGGCCTGCAAAGCCGTATACACGGGTTCGAATCCCGTACCCACCTCGGTGAAAACCATGTCTTCCAGCTGTTGGCTGGATGCATGGGCGATTGGCGCAGCGGTAGCGCGCTTCCCTGACACGGAAGAGGTCACTGGTTCGATCCCAGTATCGCCCACCAGAACAAGGCAACTTGTTTGTTGTTGAACGCCAGGCATCAGCCCGGCAGGCAACATGTGCGGACGTAGCTCAGCTGGTAGAGCACCACCTTGCCAAGGTGGATGTCGCGAGTTCGAATCTCGTCGTCCGCTCTCCTTTTGAAGGACCCGGTAACGGGCGATTGGCGCAGCGGTAGCGCGCTTCCCTGACACGGAAGAGGTCACTGGTTCGATCCCAGTATCGCCCACCAGAACAAGGCAACTTGTTTGT